>JABMNC010000145.1 GCA_013205365.1 Cryomorphaceae bacterium | reverse complement strand
GCCAGCAAGGCATTCGAGGATTTCACATTCATCCCAGCCCAAGCCAGCCTGCACCAGGCTGGAAGCTCAAGCAAGCATGGCCAAAATCAAGCGGAACCTACTCCCTCGAGGTGCATTCCGGGGGTAGCCCGATTTGGTCAGGCAGGGTTAGCGTTGCCCAACCAAACCCCGGGAGCACCCAAGCGCTCCGCAGCATAAGCGACGGCGATTGGAGTCTTGAATTGCCCGCACAATGCTTTGCTATGGCGCAAAACATCAGCCTAAGCGCTAATGGCAACAAAATCGGTGTAAAGCCTGACGTCGCAGCAATTAAGCCGGTTACCTACTCTTGGACCCCAAGCCAGCTTGCCGACAGCCTCTGGGATAAGACCTATTTATCAGTGCGCGACGGTCGGGGTTCGGCAAAGATTCCGGGTAGACGCAGCGCAGACGGGCGCATCGTTTTTACCTCCAAGACCTGCGGGTCTGCCGAAGTCCGCATCGATACCAAGAGTCCGCAGTGCGAGCTGCTTCGGCGCGACCCAAACGGCAGGGTATGGATCAGGGTGCAGGATGAGCTGGATTCTGAAATCGTAGAAATTACGCTCAATGGAAAATGGATATGGGGGCATCTGGATTTAAAATCCAACTCGATGTATGCCGACGCCGGCAGCACCAAGGGCAAACTTGTAGTATGGGTTCGGGACGAGGTAGGTAACCTCACTAACTTTACTACCGAATTATGAAGCATTACCTGGCCCTAGCATCTGCACTTTTGACGCTGGCCGTCGGGGCGCAGAACGTAGTGCAGGTAAGTGGCATCCTTCTAACGAGCGACACGAGCCTGCAAACTATTCCCAATGCCAGGCTTTGGATTAGTGGTCGACCAACTACGACCACTTCGGGAGACGACGGTTTCTTTAGCATCACGGCGGTGCCGGGAGACAGCATCCGTTTTAGACGCTTGGGCTTTGAGGATGAGCGACTTTGGGTATCGGACTCCCTTAATGGCACCAGCTACCTCGCCACCGTGTACATGCGCTGGAATAGCGTGGAACTCGACGAAGTGACGCTCTACCCTTGGCCCCGCCCCGAAGACCTCAATCGAGAGCTTCTGCGCATGAAAATCGAAACTACAGAACGCGATGTTGCTCTTCAAAATCTTGCCATACAAGCACTTAAGGAGAAGGCTTCGCTGATGGGTATGAGTTCCAACGAAATGCAACGGTACATCATTCAGGCCCAAGAGCAGCAGCTTTACAACGCAGGCCGATTCTACGGCAACAACGGAGCGACCGCCATTCTTGGGCGCTTGAGCAACCCCTTTGCTTGGGCTCAGTTTTTTGAATCGCTCAAAAAGCGCTAGCTCTTGAGTGCAATTGCCGCCGCCCTATTATTGGCGGCCCTCCAGGACAGCACTCCGCGCAAAACCCTGCTGCAGGAGGCGACGGTGACCGGGGAACGCTTTCGCACTCAGACCAGTGAAATTCGACTAAAATCGGCGACTTTAGGAGGACTTGGTACCGCCACAGGTTCCGTGGAGTCGCTTTTAAGGACCCTCCCCGGCGTAGTGGCCAGCGACGAGCTCAGCAGCCAATACAGCGTGCGAGGGGGTACCTACGACGAGAACCTGGTTTATGTCAACGGTTTTGAACTCTACCGCCCCCAGCTTGCTCGGTCTGGGCAGCAAGAGGGCCTTAGCGTGCTCAACCCAGACCTTGTATCGTCATTAACCTTCACGGCCGGAGGATTTAACGCCGAATTGGGCGACAAACTCGCCTCTGCCCTTGAGGTGAACTACCGAAGGGTTGATTCGTCCCGCGCGCGGGTGAGGCTTGGGGGGTTTTCGGGTGGAGCCACCGTCTGGCAGGGCAACCTTGGCATCGGCATTCGGTACCGAAGCAATGTGCTCTTTGCCCGCACCGGCGACGTGTTTGGCGACTTTAGGGCGGACTCCCGCGACGCACAGGTAGTTTGGACCGGTCGCCATGGTGCCTGGCACCACGAATTTCTGGGTATTGTGCAGCAAAACGGATTCCGCCTCTCCCCCGAGAGCAGAACCACCGAATTCGGAACCGTGACCCAGGTTCTCCGCCTCCAGGTTGCCATGGCCGGAACCGAATACTACGGATTTCAAAATGGTTTTGCCGGGTGGAGAACCCGTCGGGCCTTTGGCCAACGGAGCGTCATCGATGCAGAGGCCAGCCTTTCTCAGGCCTTGGAGGTAGAGCATTCCGACATTGAATCCGCCTACCGACTTGGCGACGTCAACAGCAACATGGGCTCAGACCAGTTTGGCGAACTAAGCTACCTGCGAGGCAGTGGCGGCTTTCAGCGCTATGCCCGCAATGACCTATGGGTGCGAGACGTGCACACCGCCCTTCGTGGGAGCCACATCCTTAGCGAGTCCGCACAGCTCAACTGGACCATTGGCCAGCGCATGCAGTTTGCCCAGGATCGAGTGCACGAATGGATCAATCTCGACTCTGCCGGCTACAGCTTAATGCACCAGCCTACGATAGTCGCAATTGGACCGAACGACACATCCTATACTGCGGACTCCACCTTGGAATTGTACTCGGTACTTCAAAGCGCCGGACTCCTAAACAACGTGAAAAATTGGGCATCCATGACCTGGAGCAAGAACTGGGTTGGCCCTGATCGAACGGTTCACCTGCGTTTTGGCCAGAGAATACTGCGCGACAGCCGATCGGGGGAGTGGCGCTGGAGCCCAAGGGCCTCGCTTTCCATAGGCCCCACGGGTCAAAGCACTTGGCTAGCCTACCTCAACGCCGGAAGCTATGCGCAAACCGCAACGGTGCGCGAACTCCGCAATTGGACTGCCAATGGGCTCGAAACCGACGCCCGCATGCAGCACGCCTGGCATTTGATCGCCGGAACCAAGCTTTACGGTAGCCGACTAGGTCGACCTTGGATGTACCAAATTGAAGCCTACCTCAAGTACCAGGATCGGGCATTTGCCTTTGAGCAAGACGGCATGCGAATTCGCTACCTCGGAACCCAACCCGGGAGAGCCGTCGTTTCTGGACTGGACCAGCAGCTACACAGCACCTGGGTTGGCGACGCCGAATCATGGGTATCGCTGTCGCTTTTTAGGGCCCGCGAACAGTTTGATGAGGGTTGGCAGCGGCGCGGAACCGACTACCGATTCGCCTTCAGCATGCGCATCGAAGACCACCTTCCTGGCCAACCCAAGAACAGGGTCTATTTGGTGGCCAACGTGACGGGCGGATTCCCCTTTGGACTGCCCCTTGAAAATCCAAAACCCTTTAAAGCACCGCCCTACCGCCGGATGGACCTTGGTTTTGAACGAGTTTTACCCGCTTGGCGCGGAATTCAGCCCCGAATCGCGCTGGAAGCCTATAATCTTCTAGAAATCCGCAACACGGCGAGTTATTTTTGGGTAATGGACATCAGTACAGCCAGCCAGTATGCTGTGCCCAACTACCTCACAAACAGACTAATAAATCTTAGTCTTCGGGCGGACTTTTAACCATTCATCATGCGCGTTGTAGACCAACTCCCCCACCCGACCTTTCGCATCCAACTCTTTCATTTTGGAACGAACTACCTGGTTGAAATCGAGGCGGGTCCGATGAAGCAAACCTACCGCTACCCCATCGACCGCTTCCCAAGCCCGGCAGCGGTTTGGGCTACGGTTAGTCCGGAATTTTTAGAAAGCGTTCACAAGAGTTTTAACGGGATGTACCAGGACTGGATTGCGACCTGGCCCCCTAAGGACTAAGGACTACCTCTGCCAATTGCTGAGGCGGCAGAGGCCCCTATTTACTGGAATTCATTCACCGTCCTAACGATGCGAGACAGGGCATCGTCCATCTCTGCGTCGGTTAGAATCAGTGGCGGAGCAAAGCGAATTATGCTTCCGTGCGTTGGCTTGGCGAGTACCCCGTTGGCCGCTAGGGCCAAGCAGATGTTCCAGGCCATATCAGAATCTTCGGGGGTATTGATGACCACTGCATTGAGGAGTCCGCGACCACGAACCTTGGCCACCAAGGGATTGGATGCAAATTCACGCTCTAGGGTCGCCCTAAAATGCATTCCCTGGCGGCGTGCACACTGCATAAGCATTTCGTCTTCGACTACTTGTAGTGCCACTTGGGCTACTCTGGCCGCAATGGGATTGCCACCGAACGTGGATCCATGCTGGCCCGGCTTGATGGTGAGCATTACCTCGTCGTCGGCCAGGACCGCCGAAATTGGGTAGACTCCGCCAGAGAGAGCCTTACCTAGAATGAGCACGTCGGGGCGTACATAGGTTTTAGGGTCTCGCTCGCAACGCCCGCCGGTGCAGCCGCAGCTGCCGCATGTAGCCAGCCAAGAACCGGTTCTACCGATGCCCGTCTGTATTTCGTCGGCCATAAAAAGCACCCTTTTTGACCGACAGAGGGCTGCAACCCCGGCCATGTAGTCGTCTGAGGGCATATTTACCCCCGCTTCGCCCTGAATGGGTTCGACCAAAAAGGCAGCCACGTTCGGGTTGGCAAGGGCCTGCTCCAAGGCGAGAAGGTCGTTGTAGGGAATTATTTGAAATCCGGGCATGGCAGGACCAAACCCACCATAGGAGTCGGGATCGCTCGAGAAGGAGGCAATGGTCGACGTACGGCCGTGAAAGTTCTGCTGGGCCACAAGAATTAGGGCTTGGTTGGGCGCTACCCCCTTGACGTCGTAGGCCCAGCGGCGCGCAAGCTTTAGGGCGGTCTCGATCGCTTCTGCCCCAGAATTCATGGCTAAAACCTTGTCGTATCCAAATCGAGAGGCCATTGCCTCTTCCATAGCGCCAAGTTGGTCGTTGTGAAAGGCCCTAGAAGTAAGGGCCAGGGTCTGGGCTTGATCCACCAGAGCCTCAATGATCCGAGGATGGCTATGACCTTGATTTACTGCACTGTATGCACTCAAAAAATCGAAATACCTCTTGCCTTCGACGTCCCATACATAGGGCCCGACTCCGCGCTGCAAAACCACCGGGAGTGGATGGTAGTTGTGCGCACCGTACCGGTCTTCCAGGGAGATGTAGTCGTATGGCTTCATGATGCAAGGATTTACCCAAAGATAGTCCCCTACCTTTACCCTGTGATTCTCGAAAACATTAAGGTAGACCGAGCCGGTGGGCGTGGCGTGGCCGTGGGTAAGACCGACGACGGCAAAACAGTATTAATTCGCGGCGCGGCTCCAGGCGACGTGGTAGACGTTCGCGTCATCAAAGGCAAGAAGAGCTACTTCGAAGGGCGCGTTGATCGGGTGGTAAGCCCGTCCCCCCTGCGCGTAGAGCCCTCCTGCAAGCATACCGAATCCTGCGGAGGATGCACCTGGCAGCACCTTGGGTACCCCAGCCAGGCGGAATTCAAGGCCGCTGAGGTGGAGGAGCAGTTGGTTCGTGTTGGTTCTGTTCCCCGCGACGGGGTGGTCTGGCATCCTTTTATTCCTGCGCCCGAACCCTTTAGGTACCGCAACAAAACGGAATTCAGCTTCACCAACAACCGTTGGAGAACCCGAGGAGAGCTCGTAGCCAATCCCGATGCAGCAGCCGAACCGGGTCTAGGCTTTCACATCCCGGGCTTCTGGGACAAAATCCTAGACGTTCAGGACTGCCACCTCATTCCCGACTACGGAAATCAAATCCGCAATGCGGTCCGCGATGAGGCCCTCGCCTTGGGCATTAGCTTTTGGCAGCCCCGCGCCAAGGTAGGCGCGCTGCGAGTAGCCATGCTCCGCAGCAACCAGGCGGGCGATTGGATGATGATTATTCAGTGGGGCGAGCACCCAGGCCCCGACGGATTTACCATGATGCACCGCATCACGGAGCAGTTTGATCGCCTCGTGAGCCTCTATTGGGGCTTGAACGAGAAGGTCAACGATTCCATGTACGACGTGGATTTGAATCTGTTCTATGGTGCAGAATCGCTCGAAGAAGAAATGGAACCCGCACTAGAGGGAGGACGGGCCCTTAAGTTTTTGATCAGTCCAAAGTCGTTTTACCAGACCAACCCGCTTCAGGCACATCGACTCTACTCGGTGGCATTGACTGCCGCGGGGCTTAAAGGCGGTGAAACCGTTTATGACCTGTACACCGGCACCGGCACCATCGCTTTGTTTATGGCACAAATCGCAGGCAAAGTAGTGGGCATTGAAAGCGTGCGCGAAGCCGTGGATGCAGCAGTGCGCAACGCAGAACGGAACGGAATTTCCAATGCCACCTTCGAGGTTGGTGACATGCGTAGAATCTTTACTGCGGAATTTGTTGCCCGCCATGGTAGTCCCGACGTGGTGGTGGTGGATCCGCCCCGGGAAGGCATGCACCCTGCTGTGGTAGCGGAACTCGCTCGAATTAAAGCCCCAAAACTCGTGTACGTCAGCTGCAACCCCTCTACCCAAGCGCGCGACATTCAGATGCTCTCAGAGGCCTATGAAGTAGCGACCGTTCAGGGTGTTGATATGTTCCCGCAGACATTTCACGTAGAATCGGTGGTTCTGTTGCGCGCAAAGTCCGCTAGCGAAGCATAAATTTATTCCATGGGAGAACGCACGCTCATTTTGGACGACCGCCGCATGGCGCGGACCGTGGAACGCATGGCTTGGCAGGTACTGGAACGCCACCGCGAAGGAGAACGACTGGTCCTTGCAGGGGTCCGCAATTCAGGCTACAGTCTGGCAGAGCGAATCCAGGCGCATTTGAAGCCTCATATAGACGCTGAACTTATTGAAATAGAGGTTAATAAAAGACAGCCTACGATGGAAGGAACACGAGCTTCCGCATCGGCATCAAGCCTAGAAGGCGCGCACGTGGTGGTGGTGGATGACGTTTTGAATTCCGGCGCAACCCTACTTTATGCCCTATCCTATTTTCTGACGGCGTCCATGGGACGAATTACCACGGTCGTCCTTGTGGATCGCAACCACAAACGCTTCCCGGTCAAGGCCGACATCAAAGGAATTTCGCTGAGCACTGGGCTGCACGAGCGCGTTGAGGTCGATTGGAACAGCCCCTGCGCTACGTATTTGGTCTGATTAAGCCCGCCAAGGCCTCGACAACCTGCTCAGTCGGGCTCTGGTCCACGGCAATTTTATACTGCGCCATTTGGTAGAAATGCTGTCGCTCAAACAGATGCTTTGCAATAAATTCCCCTAAATCCTGGTCTGCAACTCCTGTTAATTGCGGACGCTTCATACCCCGAGATCGGCTTGAAGCTAAGCGATGGTGAAGCCAGCTTGGGGAGGCCCTTAGGTAGACGGCTTGCCCTTTAGAAACCATCCACTCAGCATTATCGTAGTAGCAGGGAGTTCCTCCTCCGCAGGAGAAGATTCCATCGAAGTTCTGATTCTCCAGGAGCAGCTGCCGCTCCAGTTTGCGAAAGGCCAACTCCCCCCGCTCGCCGATGAAATCAGAAATAGTCATGCCCGATTCTTCGATGATTAATTTATCTAAATCCTTGAATTCCAGATTTAAATTTCGAGCAACTGCCCGCCCGATGGACGTTTTTCCTGAGCCCATATAGCCCCACAAATACCAGGTGTTCATTAGTGATTACAAATCTAGGTGTAGGCCCTCTGTTTTTGTGCAATTGAACTATATTTGCAGCCTCGTTAGCGAAACGACTCGATAGCTCAGCTGGTAGAGCAATACACTTTTAATGTATGGGTCCTGGGTTCGAATCCCAGTCGAGTCACTAAAACGTTCTTGATCATGAAAGTGTCGCCCTGGTGGTGAAATTGGTAGACACGCCACCTTGAGGGGGTGGTGAGCTATGCTTGTGCTGGTTCGAGTCCAGTCCAGGGCACTTTTTTGGTCTAACTATTGCAGTAGTGCTGCCCATGAGAATTTTTGGTCTGCTTTTAGCAATACTAGGTTTTGGAACCATGGCTTCTTGCCAAAATACCCCTACTAAAATGAGCAATACACCCTTTACTGTGGAACGGACCGACGCCGAATGGCGGTCTATCCTTACTCCGGAACAATTCAAAATTCTACGCCAGAAAGGGACCGAGTACCCTGGTACCGGCAAGTTCGACAAGCATTTTGAGCCAGGAACCTATACCTGCGCAGGCTGTGGTGCCTCACTGTTTATCAGCGACCGCAAATTTGACGCCCACTGCGGCTGGCCAAGCTTTGACCAACAGGGTCCCGAATCCAACGTAATTGAGAAGTCAGACTACAGTCATGGAACGGTCCGTACGGAGATTTTATGCAAAAAATGCGGAGGCCACCTAGGCCATGTATTCAACGATGGTCCGACTGCGACCAAGCTTCGCTACTGCGTGAACAGCGCCTCCCTTGAGTTTGAGGACGGTGCTAAAAAATAGACTCATTGCATTATCCGCGGCAAGCTTTTTGGCATTTGGCTGCGAAGAAGGAGTATTCTGTACCGAAGAATTCCGCAGTGTTGGTTTTGAGTGGACTGGAGCCAGTCTGCCTGATTCCGTGTATACGGTCAACGTCCGCACAGGAGATACCCTCTCGGCTTTAGAAAAGGGCTTCGGAACTTTTTTTGCGGTGGTAGACGACTCCCACATGAAATCGCTGAGTGCAGAGGGAGACAGCCTGCGCACGACCGTTTTGGATTCTACTGGGAGCGTTTTGGCGAGTACTTGGTATATTGTAGGGCGAGACCGCTGCCATATCGTGTTGCGCTCCGGTCCCGAATTTCTGCCCTAGGCACTTGGCCAAAGCTTATTTTGAAGTATATTTGCAAACCAAAATCGGGCGAATAGCTCAGCTGGTTCAGAGCGTCTGCTTTACACGCAGAGGGTCCGGGGTTCGAATCCCTGTTCGCCCACCCCAAAGAAGCCGCCTAAGTGCGGCTTCTTGCTTTTAGGATAGTTCCTAGTCCCGCAAATCGTACCGGGGTACTTCAAGACTTTAATGCAACAAAAAAGGAGGCTCGTGAGCCTCCTTTTCAAATACGTAGTAAACTACTATTTAGATACCGTGTAACCTTGGGCTTCTAGCCAAGCAATGTGGTGGTCAATTTCAACTTGAGCGCGCTTCTCGATCTCTTTCTCACAAGAGATGATTAGGCCTTCTAGTTCCTCAAAATCAAACTTACCTAAAAACTGATTGCGAAACGTAGTCTTAAGGGTTTTGTTGCCGTTTTGGTTGTCGCGAAAGTGCTGAACGAGCTGTGATGGAGTCATGCTGATAAAATTATTTAAATTGTGTTTTAATCTACGCAAATATAGTGCCAACTATTTGGCAAAAACAAATCATGAATTCACTAATAATTAAGAATACTCTGAATTGCAGAATCAAGTCGTTCCTGCGGAAGAAAACCCCGCTCAAGTTCCGCAGCAAAAGGAATCGGGGTATCAGAACTTGACAGCACCGATACCGGCGCATCCAAGACTGCAAAACAACGCTGCTGAATTTCGGACGCAATAGAGCTACCTATGCTGCCTAAAAAAGTATCTTCTTGCACCACCAAGCATCGGTTTGTTTTGCGCACGGACTTTTCTAGGGTATTCCAGTCCACAGGGCGCAGTGAAACCAAATCAATGAGCTCTATCGAGGTACCTGGATTAGTTCGCATCCAATCCCGAACCCAATGAATAGCGGAACCGTAGGCAATTATCGTGAGATCTTCGCCGGGCTTAACAAGCACCGCTCGGTCCAATGGCAGAGTATAGTATTCTTCAGGGACTTCTTCTTCAAAGGAGCGGTAAAGATTCTTGTGTTCAAAAAACAAGACGGGATTGGGGTCTTCAAAGGCACGAAGCAGAAGTCCCTTGGCCTGGGCGGGCGTGGAAGGATAGACCACCTTGAGACCCGGTACTCGAGCAAACCAAGCCTCCGTAGACTGGCTGTGGAATGGCCCTGCGGCCATGCCGGCGCCCGTGGGCATGCGAAGCACCATGTCGACCGACTGACCCCAGCGGTAGTGAAGTTTTGCTGCTTGGTTGCAAATCTGCGTCATGGCCTCGGTCACAAAATCGCTGAACTGCATTTCGACCATGGACTTAAAGCCCTCAACCGATAAGCCCACACCGGCTCCTACAATAGCTGATTCGCAAAGCGGAGTATTGCGAATTCTATCCGGTCCAAAACGCTCTAGCAAGCCGTCTGTCGCTTTAAAAACACCACCGTATTCCGCAATATCTTGGCCCATAAAGACCAAATTATCGTGCCGCTCTAGGGCCTGACCCAAACCTTCATTGATGGCGTCAATAAGCCGCAGTCTTCGGCTTGATTCGGGAGCAACCTCATGGCTTGGCTCGGAGTCAACGGGAGCATACACGTCGGCAAGCTCAGCCTGCTCGTCGTAGTGGGGTTTAGGTTCCTCGAGCGCCAAATTAAGCGACTCCAAAACCTGCGCGGCGAGCTCTTCTTCGAGCGCCTTAACCTCTTCTTCTGCAGCCACTGATGCCTTTATAATGCTGTTTCGGTAGCGCAGAATAGGATCCTTGGATTGCCATGATTCAATCAGGCCCTCGGGGTAGTATTTCGTTCCAGAAGCCTCTTCGTGGCCGCGCACTCTAAAGGTCATGCACTCTAGCAAAATAGGACGTGGATTTTCTCGAATGGATTGCGTCAGTTCGCGCGATGTTTTAAGGACCAAATCAAGGTCGTTCCCGTCAATGGAATGCGATTCCATTCCATAGGCCGGACCTTTGACGGCAAACGAATCAAAAACAAACTGCTCCCGAGACGGCGTAGATAAGCCCCATTGGTTGTTTTCGACCACTATTAAAACCGGCAGCTTCCAGACGGCGGCCACGTTCAAGGCCTCATGAAAATCACCTTCGGAGGCGCCGCCATCACCAGTAAAAACTAGGACGCATTTGCCTTCTCCGCGAATGCTCCGCGCGAGGGCGAGGCCGTCGGCTACGCCAAGCTGTGCGCCGAGGTGCGAAATCATACCAAAAATTCGGTGCTCGCGGGTCCCAAAATGAAAGGATCGATCACGGCCCTTGGTGTAGCCACTGGCCCGTCCCTGAAACTGCGCAAAAAGCTTGACCAAAGGCAGGTTCCTTGCAGTAAAGACACCGAGGTTTCGATGCATCGTACAAATCCATTCGTCTTCGTGCATTGCCAGCGTGGTTCCGACGCTAACGGCCTCTTGACCGTAGCTAGAAAACCACTTAGAAATACGACCTTGACGCAGGGCTATGAGCATGCGCTCCTCGACCGCGCGCGGGAGAAACAGGGAACGGTAGAGTTCAAGACTTGGTTTGTGTTTCATTGTGCAAAGGAACGGCTAGTCCTATCTTTGATTTATGCAACTTCCAACCCTTTCGCTAAGCCAATGGACTCAAGGCAGTCCAGCAGACCAAATTGCCTTTTCGGAGTCCCTTGGTCAGGCATTTCGCAGCCTCGGATTCGCGGCTATTGAAGACCACGGATTTACTACCCAAGAGCGGGAAAACCTCTACTCGGCCGTGCAGCAATTCTTTGAACTTCCTGAGCCAATTAAAAACACCTTTGTAAAGCATGGCGCCAAGGGGCAGCGCGGATTTACTCCTTTTAAAGTGGAGCATGCCAAGGGCGAAACATCGGCTGACCTCAAGGAATTCTACCAATGGGGACCGATGAATGCGGCAGAACGCGGACTCATGCCCAACCTCTTAGTCGGTTCTCAGGTCCAAGGACTTGACGAAGTAATTAGTCAGTCCTACCGCAAATTGGAATCCATAGGCAACGAACTCATGAAGGCAGTGGCCCTGCACATTGGATTGGACCGTGAATTCTTTAGCGAACCCTTGGCCTCGGGTCATTCGATCTTTCGAGCCATACACTACCCTGCCCAACCAGCACTCCCCGAAGACGGAATTCGCGCTGCTGCACACGAAGACATCAACCTAATTACCCTGCTTATGGGCGCATCAGCAGAGGGGCTCGAAGTAGTTTCTGAGCAGAAGTGGGTTCCGATTCACGTTACCAGCGACGCCTTAGTCATCAATGTAGGCGATATGCTGCAGCGCCTTACCAACGGAATGCTGTCGAGCACGACCCACCGAGTAGTGAATCCGACGGCAGAAAAGCGGCATTTACCACGCTATTCTATGCCATTTTTTGTGCATCCCAAAGAGGACATGCCCTTGAATTGCCTTGAGCACTGCATCAGCGATGAGCGCCCAAAGGCATTCAGCGACATCACCGCGGGCGCATACCTGCACGAGCGCTTGGTCGAAATCGGACTAGCCTAAGCAGTGCGTATTGATATTGTAACGCTTCTGCCTGAGCTGATTCGCAGCCCATTTGAAGCTTCGATACTAAAACGGGCGCAAACCAAGGGCCTGGTCGAGGTTCATTTGCACGACCTCCGCGAATTTGGTAGCGGCAAGCACAAGCAGGTCGACGACTATGCCTTTGGCGGGGGTGCCGGCATGGTAATCAAAGCTGAGCCTCTTTTTGAATGCATCGAGGGCCTTTTGGCCGAGCGCGACTACGACGCCGTGGTCTACACCTCTCCAGACGGGCAAACCCTAGACCAGCCCATGGCTAACCGAATGTCTTCGTTTACCAATTTGCTTTTGGTTTGCGGACATTATAAGGGCATTGACCAACGCGTTCGCGACAGGCTCATTACCCACGAAATTTCCATAGGGGACTACGTACTTAGTGGAGGCGAATTGGCCGCAGCCGTAATAGCCGATGCGCTGATTCGCTTGATTCCGGGCGTGCTCAACGACGAGACCTCTGCCCTAACGGACTCCTTTCAAGATAATTTACTGGCACCGCCGGTGTACACGCGCCCGGCCGAATTTCGCGGCATGAAGGTTCCCGAAGTTCTAACCTCTGGAAACTTTGCCCTCATCGACCAATGGCGCAGCGAACAGGCTTTGAGCCGCACCCGAGAGCGTCGGCCAGACCTTTTGGGGGAGTAGGCTATCTTAGGGTCATGACCAAGCATCTCCTTTTGGGGGCCTTTGCCGGACTTTCCCTAGCCGCTTTTTCACAAATTTCTGTGAGCCATATTGATCCATTTATTGGAACTGGAGGGCACGGACATACCCACCCCGCCGCAACGGCGCCCTTTGGCATGGTCCAAATTGGTCCCGATACCCGACGCGAGGGCTGGGACGGCTGCAGCGGATACCACTTCACCGACAGCACCGTCTGGGGCTTCAGTCACACCCACTTGAGCGGGACTGGCGTTGGCGACTACGGCGATTTTTTATTCAAGCCCTGGGGCGGACCCTTTGCGGATTCTCCCGTGGCATTCGATAAAAGCAGCGAGCGCGCCAGCGCGGGCAACTACTCCGTTCGCCTTGCCAACGGAACACAGGCAGAATTCACCGCCGCAGAACGCGGAGGGTTTCATCGATACCAGTATGCAGAAGATCAAGCCCCCGAACTCTGGATTGATTTGAACTACCGAGATCGGGTGCTTCGGGCTTCGGCGCGCCTCGATGGATCGGTACTTCATTTGAAGCGCGTCAGCCAAGGTTGGGCCAAGGAGCAGCATGCCTACCTCGCGCTGCTCTTGCCGGTCGGTGCAGTAGTAGACATTGTCGATTCGCTGCACGTTCGGATTCAGTTGCCCTCGCGCACCGCAGAATTGGCGGTTGGCTTTTCTGGAACCGATGACCAAGGGGCACAGCGAAACCTTCGCGCGACCCTGGCTTCATCGCGAAATTTTGAGGGCTGCGTAGCACGCAGCACCACGTTGTGGCAAGCGGAATTGGATCGGGCACAGACCTACGGCGGAACGGAATCATCCAAAAGAATTTATGCTACAGCGCTCTACCATGCGTTTAGTGTTCCGAACCTGTGGAGCGACGCGGACGGGCGCTACCGCGGAATGGATGGTCGGATTCACACCGACCTGGACCACGCGCACTACACGGTGTTCTCGCTCTGGGATACCTACCGAACGGCGCATCCGCTCTACGCCTTGATTCAGCCCGAGCGCACCCAGGACTTCATCGCCACGATGCTCGACCATTTTGACCAGTCGGGCCGCCTGCCAGTTTGGGAATTGGCGGCAAACGAAACCGACTGCATGATTGCCTACCACAGCGTGAGTGTGCTGGCCGACGCGCAAGCCAAGGGTTACGAAATTGATTCCGAGCGCCTGCTCAAAGCGATGGTGGCGACCGCGCAGACGCCAGTATTCGGAATTCCAAACTACCGTACGAACGGCTATCTGAGCATTCAGGACGAGTCCGAAAGTGTTTCGAAGACGTTGGAGTACAGCTACGATGACGCGACGATCGCCTGGACCGCGGCGCGACTTGGGCGAGGTGACATCGCCGAGCATTTCTGGCGGCGCAGCCAGGGATGGGTTAGCTTACTTGACCCCGAAACGGGACTGATGCGTCCGCGCGACAACGGAGACTTTATGGCGCGCTTTGAGCCGCGTGAGGTGAACAGCCACTACACGGAGGCCAACGCATGGCAGTACAGCTTTGCCCCAGTGCACGATCTAGCTCGCTGGCAGCGGATGCTCGCTGCTCAGGGGCGCAGCCTTGAAGGTCAATTGGACGCGCTCTTTACGGCTCCTTCTGCCACTGTAGGCCGCGAACAAGCAGACATTACTGGTTTGATTGGTCAGTATGCCCATGGCAACGAACCCTCCCACCACATTGCTTGGCTTTATTCCGCCACCAATAAGGCGAGCCAGGGTCAGGAGCGCATCGGTGAAATACTGAAAACCATGTACAGCGACCAGCCCGACGGCTACCAAGGCAACGAGGACTGCGGCCAAATGTCGGCGTGGTACGTAATGAGTTCTTGGGGAATTTATCCCTTAGTTCCTGGCGAGGCGCGGTATGCGCTGGGCGCGATGCACTGGGACCGAGTGGAGCTTCGAGCCACAGGGCTCCATACCGACTTGAAGCGGGTCGGGAGCGGCGGCTTATTCAGGGGCTACGAGCTCTCGAGCAAGCCAGGCCAGGTGCTTGCCCAGAGTTTTTTGGATCACGACGATCTGATCCAATCCAAATCTCTTGCGATGCATCATGCGGAATCCGCTTCAAAATTGAGCCCCTACCGCAATGTGGCGCATGGCATAAGCGGCGAAATCAGTCCCGCTCCGAGAATCCGCGTTGCCCGGCGCTTTGAGACCGAAACCACCGCGTGGATTGACGGGGTTGAAGAAACCCTCAGTGAAAGCCGCCGATTGGAGCGAGGCGACGGACTGACGCAGCACCGCTCGGTGGCGCTGAGCACCAAAAAACCCAACGACTGGACGGCCCAAATCACCTCAGGGAATCCAAACCCACAGTATAATCCCGGTTCCGCAAGTATTGTAGACGGCGTGCTCGGCGACGTGGATTGGCGCAAGGGTGAATGGACCGGTGTTCAAGGCGAGGATCTGATCGTCGAACTGGGCAGCAGCACCAAGAGGGTAAGCAAAGAGATCGAGGTTGAAATTGGCTTGCTCAAGGACATCAAGTCATGGATTGCCCTGCCCAGTGCCATCGAAGTAGTGGCCCATTTTGCCAATGGACAGAGTAGCACGGGACGCATTGATCTGCAGTCCAGGGCGCTTTCTGAGGAACCCAGTACCATTCTGCGAAGCCTTGTGGTATTGAAGTCCCGCAAAAAGAGCGAACTAACCTCGGTCACCATTCGCATGAGCAACCCCGGTGGCATGCCGGAATGGCATCCTGGCAAAGGGGGAGCCTCATTCATTTTTTTGGACGAAATCACCCTCCGAGTCCTCTAGGTCGCACCTTTAGATTATGAACCGACTACTGCTGCTTTTTGGGCTTTTTCTGGCGACCTCTGCTTGGGCACAGCGCTTCCCAAGTCCGCCCGACAATGGCTTGTACCGCACCGACGTGGTTCCGCGTATTGACATTACGATTCCAGCCGACAGCCTGGCCGCCATTTTTGCCAACGTTAGTAGCGACTACGAATACCACGCAGACTTTGGCTTTACCGCTCCGGGCTTAAGTCTTTCGGGCATTGAGGTCGGATTTCGACTAAGGGGAAATACCTCGCGCACCAGTGCCAAGAAGTCATTTAAAATTTCGTTCAACAGCTTTGTGTCCGGTGCCCGAGTTCAGGGCGTCAAAGAATTGAACCTCAACGGAGAGCACAACGACCCAAGCATCATGCGGGCCCGCATAGCTTGGGAACTGGCTCAAGATGCCGGCATGCCGGCTCCGCGCGTGAACCACGTTCGCCTTTTTATTAACGGCCAGCCCTACGGACTCTATGCCAACATGGAGCACTACAACGACGACTACGTCGAGCACCGCTTTGCTCGGGACGCCGGAAACCTTTATAAATGCTTGTGGCCG
>JABMNC010000144.1 GCA_013205365.1 Cryomorphaceae bacterium | reverse complement strand
GAAGACGACGTTCCCCAAGAGGTGAAGCATGGTCGTCAGCAGGCTATTATGGAGATCCAGCGGGAGATTTCCCTCGAGCGCAACGAGTCTCTTATCGGGCAAACGCTTGCGGTAATCATCGACCGAACCGAGGGTGAGACCTTCATCGGCAGGACGGAGTTCGACTCCCCTGACGTTGACAATGAGGTGCGCATTGAGGCTCCGGGCATTCATTTAAAGCATGGAACCTTCGTTTCGGCCCGGATTACTGGCGCTACGGAGTATGATCTAGAGGGCATTCTACTCTAGGGTCATTCGGGGCATTGCCGTCCTTTAGGCCTCATAGTAGGGGTACTCTGTTAACAACTTCAAGCGCTTTAAACCCTTGGTTTGGGGCCCAGATGCTACCTTTAGGTTTCGCCCATGTACCTCGTATTTGACACCGAAACCACCGGACTACCAAGGGATTGGAATGCACCCCTAAGCGATTTAAGCAACTGGCCGAGGGTGGTTCAGCTCGCTTGGCAGCTTCACGGTCAAGACGGGGAATTAATCGAGGCTCGCGACTACCTTATTTGCCCGGAGGGATTCAACATACCCTTTGGTTCTCAAGAAATACATGGAATCAGCACCGAACTTGCTCGAGAGCAGGGACATCCGCTGACGGTAGCCCTCGACGCCTTTCAGGCGGCCTTGAGCCAGACCTCCTTCATGGTAGGGCACAACCTAAAGTTTGATCTAAACGTCCTTGGCGCCGAATTTTTGCGAATCGGCCTTGAACCCGATTGGATGCAATTGCCCGTAATCGATACCATGACGCCCCAGACGGCTGCACTGGTGGGGATTCCGGGGCGAGGCGGATTCAAGCCAGCAAAACTTACGGAACTCCACAGCACGCTGTTCAATGCGCCCTTTGTGGAGGCTCACAATGCTACCGCTGACGTGGAGGCCACTGCTCGGTGCTTTTGGGAACTCACTCGCCGCCGTCATTGGCAAGCTGCAGACTTGGGCATGGAGCAAGCCCAGCTTGACCGCTACGTCGAAGCCCATCCTCAGGGGATCCTGCCCATTGGAATCAAGCACCGCGACCTCAAAAAAGCCAGTGCCGACCTCAAGGCAGGCCTTCAAGATGGGGCGCCGTCCATGGTCGCTAAGCCGTCCACGGCCGCTTCGCCGGCCACGAGCCCTGTAAACCCTGACGCAACCCAGGCAGGTCCAGGCGGAGCTCTTGACGCTGCTCCAGACGGAGTTCCCTTTTTTCACCTTCACGTCCACAGCCAGTTTAGCGTGCTGCAGGCCACGACCAAGGTCCCTGAGCTGATTAAGCGTGCTGCCGACGACGGCCAGCCCGCGGTAGCCCTCACGGACTTGGGCAACATGATGGGTGCCTTTCAGTTTGTGCAGGGAGTGCAGGCGCACAATAAGAACCGTCCAGAGGGAAGCCCAGAGCTCAAGGCCATTGTGGGCATTGACGCCTACCTCTGCCGAAACCACTTGGACCGCAGCCAAAAAGACGACGGCTTCCAGATTCCGCTACTGGCCAAGAACAAACTGGGATACCATAACCTGGCTAAACTCAGTTCCATCGCCTACATTGAGGGCTTCTACTACCTGCCCCGCATTGACCGCGACCTGCTTTTGGCTCACCGTGAGGGCTTGATGGTCACAACCGGTGGAATCATGGGCGAAGTCCCCCAATTAATTCTAAATGTTGGCGAGAAGCAGGCCGAGGAGGCTTTTCTATGGTGGAAGAAGGAATTTGGTTCGGATTTTTACGCCGAAATCAACCGACACGGCCTTCCGGAGGAGGACGCCGTCAACGAGGTACTAAAGCGCTTCTGCATTGAGCACGGGGTCAAGCCGGTTGCGGCCAATAACTGCTTCTACCTCAACGAGGCCCAGGCCGAGGCGCACGACGTGCTGCTCTGCGTCAAGGAGTCTGAGAAAAAGTCGACTCCCATCGGGCGCGGGCGCGGATTCCGCTACGGATTCCCCAACAGCAAGTTCTACCTGACCACCCAAGAAGAGATGCGGCATCGCTTCGCGGACTGGCCAGAGGCCTTAGAGAATCTTGGCGAAATACT
>JABMNC010000025.1 GCA_013205365.1 Cryomorphaceae bacterium | reverse complement strand
CCTCAGCCTATTCCCAATGATTGGTGTCCAATCGAAGAAATCCTCACTTCGAATTTTACCTGAACAAAGTCATGTTATTGTATACGAAGTATACCCGAAGCATCTTGCCATCCTTCGTATTCTTTCCTCAAAGGCCATAAAATCAAAACTATAGGGCTTTCAACCTCGCCATCACCACTTCTTTTTTGCGGTTGGCAACCGGCACATTGGAGTCGTCCTCGAGAATGAGGTAGCCTCCGTCGCTCGAAACGTAGCGCTTTATAATGTCCATGTTGACCAGGTGCGACTTATGAACTCGCTCAAAATCGTAGGGAGCAAGAATGGTCTCGAAGTCTTTTAAAGTGCGCGATGCCAGGAGCTTTTTTCCGCCGCGCATGAAGAACTGGGTGTAGTTCGAGGTGGACTCGCAGCGCAAAATTTCGGTAATCCGCACAATGTGCATGCCCTCGGTACTCGAAATCACTAATTTTTTATCGCTTCGTTCCCGCAGGTTGTCAACCAAGGCACCGAGCTGGGCTGAGGGTATGGCAGAGCTGGCCTTTTTGACGGCACGAGCAAGTTCTTCGGGGTCGATTGGCTTGAGTAGGTAGTCGACTGCACTTGCCCTAAAAGCTCGCACGGCATAGCTCTCGTGGGCCGTAACCACTATAACTGCACCCGTCCACTCGGGCTCGTCGACCGAAAGGCGCTCGAGTAGGTCAAAGCCCAATTCACCGCTAAGGTGTACGTCAAGAAAGAGCAGGTCGGGCTTGCGACCCAGGAGCAGTTCCCAGGCCTCAGCGACCGTAGAGGCCTCGTAGACCTCGCGCACCTGAGGGCAAAATAAATCCAGTTTGCCACGCAGGGCCTTGCGGCTTGGGGCTTCGTCGTCGAGCAGTAGGGCCTTCATAGACTGCTAACTTACCCTAAACCCCCCATACTTCGACCTTCGGGAGCGCGAGGACGACCCTCGTTCCCTCATTGAGATCTTCGACTGCAAGACGGTAGGGCTCGCCACTGGCCTCCGCCAAGGCCTTGAGGCGGCTCTCGAGAATCCTTGTGGCCATGGAACGCTTCTGGCCCTCATCGCCGGTTTGCTGCGCCCCTGCCGCCGCGCGACCAATTCCGTTGTCTTCGATTTCGATGCGAATCCTGCCGGGTTCAACCGCCTGAAGCAGGCGCAGGGTAAGGCGTCCGCGCCGGCCTTGCAGGGGGCGGAGTCCGTGCAGAATGGCATTCTCGACTAGGGGCTGCAAAAGCATGGGCGGAATCGCCAAGTCGGCAGGATCCAGAGCCTCATCGACCTCAAGAATGTAATCAAAACTCTGATCAAAGCGCATTTGCTCCAGGGCAATGTAGTGCGACAGCGCGTCAAGCTCGTCGTGCAGCTCCACCCGCTCCTGGTCGGCCTTCTCTAAGGTGTAGCGCATTAGTTTGGCAAAGCGGTTCAGGTACTGCACGGCCTCACGGGGCTTTTGATCCATAACAAACGAAGAAATGGACTCCAAGGCGTTGAAGGTGAAGTGCGGATTCATTTGCAGCCTAAGAGCCATACGCTCGAGTTCGGCCTTTTCAGAAGCCCACTTCTTGGATTCCAGTCGGCGGCGCAGGATAAGCCAAAGCAAGCTACCCGCGGCAGAGAACAAAGCCAGCGCCAGCGGAACCCAGAATCGGGGCTGTGCCCACCAGGGTCTCGGTAGCCAAAGGCTAAACCGCTGAATCGGATCAGAATCAAGCTCCAGGAGGTGCCTTCCCGGGGAGAGGCCGGCTAAAACTAGGGTGCGGCCTGCACCGAGGTCTACCCAGTCTGCGCCGTCACGTCGGTAGCGAAGAGTTCGGGCGTCTGCCTGGGGATCGCCCAACCGTGCCAAACGCAGCACAAAATTGGCAGCACCCTGACCCTCCTGAATCTGCCAGCTGCGCAAAACCCAGCGAGGGCTTCCGAAGGGACTTATTCCGCGCTGCGGCGAATTGACGTAGAGCCCGAGGTCGCCCCAATGCCAGTGGTAGCCGAGTTCCGGCCAGCTGCGCAGGGCCGAAGGAACCTTCGCCGGAGCCGCGCAGGGCTGAAAGCGACCCTCAGACCACTTCTGGTACCCTGCGGTGGTATGAACAAAGACGGAATCCTCGACGGTTCCGGCCTCGAGAACCCATTCGCTTAACCGCGACTTCCATGCGCCGGATACCCATTCAAGGGCTCCGAACTCACCATAAAGCAGCCAGCGACCCTTGGGAAGTTCCACTAATCCGCTGGGAACACCCGTTTTAGGCAGGGGGATGATGACCTGCCCCTCGGCGCTGAGGAGCTGGAGGCCCTTGCTGCCGAGAACGGCAAATTGGTCAGGCCCTCGGCGAGCCACCGACTTAATTCGGCCCGTGTTGTAGGACGTACTGCGCAGATCATACCACTGCTCCGGACGCGGAATGCGGATTATGCCTTCTCGCAGGGACAAAAGAAGCCCTCCGTTCCCGTCGCTGGCCAATGCGAGGGCTCCGTCGAGGGGATTCCCGCTTAAGGCAACCATGGGGCGGACTTTGCCGTCGACCCAGTATAGGCCGTCGCGCCCAACTGCCCACCATGCCCCGTGGTCTTTTGCAGGCATCCAATGAGCGTCCCTTGGTCCTTCAGGATGAGCTTCCCAACCCTCGTCGGTAAGGCGTTCTAGGCCCTGATCGGTCTCGGCCCATACTCCCATGTGATCGACGGCAGCCGAGCGAACCGGTTGGTCGCGTACTCGGGTCCAGAGTCCAGCGCCACCGCGAATCCAAAGTCCGCGGTCGGAAGCCACCCACCAGGAGGCCCCTCGGCGGCCAAACTGCTTGGCTCCACCCAAGCCATCAAGGGACTGGGGCAGAAATTTACCGGCGCCTATTCGCAGCCAAAGCTGGTCAGGGCCCAAAACCCAAAGGCTGTCGCCCTTAGCCTCGACGTCGACTATGGGTCCCGGCAGGCTTTTTATTAGTTCCGCGGATCCTTCGAGGGGAATCCAGTACAGTCCGCCCGAAGTCGCGGCATAGGTACCCTTCTGAATTGGTGCAACACCAAGCACAATAGGCGGCTGGCCCGACCATTGAATTTGGACTACGGATAGTCCGTCGTAGTAAAGGACGCCCTCGTCTTGGGTTGCCATCCACCACAGTCCGTCTGGCCCTAGGGCAATATCGAGGACTTCTCGCCCGCGCAGTTGGGCGTCGGTGCTGCGAACGTCTAGGGCAAAAGTCAAACTCTGGGCATTTAAGCCCAGGGTTACCATGGTCGATAGCAGAAGGGTCAGACGCCGCACGCGGCGAAGGTATGCTGCAGCCCAGAACTTCCATTTAGGGTCGGATCTGCCCGGGCATAAAAACCCTTCTTTGCCGCATGAATCTGCCTGCCTTCAGCCTGCTGCTGCTCCCCCTATGCGCCCTAGGTCAAATGCCTATGGATCCTTGGCTTGAGGCCCTTCGGTCCGAGCGAATGTCGGCTTGGGTCGAGCAATCCGGGCCAAGGCCAGGGTTGACTAGGGCAGTCGTCATGGTTCGAAGCCCAAAACTCGAATTCGGGTCCTCTGCCAGCATTATGGGGCTGCAGGCCTGGTCCCTAGCAACGGTGAATGCCGGCCCAATTTTAAGTAAAAAAACAAAGGACCCGGCCGCAAACTCCCTGCGCCTCTCGGCCGGCCTGGGATGGAACCACAAGCGTATTGAGGTTCTGGGGCGGGCCACTTGGGGCACCTGGACCCTTGCCACCGAAGCCTTGTCGGGGCGAACTGCCCTCTCCTGGCGCCAGCTCCAGACCTCCGGCTGGACCCTAGCCGCCCAGATGCAGCAAAGCCTGGCATCCAAGCATACCGAGTGGATTATTGGCTTAGAACGACCCAACCTTGCCCTCTACGCAAGCAGCGCAGGCCGTTGGAGGGCCGTATTTCAGCGCGGACCCCTGCGCATTATCGTCGGGGGAGGCAGCACGCAGCATTCGTCTATTGCCTACTGTCCCTTTTGAATGAAACCCATAGCCTTCACTCACTGGATCCTAGCCTTCTGTGCCATACTCTGGGCCCAAAGCCTAATGGGCCAAACGATGGGCCAGGACTCGAGCGCGAGGTCGGGCGAGGGGCCGTATGCGAGGCCGGGCGAGGGCGCGAAGCGTGTTCAGAACCCGACGCCCGGCGATGGCCAGAGGCCGGGAGTTCCTGGGAGAGTTAAGCAAGAAGAGTTGGAATTAATGCGCATCCTAACCATGGCAAATTGGCCGGAATGGAACGATGCACAGCTTGATTCCGCGGCTGAAGTATGGCTTCAGTGGTGGGTGGGTGGGGCGCCGCGCGAAGCGGCGGCACTCGTGATTCTCTCCCCCGAGCAGCAATTCGCCCTTGAAATCTACCAGTCCCAATTCGGGTGGCCGCGAGACAGCAGCGAATGGAGGGCGCTTACCCTAAGCACGGACCAACGCGAACTGCTTCAGCGACTCTATCACCAACCCAGAAATAAACCATTTGCCAATCAGTCCCCATGGGATCTTAGGATTCTTGATCCAAAAATATCGGTAGGTTGGAGTTGCTCAGGCTGCGGAGGCATCCAAAGCTTGCAGAAAAGATTGGCGGACGGAGGCAGCTTGGCCCTGCAGTCCAGCGCGGCATCGTGGCTCCTGAATCCATGGCAAATTCGAAGCCCAAGTGATTTTCCCCTGCGCTTTTGGGGTAGCCCCCGGTCGTTCGCCTTTGCCCTGCAGCCGCGATTCAATGTTCAATGGCCGGACTGGACGCGGAAGAGTTTTGACCGGATACTACTTGCCCGAGATTCCTCGGGAATGGTCATGGTCGATGTCGGACTTCGAAAGGCTGGTTGGGCCGCTTCGATGGCTTGGGGATCTCGGGGCTGGTTGGAGCTTGCCGCAGTTTGGTACGGGCCCGGCGGTTTGCTTTTGTCGGTTCAACGGGATTTAAGCGGAATTTATGGGACTGAGACTGTGGAGAGGCCGGCGGCGGTCGCCACCCCGTGGCGCCCGCTGCGCGGGAACCGCGCCACAGCGGCCTTGCCGCTGTGGGCCGGCCGCCTAACCCTCAACGCAAGCACCCACTACCGTTCCGCCACATGGGCCGACCGAACACGCTCAATAAGTTGGTACCCCGGCCAACTACAAATTGGAATCCGCCATGAACTTCTCAGCCACAAATCAGCAAACCAAAGCCTCCAAAAAAACCCACAGACCCCAAGCAGCAGCCCAAGCCTTCGCGGCATAATCTACCTCGGGAATGCCCAGGGTGCCTCAATCCAATTTCGATGGCCCCTAAGAACCCACAGCCTTGAATTCGGACTCGCTGGAATAACGGCAACCACCGAGATCCTAGCACGAGCCAGCGGACCAATGACCCTTTGGAGGCCTGGCA
This sequence comes from Cryomorphaceae bacterium, assembly GCA_013205365.1. GTDB lineage: Bacteria > Bacteroidota > Bacteroidia > Flavobacteriales > Schleiferiaceae > TMED14. The sequence goes on along the minus strand of JABMNC010000025.1, from coordinate 12,554 downwards.
TAACGCAAGAAGCCGCCTGGCAATGGACGAACGGACTGCACCGAATTTCTGCCCGCATCCGCCAATCCCCGAGCGGCTGGAGCGCGAGCATTAGGCTGCAGCTCGACCTGACTGGCCACCTCTTTAGACAAAACCGAAACCAAGCCCCAAAGAAATCCCTGCGCTGAACGCACTTAGACCAATTCAATGTCCGGCCCAAAGACCGAGAACTCCTTCCAAAAATCCGGGAACGATTTAGAAACCGCGGCAGATTGCCGCAGACGAACCGGCCGTCGAAGCGCAATGAGCCCGGCACAAAAGGCCATTCTATGGTCGTCAAGGCAGTCGAGTTCCAGGCGTTGAACCTTGCTCCCATTGGCCTCGCCCGCCTGGCTGCTCGCCCCATCGGGCGCAGACCATCGGAGCCAATCGGGGCCCTGCTCAGCAATGCATCCAAGCGCTCGCAGCGTGTAAACCGTCGCGTCCAACCGCGGAGACTCCTTCAAATTCAGCGTTAAAAGACCCGAGGCCAGACCCGACCTGCCCTGCAGGGCTGCCGCAACAATGGCGGGCATCGCCAAATCGGGTAGGCCTTTAAAATCAACATCCCAGGCAGGCAAAGGAGGCGCAGGGTCCGCCGCGACAGAGGCAATAGGGGAATGGGTCGGCTCCACTCGAAGGCCGCCGTCAATCCCTGAAACGCGGAACTGAAGGTCAGGGCCCCACTTCATAGAAGCGGCATCGCCCTGAATGCTCTGGCCGCTCAAACCCATAAGCTCGATACCCAAACCTCGCAGTCCAACGGCCACCAAAAAGACAAAGGCCGCCGACCAATCCCTCTCGGGAGGCCAGTCCAAGTTCTGACCCTGCCCCAGCTTTTGGGTCATCGCCAAGTAGGGAGCGCTTGTTATTCCTGAGGACCATTTGATTTCTAAAGGATTATCGGCCGTCTCGGCCACCAGAGTCAGGGCGGAGGCAAACTGGGAACTTAGGCGGGAATCAACCTCAAGGATTCCGCCCGGCAAGCGAACTCCCTGAATGCGCCAGCCCAACTCCGCGGTCTCGATCAGGGCACCCTGACTGCGAAGGGCATCAACCAGGGCTTGAATGGGTCGATTGCGCAATCGGTCGTCGGCACAGAGCAGTACCCTAGCTCCTGGACGGGCCGCCCAGAAGGCCATGCCAAAACGGTAGGCCATTCCCGCTGGGCCGGCATGGGCAAGCCTCCAACCGTCGTTGCCAAGGGGCGCATCCAGGACCCGCCGCATGGCATGCATGTCGTCACTCCAATGAGCATCGGGACCAGGCAATGCCTTGCCCCGCAGCGACCGCAGCACCATGACGCGGTTGGCAATACTCTTAGCGTAGGGCAGTTCAGGCCGAAGCATAGCGGTTCCAGACCTTGAGAAAATCCTCTTCGCCAAGATTCCAGGACTGCTCTTGGGTTCCGGGGGCCGGGCACCAAACCAAGCGCAGCGATCCGGCATGCTTCTTTTTGTCGGACTGCATGGCAATCCAGAGTTCCGTTGGACTAAAAGTCCGCAACGAATCAAAGTCAAAATCGGCCTCAATGCGGGCGCGCAGGGCAGCCCGAGAGGGGGCATCGGGGACGCCCCAAGAATCCAAAATAAGGGACTCCAGCACCAAGCCAAAGGCAACGCAGTCTCCGTGACCCAAATCAAAGCCACGAGACAGCACCATGGACTCGACGGCGTGGCCCAGGGTATGGCCCATGTTGAGCAGGGCACGTCGGGTTCCGCGCTCGTAGGGATCCGCCTCCACTACCGAGAGCTTGACTTCAGCCGCTTCGCGCAGCCAAAAGGCGGACTGCGACCAGTGGCCCTTTTGTACCTCGTCCCAAAGCGGACCGCCCGAGATCCAGGCCTGCTTGATTAGCTCTGCCCAACCCTGGCGCCATTCCCGATCAGGCAGGGTTTCTAGGGCGCGAACGTCGGCAAAAACCGAGGCCTCTGGCCTCCACGTGCCGAGCAAATTTTTACTTCCCTCTGCGTCGACACCGTTCTTACCGCCCCAGGCCGCGTCGACCATGGCCAGCAGCGTTGTTGGAACCAGCACGAGCTCAATTCCGCGCATGTAGAGGGTCGCCAAGAGGCCCCCGAGGTCGCAGACGACCCCACCGCCAAGGGCGATCAAAAGAGCGCCTCGGTCGGCGCCCTCATCGCGCAAGCCCAGGGCGAGCTGCTCCACTAGAATCAACTCCTTGGATGCCTCGCCGGGCTCGATTTCGAGAATGTGGCAGTCGGCCAGGCCCTCGACCTCGGCCAAAAAGCGCGGAAGCACCAGTTCGTGGGTACTGCTGTCTACCAAAATATGCACCGAAGTAAAGCGACTAGCCTCTCGCAATAGCCAGTCGCTCAGATCGTTCCATGCGCGATCGCCGATGCTACGGTGCAGATGAAGCTCCATGCCGCAAAGGTCGGGCATATCCCCCATTATATTTGCAGCAGCCACGAAACCCAAACCCCTTGAAACTCGATTTTTCGAACACCGCAATCGCCTACCAGCAAGCCAGCCAAGCCGACCTGCGCCGGGCCAGCGCGCTCTTCGGTTTGCTTGCCTCACCTGTGCTTGTTTCGATAGGCGCAGCCCTGAGCCTGTGGTCCCTCAAGTGGAGGCTTCCGGTAAAAGGCCTGATTCGCGCGACCGTATTTCGCCAGTTTTGCGGAGGAGAGACGGTGGCAGAGAGTCGACCCTCCATTCAGCGCCTGTGGAAGAGTGGGGTGGGCAGCATCCTAGACTATTCCGTCGAGGGGCAATCCACGGATTCTGCCTTTGATCAAACTGTGGACGTGGCGCTGCAAACTATTGCTCTGGCCAGCCAAGAGCCTGGGCTCAGCCTGGCCGTATTTAAAATGACCGGTATTGCTCCCAAGGACCTGTTGCAAAAAATAAGTGCCGGGAGCGAGCTTGGACCAGAGGACCAAGAGTCCTTAGAGAAGGTCCGCACCAGAATACGGCGCATGGCCCATTTTGCTTCCCAAACAGGCCGGTCATTGATGGTCGATGCCGAAGAAACCTGGATTCAGGCTGCCATCGACGGTTTTGCCCGCGAAGCAATGCAGGAATTCAACCGCGACAAGCCCGTGGTGCTGACCACGGTACAGTGCTACCGAGTAGGGCGGGTTACCCAGCTTCAAGAAGATTTGGCGCATGCAGAGGCTCATGGATACCACTACGGAGTGAAGCTCGTGCGTGGGGCCTACATGGAAAAAGAGCGCGAGCGCGCCGCGGCAGAAGGCTACGCCTCCCCCATTCAGCCCGATAAAGAAGCTACTGATCTAGAATACGATGCATGCCTTCGCCTAATGCTCAAAGCCCTTCAAAGTCCTGACGACCCCGGGCGAGTTGCCCTTGTGGTGGGAAGCCACAACGAAGGCAGCAACCAACTTGGCGCCGAGCTCCTGCTGGAGCAGGGCTGGAACCCCATGGAGGCTCCGGTCTGGTTTGCCCAGCTCTACGGAATGAGTGACTTCATTAGCTTCAGCTTGAGCCAAAACGGCTTTCGCGTGGCAAAGTACCTGCCCTTTGGTCCAATAGGCAACGTGATGCCCTACCTCCTGCGCCGAGCCCAAGAGAATACCTCGGTTGCCGGCCAAACAGGGCGTGAGTTGATGATGCTTCGCAAAGAAATCATGCGACGAAGCAAGGCCAAGGCCTAGAGCTCGTCCTGCAGGGCCACAAGCCAGGCACTGTCTTCGCGGACCTCCCAGAGCCCTCGCCAAGTGCGCTCGCTGAATTCAAGGTCAATCCAATATGCCGGTACCCTTGCATTGTGCCGCGTTCGCGTTTTGCTCGACTTAAAATCCACTTCGCCCAAGGTCAAAAAGGCCTTGAGTACCGTGGAGTCTAAACCAACCTGGCTCCAAACCGCGGAATCCGCGCCTCGAGTGGGCTTGCGGTGAAGTTCGGTCAGCACGCGGTCGTTGGGAAAGTAGCTGCATTCCAGCTCTCTATCTCCAAAAATGGCATAGACGAGCAGTACGCCCAAGCCCAGTCCGATTCCGTACCAAAGAAGCCGACGCAGAAACTTCACAGCAGCAGGTCCAGCTCCGTAAAGGGCTGATCAAGCGCCTGAGCTAGAGCAGAGCTAGTCAATTGGCCGTGGTATAGGTAGACGCCGCTGCGCCAGTGAGGCTTTAGACGCAGGGCCTCCTCGACTCCACCCAGATCGGCAAGGTCGCGAAGCATGGGAGAAGTAAGGTTGTTCAGGGCAAAGGATGCGGTGCGCGCCACCCTAGAGGCTATGTTGGGCACGGCAAAATGCGTCACGTCAAACTTGGTGTAGACTGGGGCGTCCCAAGAGGTAACCTCGCTGGTTTCGAGGCAGCCACCGTGGTCAATACTCAGGTCAACAACTACGCTGCGGGGCTTCATGCCGGCAACCATCTCCTGAGTTACTACCACGGGAGTTCGCCCGTTGACCGGACGCAGGGCGCCGATAACTACGTCGCAGCGGCTCAAGGCCCTGGCCAAAATTTGGGGCTGAAGGGTGCAGGTGTAGAGGTCGCCAACCTGCTCGCGCAGCCGCTGCAGCCGCGTGAGCGAAGAATCAAAAACCTTGACCGAGGCCCCTAGGGCAATGGCGAGGCGTGCTGCAGTGGTCCCGACGGTACCGGCTCCCAAAATCACCACCTCGGTAGGGGGAACGCCCGTGACGGCTCCCATGGCATAGCCCTTGCCGCCGGACCAGGTAGACAGGTACTCCATGGCGATTGTAATCGCCTGGCTTCCGCCAATTTCGGCCATAGAGCGCACAAAGGGGGCCCTGCCCTCTTCGTCGAGAATGCTTCCGTAGTTGAATGCGGTGATGCGCTTGGCCTTGAGCGCATCCAAAAAAGATTTTGAAAGGGTCCCGGGCTGAATGGTGGAGAATAAAACCTGACCCTGCACCATAAGGGGCCACTCCAATTCTGAGGGGGCCTCTACCTTGGCCAAAACAGGGCATCCAAAAACAAGACGGCGGTCGGTAGTAACCTCTGCTCCTGCCTCAGAATACTCTCGGTCGCTGTATCGGGCAGCCAACCCGGCGGTGGCCTCTAAAACCACTTCGTGGCCTTGCGCGACAAGCAGGTGCACTCCCTCGGGAGTTAGCGAAACCCGATTTTCTGCCCAGGTGGACTCCAAGGGAATTCCGATGCGCAGGACCTGAGCCTTGGCGTCGACCATGAGGCGTTCTTCTTGTGTTTGAAACACGTTGGCGGCTTCCATGAACAGTGCTATTTGCGGGTTGCTCCTACGAAGGTAACCTTTCTGGAACCATCCTCAAGTACCTCAATGCCGACCTCTGAGGCTTCTTGCGGAATCAGTTCTCCCGCTCGCTCGGGCCATTCGATCCAGCAGGGCTGGCCGCTATAGAGGTATTCATCAAAACCTATGGCTGCGACCTGCTCGGGCCGGTCAAGGCGGTAGAGGTCAAAGTGATAAATGGGGCCGAGCGGACTCTCGTACTCGTTGACCAGGCCAAAGGATGGGCTTCGTGCAGCATCACTGGACCCCAAGGCCTTGAGCCAAAGGGCTACGGCCGTGGTTTTCCCGGAGCCCATTGGGCCGCTTAGGGTGACGACACCCGCCAAGGCTTGGGAACGGTCAAGGGCCCACTGCGTCCAATCCTCGGGTTGCTGAAGTAGGGCTACATCCATACCCTAAAGATTAGGCACGGGGCCTTAGTACTGCAAAGGGAACCATTACTTCTTCCAAAGAAATTCCACCGTGCTGGTAGCTCCCGTCAAACTTCTCTACATGATGGTGGTAGTGATTTTGGTAAACAAAATAGTCCTGATTGCCGGCAAACAAAACCTTATCGCCCAGGTTGGTAGGCGGAATTCCGAGACGCTCTGGTTCCGCCATCAGGGCGACCTCCCGCTCCTTAAATTCCAATCCGCGACCGACTTTATAGCGCAGGTTAGCCGTCATCTCACGGGGTCCGCGCACGGTGACTGGCTTGCGCACCAAGATGGTTCCGTGGTCGGTGGTCACCACCAAGGTGCATCCGTCTTGGGCAAGGTCATCGACCCAGGCCTTAAGGGGCGAATGCGTCCACCACGATACGGTTAGGCTTCGAAAGCCCCGGTCGTCGCGAGCCAAATCGCGCAGGATTACCTCGTCTGTTTTGGCATGACTCATGCGATCAATGAAGTTGACTACCACGGCGACAAGGTCTTTGCCACGCATTTCACGCCATTTTGAAACGAATTTTTGCTCGCTAGCCCCGTGCGTCAGCTTGGCATAACCTGGCGTGGAGAAGCCCCTGCTCGCAGCCCAATGACTTAGGTAAAAGTCCTCGTTGCTGTTGCGGCCGCCCTCTGCGTCGAGTACGTCGCGCACCCAGCGGTCCGGATGGCGCTTGGCAAGCTCTGAAGGCATGGCCCCTCCCAGAAGGGCATTGCGGGCATATTGCGTTGCCGTTGGCAAAATGCTCGCATACAAATCGTCGGACTCCACCCTAAACCGGCTGGTCATTAAGGGCTGAATTTCTTGCCATTGATCCAAACGCAGGTTGTCAAAAACGAGCAAGACGACCTTCTCCCCGCGCTCGAGCATGGGCTTGATTCTGGCATCCAATAGTTGGTGGCTGAACAGGCAGGGCGACTGCTCGTCGTGGAGCAGGTCAGGGTATTCGGCGGCCCACCAGCGAGTGAATAGGCGGTTTGCTTCCTCTCTTTGGTGGTCGAGCATTGCACGCATGGATTCAGCCTCCCCGCCGGCTAATTCTCGATCCCAGCGAGTCAGTTCGCGGTAGACCTCGGTCCAAGCCAACCAGGATTGGGCCGCGGATAGGCGCTCCCCCAGTTCTCGAAACTCCTGTTGGTAGCGGCTTGCGCTGCGAGCGCCTTGAAGCTGCGATTGTTCCAAAATCCGCGTAAGGGTAGAAAGCACTTGCCTAGGCTGCACCGGCTTGAGCAGGTAGTCCGCAAGCTGCGACCCCAGCGCGTCGTTCATAAGCCCGTCTTCTTCGCTTTTGGTCACCATAACTACCGGGAGGGAGGGCCTCAAGGCCTTGATTTGAGGCAGCACGTCGAGTCCGCTTGGTCCCGGCATGTGCTCGTCGAGCAGCACGCAATCCAGGGATTCTGTCTTGATGAGCACCAGGGCATCAGTGGCATTGGTGGCGGTCAGCACCGAGATTCCGCGCCCTTCGAGGTACAGAATGTGGGGCCTCAGCGCTTCCACTTCATCATCGACCCATAATATCCGAGAATTTTGCATGGTTTTGTGGTTAAGTTTGGGGATTCAAGATTGTTTTATGCCGTCCGTCTCCGAGACCAACAAGTTCAAGCTTTTTAACGATCCGATCTACGGTTTTATTTCACTGCCGTCGGAGCGGATATTTGATCTGGTAGAGCACCCTTACTTTCAGCGTCTGCGCCGAATTAGCCAACTAGGACTCAGCTCCTTGGTCTACCCTGGGGCCAACCACACCCGCTTTCACCATGCTCTCGGTGCCATGCATTTAATGCTGAAGGCCATCCAGGTTCTGCGCCGCAAGGGCATCGAAATCACTGCGTCCGAGGAAGAATCCGCGCAAATTGCCATTCTGCTGCACGATATCGGCCACGGACCTTTTAGCCATGCCTTAGAGCAGACCCTGCTTGACGACGTGCACCACGAGACGGTCTCACGCATGATTATGGAACGTCTTAACGTGCATTTTGATGGAGCACTCGACGAGGCCATCGCAATTTTTGAAGGCAGGCATCCAAAACGTTTTTTGCACGAGCTTATTTCTTCGCAGCTCGACATGGACCGCATGGACTACCTCAAGCGCGACGCCTTCTACACCGGGGTCATCGAGGGAGCCATTAACAGCGACCGACTGCTTGAAATGCTTCACGTGTCTGAGGGGCATTTGGTTTTAGAGCACAAGGCCATTGCCTCGATTGAAAAGTTTTTGATTAGCCGCAGCCTGATGTATTGGCAGGTCTACATGCACAAAACCGTGTTGAGTGCAGAGAGCATGCTCGTGGAGGTGCTCCGCAGGGCTTCGATGCTGGCCCGCCGCGGGGATGCCCTGTTTGCCGGTGCCGAACTGCAAATCCTGCTGCGCCGCCGCCCCGACCAAAAGGATTTTAACCAAGAGCCCGAGTTGCTCGACCTTTTTACCCGCCTCGACGACAGCGACATTCTCAGCGCCATCAAGCAGTGGCAGCAGCATCCTGACCCCGTGCTGAGTGCCATGAGCCGCCGAATTGTTGACCGCAAGCTGTTTCGTATTAAGTTTCTCGATCGCCCCCTCTCCCGAGAAGACCGCGCAACTTTGGAGGCCTCTGTGGCCGCCTCATTGGGCCTTTCTGCCGAGGACTCCCGTCATTTTGTGCTCGACGGTGTTGCCTCCAACAAAACTTATACTGCTGACAAACAAGAAATTAAGTTGCTCAAAAAAAATGGGAGCGTTCTTCCTTTGACCGAGGTATCAGAAATCCTTCCTTTAGGCGTTTATAGTCAAGTAACCACTAGACCCTTTGTATGCTGGCCAAAAGAACTACCATGGATCCACTAAGGGCGAGCCCCTTGCCGCCCCTTCGGGCTTCGGAATGGGCATCAAAACTTGGCGGCCAACTCGAAGGGCCAGACCATGAACTGCTCTGTGCTTGCACCCTCTCTGGGGGTAGCGAAGGCGGAATCAGCTTCATCTCCAACCCCCGTTACCGACGCGCTTGGGCCCTAAGCGAAGCCAGTGTGGTGCTCTGCGACCCCAAAGACCAAGCTCCCAAAGAATTCAAGGGTAGCGTCATAAGAGTAGCGAATTCCTATGCCGCTTGGGCCGCCGTCCTTGCGAGCGGGCAAAAACAGGTTCCATGGGCCACTGGGCGACCGTCGGGGGTTCATCCGACCGTGCTCATCGCTCCAGGAGTTGTCATGGCCGAAGACGTTCAAGTAGGTGCCGGTACCATACTCAATCCAGGAGTAGTGCTCTATCCTGGCACTGTGGTCGGCGACCACTGCCTGATTCACGCCAACGTCGTGCTCGGCGCAGACGGATTTGGATTTGTCCCCCCCTACCAAGCCCTTGCTCATTGGACCAAAATTCCCCACCTCGGCTCGGTGCGGATTGGCAATAATGTAGAACTCGGTGCCGGTACCTGTGTCGACCGCGCGGTGGTAGGAATCACCCTCATTGACGACGACTGCAAAATTGACAACCTCTGCCAAATCGGGCACAATGTGCGCATTGGCAAGCACTGCATCCTGGCTGGTCAGGTTGGGGTGGCGGGATCAACCGTACTTGAAGACTATGTAGTCGTGGGCGGCCAAGTCGGCATCGCCGGCCACCTTACCGTCGGACAAGGATCGAGAATTGGAGCGCAAAGTGGCGTCGGCAAATCTTTAGGTCCTCGCTCTGAGGTACTTGGAAGCCCTGCAATGGAATCCCGTGAATTCCGTCGTTTATTTGTGGCCCAAAAAGCCAAGCAAGGTTGATTCAATACTCACTCAGACAAGAATTTAGCATCAAAGGTCGCGGCATCCACAGCGGAATTACCTGCGAAGTATTGGTCAAACCAGGACTGTCTAACAAGGGCTATACCCTAGTGCGTCAGGACCTTAGGGACCAACCGAGCATGACCCTTAACCCGGCTTTGGTGAGTGAAACCGACCGCTGCACCACCCTAAGCGACGGGTCCGCCACCGTGCACACGGCCGAGCACCTGCTCTCCGCACTTTTTGGACTCGGAATCCTCGACGCAGAAATTCACTGTTCGGCCGCAGAACTGCCGATACTCGACGGGTCCGCCAAGCCCTGGGTAGAGGCAATACTGCAGGCAGGACTCGAAGAGGTGGGACCGATGAAGGGCTTCGCACTCCAGAGCACTATTCGTGTTGAAGACCCCAAAACGGGTGCATGGGCCGAGGCCATCCCCGCAGCCATGCCGCAGTACCAAGTGCACTTAAGCCACGACCCCGAAGCCGTGGGTCCCAATAGCTTTCGCTTCACCTATGGCGAATCCTACTCCCAAAAGATTGCCCCGGCGCGCACCTTTACCCTGGCAAGCCACTTGCTGCCCTTAATAAACCGGGGCCTGCTGCAGGGCGCCGAAGAAGGCTCTGGCGTCGTAGTACTCGATCGCCAACTAAGCAGCGACGAACGGCAAGCGCTTGAAGCATTTACAAAGCATCCAATAGCTCCCAATGAAACGCTTGGCGCCCTGCCCCTGACGCCCTTCAAAATGCCCTCCGAACCCGCGGCGCATAAAATGCTTGACCTCTTGGGCGATCTCGCACTAATTGGTCGCCCTGTTGCCGCTGAAATTCGTATTTTTAAGCCCGGACACCGCATCAATACCCTACTCGCCCAAGTTATTATGGATCAGATAAAATCTGTCAACCCCGTTCCCTTTTTTGATCCCAACGCAGATGCCTTGATGGATGCCATCAAAATAATGTCGATTCTGCCGCACAGGCCGCCCTTTTTGCTGGTTGATCGAATTCTGCACCTCTCGCAAACCGACGTTTGGGGCAGTAAGGCGGTAACCATGAATGAGCCTTTTTTCGCGGGTCACTTCCCGGGCGCTCCCATCATGCCTGGCGTGCTGCAGCTTGAAGCCATGGCCCAAGTGGGCGGAATTTTAGCACTCAGCACCGTCGAAGACCCCGAGAACTACCTCACCTACTTTCTTAAAATGGACGAGGTTAAGTTTAAAAGCAAGGTTGGTCCTGGCGACACCCTCTACTTTCACCTCAGCTTGGAACAACCCATTCGTCGTGGAATCGTCGTAATGCGGGGCCAAGCCTTCGTGGGTCAAAAACTTGTTACCGAGGGCGTTCTCACGGCAATGATTACCAAAGACAAGTAGCCCATGGTATCCGCTCTCGCCTCTGTGCACCCCGAGGCCAAGCTGGCCGGAAACGTTAGAATCGACCCCTTTGCAGTGGTCGAACAGGACTGCGTGCTTGGCGACGGTACCTGGATCATGAGCGGAGGACATGTGCTTGCCGGCTCCAGACTTGGCAAAAACTGCCGCATCCACCAAAACGCCGTGGTAGGCGGAATGCCCCAAGACCTAAAATTCAGTGGGGAATACAGCGAGGTTTTTTTAGGTGATGGCTGCATAGTCCGCGAAGGAGCCACCATTAACCGCGGCACCAAAGCATTCGGCAAAACCATCTTGGGCAAAGAATGCCTCATCATGGCCTATGCCCACGTTGCCCATGACTGCATCATTGGCGACCACGTAATTCTGGTCAACAACGTCGCGCTCGCTGGCCACGTAGAAATTGGTGATTGGTCCATTTTAGGCGGACTCTCGGCAGTGCACCAGTTCGTCAAAATCGGTTCCCACGTAATGGTCGGTGGCGGATCCCTAGTTCGTAAGGACGTCCCCCCCTTCATCATCGTCGCGCGCGAACCCTTGAGTTTCGAGGGCGTGAATGCCGTTGGCCTTCGCCGGCGCGGCTACAGCAACACCCGTATTGACGAAGTACATCATGCCTACCGCCTTCTCTACCAAAGCGGATTCAACACCAGCCAAGCAATAAGCGAAATCGAGCGCGAGGTGCCCACCAGCCCCGAGCGCACCGAACTCGTAAAGTTTGTCTTGGCATCCGACCGCGGCATCGTCCGCAAGCAATAAGCGAATGGTTGGCCTGCACTGGAACGGGGTCGGAAAGCAGATTTCAGGAACCGAAATCATCCGCCCATGGTCCGCTACATGGTCACCAGAAGCCCGCGTCGCGGTACTTGGAGCCAACGGGTCGGGCAAAAGCACCCTAATTCAGCTCTTGAGCGGCCAAATGCCCCCTTCGGTGGGTGAACTGATCTCGCCCTACCTCGACAAGGATTCCTGGGCCATGCAGGCGAGCTGGGCTGGGCCGGGAGTTCAGCCTCCCTTAGACCTCAGCGGATTGGAATGGGTCGCGATGCACGGCCAACTTCGCGCATGGCGCAACGACCCCTGGCATTACTTGGACCCCAGCGATTCCATGTGGAGCAGAAGCCTTAAAACCCTATCGAGCGGGCAGCGGCAACGCCTGCTCTTGGCGGTCGCCGTATGTACCGATGCGCCGCTCTTGCTCCTGGACGAACCCTGCAACCACCTCGACGAGTCCGCACAAAATTGGTTCGACCGCATGCTGCAAGCTGAGCTCGAGCCTGCCCATGGGGCTGCACGAATGCTTTTTGTAGCCAGCAACCACAACCCAAAAGAAGTGCGTCACTGCAGCAGCGCTATATCGCCGCAAGGCGATTCCGTACCTTTACCGAAATACTAGAATTATGGCCTCGACAGCAGACATTAAGAACGGCATGTGCATTCACTTTAACCACGCGCCCTGCCAAATCATCGAATTTTTGCACGTGAAACCCGGCAAAGGGGCGGCGTTTGTGCGTACCAAACTACGCAACCTCAACGACGGACGTGTTTTGGAGCACACCTTCCCGAGCGGAACCAAGCTCGAGGTCATTAATATTGAGTTTCGCACCTACCAGTACCTCTACAACGACCCCGACGGGTACCACTTTATGAATATGGAGTCGTTTGAGCAAATCCCCATGCCCAGAGAGGTCATCAACGCTCCGCAGTTTTTGATAGACGGCATGTCTTGCATGGTAATGTTCCATG
>JABMNC010000143.1 GCA_013205365.1 Cryomorphaceae bacterium | reverse complement strand
TGGCCGAAATCTTCAGACCCATTCTTAAAAACGCTTCGGGCGAAGACGGGGGCGAGCGCAACCAGCTGGTTTCGGTCTACCTGCGCTACGTAATGCCTGAATCCCATGCAGAATTCTACGTCGAGTTCGGTCGCGAAGACGCCGCCTGGGACTTTGAAGACCTTGTAAGCGACATTAACCACACGCGGGCCTACATGATGGGATTCCGCAAGATGACGGCCCTCAAAAAGCCCGAACACTGGCTAATGCTCGAGTACGAAATGACCGAGATCGCCCAAGGCCTCTCGAGCACGGCCCGTGCCTATAACTACAGCTGGTATACCCACCCCTTAAACGGAGGCTACACCCACGCCGGTCAAGTCCTGGGGGCTGGCATTGGCCCTGGCGGCGCAGTGCAGACCGGGGCGCTTAGCTGGCTTGGCCCCAAAGACAAAAAACTAACTCTGCGCGTAGAGCGCTACGAGCACAACCGCGAGACCTACTATTACCGACTACCCTACATACAGTACCCCGTTGGCGGAACCTTTCGCGACATCTCGAAGCGCTGGATCGACCTCAGTGCTTTTATGAGCTACCAGCAGCGCTTTTATGGCTTCATCATACAGGCTCAGGTGCAAATGATGCAGACCTGGAACTTCAACTGGCAGTTTGACTTTGAACAGCCGGGCAACGCCTTTCGCCAGCCCGGCCAAAACTCGCTCACGCCCCAGTTTAACCTCAACGCCATCTACCGACTCTAATGCTTCGCGCTTATGCCGTTGGCCTCTACTACTTGGGCTTGCGCCTCACGGCGTCGCTGCCGAGCATGCACCTGCGCAACTTCATTCTGCGCAATGCCTATGGCCTGCATCTCGAGCGCGGATCCGTCCTTATGGGCCGGTTTGAGCTGCGTCGACCCAAGCGCATCAGCATTGGCCGCGGAACCGTCGTCGGCGACCGCTGCGAACTCGACGGGCGCGAAGGCCTCAGCATCGGTCAAAATGTAAATATTTCGTCGGAGGTTAAAATTTATACCCTGCAGCACGACTACCGCCTACCCGGCTTTCCCAACAGTGGTGGCCCGGTCACCATCGAAGACTATGCCTGGCTCTCTACCCGCTGTATCATCTTGCCCGGAGTGACCGTGGGTCGGGGAGCGGTGGTAGCCGCCGGGGCCGTAGTCACCAAAGACGTCGCCCCGCTGACCGTAGTGGGAGGAATTCCCGCCACCGTCATCGCCCATCGTCCGCCCGAGGCCCTTGATTACTGCCCTGCAGACTACCGTATTCCGATGCTCTAATGGCCAGTACTAAGAAGTTGGTCAAGACTTTTAGCGCCCTGGCGATGCTTCGGGCCGTCAACGTACTGCTGCCTCTGGCTTTGTATCCGGTTTTGCTGCACCGGCTGGGAGCAGAACTCCTTGGCCTAGTGGTCTTTGCCCAGGCCGTTGCCACCTACTTTATGGTCGGAGTCAACTACGCGACCGAAACCTACGGTACCCGCTTGGTCAGCCGCCTTAAGGACCAGCCCGAGGCCCTGCGCCACGAGGTTAGCCAGCTCTGGTGGATGAAGGTCCTCCTGCTCCTTGTCGTCTTACTAGCCTACGGCCTGCTGCTGGCGCTTTGGCCCTTTACCCATCCGCACATTTACGTCTTTGTCTTCTCGCTGCACGTGGTGCTTTATGAGGCCTTCTTCCCAGTTTGGTTTTACCAAGGCATCGACAAGGTGCACCAGGTTACCCTGCTCAATGTGGGCAGCAAAATTTTGGGCGCAGTCCTGCTTTTGAGTTGGGTGACCGTTCAAAAAGATGCATGGCTTGTTCCCACGGCCAACACGGCTGCGGCCCTGGTCATGATTGCAATCGCAACCTTAATGCTGTACCGCCGCCTTGGGGGCATTGCAGCGCCGAGCTTGAGCGGAATCATAGTTCACCTTCGCGGAGGCTGGCCCTTTTTTGTCACCAGCTTGGCGGGCATGCTCTACGTCAACGCAAACCGCGTTCTAATTGGCGCGGTGGGAATGGCCGAGGTAGCCTACTACGACCTCGCCGACCGAGTAGTGCAGCTCGCTAAGGCGCCGCAGCAGATTTTGGGGCTCAGTCTTTTCCCGAAGCTCAGTACCTCCGCCGAAGCTAAGGCCCTCGTGCGCCGCTTTGCGCCCTATTCCGTGGTCGCTAACGCGCTGCTCACCGCGGCGGTCTTTGCGGGCGCCCCCCTAATTGTCTCCCTGCTCTCGCCAGGACTCAGCGTCGAGGGCGCCTTTATCTCGGTATCGGTAATGCAGATTCTTTCGCTCAATATATTGGTTGTGGGCCTCGAGAGCATCGTCGTGGTGCAGCAGGCCCTCGCGCAAAACCATGAGCGTGCCGTCATGCGCTTTACCATGGAATCCGTCGCGCTTTATGCGGGTTTTGTTCTTGCCCTAGTGGCTTTTGAGCACTACCGCGTTACCTGGCTGACCTCCGCCGCGGTCTTGGTGGAATGCTACCTGCTCTTGCGCACCTTCAACTACCTGCGCCGTGCCCGATAAGCCCCGCGTCGCAGGGGTAGTAGTGCTCTACCATCCTGACATTGAACAGCTTAGTCAGGGTTTGGCGAGCTACGCCTCGGGCCTTGACCTGCTCTACGTCTTCGCCAATGCTCCCACGGCGGAGTTCCCCATCGCGGCGAACCGCGTAGAGTGGATCCACAGCCCCGTTAACGTGGGTATAGCTGGCGCCCTCAAC
>JABMNC010000024.1 GCA_013205365.1 Cryomorphaceae bacterium | reverse complement strand
GTCCGTCGGGGAGCAGCCCAAATTCGTACTTAGTATCCACCAAAAGAAGTCCGCGCTCAAGGGCCATTTGATGGCCGCGCTCGTAGAGGGCATAAGTAAAAGACTCAAGCTGAGCATAGTGCTCCTCGCTAACGATTCCTTGAGCCAAAATTTCCTCGCGGCTGATGTCTTGGTCGTGCGCCCCCAGGGCCTCCTTGGTGGTTGGTGTGATGATGGGAGTTTTGAGTCGGTCGGACTCCTTAAGGCCCTCAGGCAAAGAAACTCCGCAAAGCACTCGGCCGCCAGATGCATAGGTGCGCCAGGCGTGGCCGCTGAGGTAGCCGCGGACCACCATTTCGACCTTAAAAGGCTCTGCTGCAAGGCCTACGCTGACCACGGGATCGGGGCTTGCCAAGCGCCAGTTGGGCACAAGGTCTTCGGTCGCCTTGAGAAAGTGCTCCGCCATCTGGTTCAGAACCTGTCCCTTGTGAGGTATGCCCTGAGGCAGCACCACGTCAAAAGCCGAAATTCGGTCTGAGGCAACCATCACTAAAAGTCCGCTCGATAGGCGGTAGACGTCGCGCACCTTGCCATGGTATACGGAATGCTGGCCGGTAAATTGAAATTCAGAATGGAGCAGAGCCATGATTTAGGGATTAGTAGGTTCTGGCGGACGGTTCTCGAGCTTGGGCACTTTGGATGCCGAGGCTGCCTGATCGCGTTGCCCTTCGTCGTCGTAGGCAGCAATTATCTTGCGCACCAAGGGGTGGCGGACCACGTCGCGGCCGTCCAAAACCACGCGTCCGATACCCTCCACATTGGCCAAGAGCTTCAAGGCGTTGGGAAGCCCCGAACTTGCACGCGGCGGCAAGTCGGTCTGCGAAGGATCGCCGGTAACAATGAATTTTGACGACGGTCCCATGCGGGTTAAAAACATTTTCATCTGCGAAGCCGTGGTGTTTTGGGCCTCGTCAAGAATCACAAAGGCCCGATCCAGGGTACGGCCGCGCATGTAGGCGAGGGGAGCGATTTCGATGGTTCCATTCTCGAGGTACTGCAGGAGGCGTTCGGTCGGAATCATGTCGCGTAGGGCGTCATAGAGCGGCTGCATGTAGGGATCCAACTTTTCTTTCATGTCTCCGGGCAAAAAACCCAAGGACTCTCCGGTCTCCACCGCCGGGCGGGTGAGTATAAGTCGCTTTACCTCTTTGTTTTTGAGGGCGCGAACGGCTAAAGCCACGGCCGTGTAGGTTTTACCGGTTCCGGCGGGACCCATGGCAAAAGTCAGGTCGTTGGCCCCGGCCGCATCCACCATGCGCTGCTGGTTGGCCGTTCTCGCCTTAATGACGTGGCCGTTGACGCCGTGCACAATGACCAAGTCGCCCTGACTCATTCCCTTCAAAATAGAGGGATTGTCGTCGAGCACAATGCGCTCCATCTGGGGCAAGGTCAGAACGTTAAACTTGCGAATGTGCCGGAGCAGCAGGTCGAGCTTTTCTTCAAAAACACTAATGTCTTCGGGGGATCCGTTGAATTTTATAAGGTCGCCGCGAGCCACGATGCTAAGCTTGGGATAATAGGACTCCAGCTGTCGCATCAGGGCATTCTGCTCCCCGTACAGAACTCGGGGGTCGACATCATCGAGTTGGACGGTGCGCTCCATTACTTTTACAACTTCAAAGGTACATCTATGGCCGTCATCACCCTCACCACCGACTACGGTTGGCGCGATCCCGACGCCGCCGGCTTGCGCGGACGTGTCTATGGCGAAATGCTCCAAACCGGCACGGTAGCCCCGGTCGTAGACTTGACCCACAGCATTCAGGCGGGCAACCTCAACGAGGCCGCCTACATTCTGCGCGGAGCCTACCGAGATTTTCCTGCGGGCAGCATTCACCTTGTGCTGGTGGACAGCATCTTTTGGCCTGAAAAACCGCTGATCTATTGCTTTTTAGACGGACATCACTTCTTGGGCCTTGACAATGGACTCTTCTCTATGCTGCGGCCCGACCTGCAGCCAACTTCTCGAGTTCTGATAGACCTTAAAAACCGTCTGGACTGCACCAGCGCAGAAGCACTACTGGCCGCTGCGGCGGCGCACCTTCTCGACGGAGGCAGCCCCAGCCTGCTCGGCCCCCCGGCAAGCGACTGGACTCGTATGGCCACGCTCCACCCTGAAGTCCGCAGCGAGAACAGCGCCCTTATTCACGTGCAGTTTGTAGACCACTTTGGCCAGCTGGTAACCGACGCGGACCAAGAGTGGATTCAGCGTTGGTCGCATTCTCGGCCGATTGAAACGAGCATCCGCGGGCAAAAAGTAAGCAAATGGTGGGGCCTCAACCGGCTCACCGCAGGAGATTTGTACTTTAGGTACAACCGCTACGGCTACCTCGAAATCGGAATGAACGAGGGGAGCGGCGACAAGGCCCTTGCGGCCGCCCGTCTCCTTGGAGTCCAGGCCGGAGACGCCATAGAACTCCGTGCCCTGTGAGCGGTTCGAACCCACTAACCCGCATCGTTCACCTGCAGGTTGCCTTGCCGCACCGCGCGGAATTTGAAACCTATGTGGCGCAAAAAATCCGCATCGTTGCCGAGCAAGCCGGATGCCTGAGCGTCCAGTGGCTGCGCGCCCAGGACGGGAGTTACTTTACCTACAGCCAATGGGAAAATGAGGATTTTCTCGAAGGCTATCGTCAATCGGCCACTTTTGCCGAAATTTGGGCCACGCTAAAGGCTTGGTTCGACGCTCCCGCTCGAGCTTGGTCCTGCCACCTCATTACGGAACATCCATGCTCAGTCTAGCCCGCCGCGAATTCGCCTCCTTCTTTCAGTCAGCCACGGGGGTGCTCGTTTTAAGTGTTTATCTCGGACTCAATGCCGTTTTTTTATGGCTAATGCCCGGTAGCTTTCACCTGCTCGACAGCGGCTACGCCCAACTGGACGGACTCTTAATGCTCTCGCCTTGGGTATTTCTGTTCCTGATTCCCGCCCTGGCAATGCGCATGCTGGCCGAAGAACGGCGCGCCGGAACCTTGGACTGGCTCCGTGCCAAACCCCTTAGCACCTGGAACATTGTGCTGGGCAAGTGGCTGGCTGGCATGGCCCTGCTCGTTTTGGCCCTGCTCCCAACCCTACTCTACGCCGCCTCCCTCTATGTGCTTGGGAATCCCGTGGGCAACCTCGACCTTGGCAGTACCTCCGGGTCCTACCTGGGACTTCTGATTTTAGGCGGTTCCTATTTGGCTATTTCGCTGATGTTCAGCGCGAGCACCGACAATTCCATCGTTGCCTTTGTCGGCGGAGCCGCGGGCAGCCTTGCCATGTACGCCGGCTTCGATGCTTTTGTGGACCTTCCCAGTCTTGCCAATCGCGGACTTTACCTGCTGCAATGGGGCATTAGCGAGCACTACACCTCCATGAGTAGGGGGGTAATTGACGCCAACGACCTAATCTATTTTGGCGGACTAACCCTGGCCTTCTTGGCCGGAGCGAGACTGCTGCTCGAGCCCCTTAAAAACTTCCGTACGGCCATGCCCATCGCGCTAGCCCTCGCGGCAGTGGCTCTTAGTACCTTCAGGCCCATTTTTTTGCGCCTCGACCTCACTGCCGACCAGCGCTACAGCCTTAGCGATGCAACCGAAGACCTCCTGAGCCAGGTCAAGGAGCCCTTACTCGTCACGGTCTACCTAGAGGGTGACTTTCCTTCGGGATTCCAGCGCCTCCAGGCCGAAACCATCAGACTGCTCGACGAGTTCCGAGCCCGAAACGGCAAGGTCCGCTATGAACTCATCAACCCCTCGGAGAACTCCAATCCTCAGGTTCGCAGGGATACCTACACCCAGCTTCAAAACCTGGGCCTTGGAGCGATTCAACTTGAAATTCAAGAGGCCGACGGCGTGAAAACGCAGCAAATTTTTCCAGGAGCTGTAGTGAGCTACAACGAGCGCCAATGGCCGGTTTCGCTGCTTCTTGAGCAGTTTGCCCAGGCCCCAGAGGCCCAAATTAATGCCAGCATTCAAAACCTTGAATACGCTCTCGCGGCGGCCCTGCGCGGCCTCATCCAAACCGAACGCAAGCGGGTGGCCTTTATTGATGGGCATGGCGAATTGGCGGCCATTCAAACGGCTGCGCTGGAGCTCAACCTGCGCAAAAGCTACGAGGTAACACGGTTCAACATGCGCGAGCTGCCCATTGACAGCAGCACGGGACAGCCCTCTATTGCCATGCAGGCCCTGAGGCTCAATAGCTTTGACGGCATTGTCATGGCCAAGCCGCGAGAGTCCTTTACCGAACTTGACCGGTGGCTTCTCGACCAATACCTAATGAACAACGGCCGAGCCGTTTGGATGATTGAGGCTGTTCATGCCGAAATGGACTCGCTGAGCTTTGCCTCGGAATTCCTGGCCTACCCGCAGCTGGACTTCATTGGCCTCAACGGATTGCTTTTTACCTACGGAGCTCGGGTTAATACCGCCCTTGCCACCGACCTTGTCTGCGCCGGAATCAACGACCAGCGCTCGGTGCGGCCCTGGATCTACTTCCCTTTGATGCTTCCCCAATCGGAGCATCCCATTGTAAAAAACCTCAATGCGGTGCGCTACGAATTTGGAACTACGCTGGACACCATCCGCGTACCAGGGGTACAAAAGACCATTTTGCTGCAAACCTCGCCCTATTCGCGCCGCCGCCCTGCCCCAACTCAAGTTAGTCTGGCAGAGCTCTACAACGAACCGATTCGAAGCCTATTCAACGAGGGTCCTTTGGCGACCGCCCTGCTGCTCGAAGGCCCCCTGCCCTCCTACTATGCCAACCGCATGGTTCCCAAGACCGAGCTTCCTGCCCCTCCGCTTGCAGCCAAAGACGCCAAGCTTCTGATTATTGGCGACGGGGACGTTGGAAAAAACCAGCGCAACATCATTCGGAACGATATACCGCGGGGCGCACCCCTGCCCTTGGGCTACGACCAATACACCGGCCAGCAGTTTGGCAATTCAGACTTTCTGCTCAATGCCATGGACTACCTGCTCGAAGGCAATGGCCTCATTTCGGTGCGCGGAAGAGACGTCAGCCTGCGCCTGCTCGACCGGCCCAAGGTGGACGAGCGCGCTGCATTTTTTCAAGGCCTAAATTCCTTGGCTCCCATTGCATTGGTGCTCCTGCTGCACGCTCTATACCGCAAACTTCGCCAGCGCCGATTTGGCCGACAAAATTCTGATTTATGAAATCTACGTTCAAACCATTCTTTCGCCTCTCGGTCGTTCTAGGCCTCGCCCTTCTAGCCTTGGTGGCCTTCTTGATTTTGCGAGAGTCCCCAAGCAATGACGACCTGAGTCCCGAAGCCTACGATTTTGCCCTGGCCGACACCGCATCCATTGACCGAATTGTTCTCTGGAACCGCAGCCCAGATACCGCCATTCTCACGCGCGAGTCGGGAATTTGGTTGATCAACGGGGCCCACCCGGCACGCCCAGACGCCATAGAGGTGCTGCTTGAAACGCTGTACCGCGTTAGGCTGCGCGGATTTGCGCCCGATGCCGCCACCGCCAATATTCTGTCGGCCATGTCGGTCTACGGAACCCACGTGGATGTTTCGACCGGCGGCCGCATCCTAAAGTCCTTCACGGTGGGCACCGAAACCCCCGACATGCTCGGTACCTACTTTTTGCGCGACGGCTTTGGACGCCCGGTGGCCGTTCATATACCAGGCTTTAACGGGTTTTTAAGCAGTAGATTCTTCTTGCGCGACGACCTGTGGAGGCATCGGATTCTTTGGACGAGCACCGAAGCCGTGGAGGCCTTGAGCATCGAATACTCGGACTCCTCAGCCGCAAACTTCTCCATCGAGCAGCAGGGCGGAACCTGGATTCTCAATTCCAAAGGCAAGACGGAACCCACCAACGGAATGGCGGTTCAAGCCCTACTCAAAGCCGTCAATGCCAGCCAGTACGAAGGCGTTATTATTCCCTCTGACCTGGCCTACTCCCGGCAAGACAGCCTAAAGGCACTGCCGCCTCGAGTCCGTTTGAGCATCCGGCGCAGCGATGCCACCGTGAATTCTATGGTTCTGTACCACGTTCCCGCCGACCCTGAAGCGGTTGACGACGACGGCCGTCCACAGGAATTCGACCCCAACCGTTTTTATGCGTTTTTGGAGGACGACCGCATGGTTTTAGTGCAGCGATTCGGTCTTCAACACCTGTTGAAAAGTTCTCGCGCTTTGCGTGCTTCGAGGTAATTACTTTGCAGTATGAAGTTCATCGTTTCCAGCGGACAACTACTCCGCGCACTACAGACGGTTTCGGGCGTTATTCAGTCCAACCACACCCTGCCCATCCTAGACCACCTGTTGGTGGTTTTAGAGCCCAATAAGCTCACTATAACTGCCTCAGACCTGGAGACCACCATGACGACTACCCTCGAGGTGGCGTCTGAATCCGATGCTACGGCTGCCATTCCTGCCCGTATGCTCCTGGACACCGTCAAGAGCTTCCCCGAGCAGCCCTTGACCTTTACCTTCAATCCGAGCGCGCACAGCCTTGAGGTCAGCAGCGATTCTGGTAAGTATGCGATTTCCTACATTGACGCAGCGGAATACCCCAAGGCACCTGCGGTTAAGGCCTCGGTAACGGTGGGACTTCCTGCTCACGTGCTCAATACCGCGATTGCAAAAACCCTTTTTGCTGCGGGTAACGACGATCTTCGGCCCGTGATGAGTGGCGTCTTCTTTCAGCTCGCGCCCGACGGACTCACTTTTGTGGCCACCGACGCGCACAAGCTCGTTCGCTACCGCCGCAGCGACTACGCAGCGCCCCAAACGGCAGAGTTCATTATGCCCAAAAAGCCTTTGAACCTGCTCAAGGCAACGCTTGGAACCAACGACGACCTCGTGGAGATTCGCTACACCGAGCAAAACGCCCAGTTTACCTACGACGGCGTTACGCTCACTTGCCGTCTGATCGACGGTAAGTACCCCAACTTTGAGGGCGTTATTCCCAAGAATAACCCTAACCGCATGACCGTTGACCGCGGAGCCTTTACCGGCAGCGTGAAGCGCGTGAGCCTCTTTGCCAACAAGACCACGCACCAGATTCGCCTTAAGATGGCAGGCAACGAACTCTTCATTAGCGCTGAAGATCCGGACTTTGCCAACAAGGCCCACGAGCGATTGGCATGCAGCTACGAGGGGAGCGACCTTGAAATTGGTTTTAACAGCCGTTTTATCGTCGAAATGCTCGGCAACATTGACAGCAGCTCTTTAGTCTGGGAATTCTCAGCCGCCAACCGCGCTGGCCTGCTCTTTCCGGACCGTCCCAGCGAAGACGGAGAAGACTTGCTGATGCTGGTCATGCCAGTGATGCTCAACGCCTAGGATTTTTGCCGTGAACCTCTTGGTCGTTGCCGACGTGCACGGGTGTTCTAAAACACTTAAGACGTTAGTGCGCGAGCGTTGGAATCCTCACGACGAGTTTTTAATTTTTGTCGGGGACCTGGTCAACAAGGGACCCAAGTCTGCTAAGGTGGTGGAATACGTTCGCGAACTGCAAACGGAATACCCCTACAGCGTGTTTGTAGTGCGCGGAAACCACGAGCAAATGATGGTGGATGCCCACGATTACCTCGTTTTGCCCGAGCCGGCTTTTTATACCCGATTTAAAAAAGACCTAATTAAGCGCGGAATCCCCCTGAAGAAAACCATCGAGTGGATGCGCCGATTGCCCCTGAAGTGGGAAAATAAGTACGTAATGGTTACCCATGCGGGGGTTGCGCTGCATGCCCGCGATCCCTTTGTGGCAGCTAACCTTCGGTCGGTACTGCACAACCGGTCGGCACTCAAAAATGTCGGCAAACTTCAAATTTTTGGCCACGTAATTCAAGAGCCAGAAATTCCTCGGTTTTATCCGGCGGCGAACGCTTGGTGCATCGACACGGGTTGCTGGAGGGGAGGCGGACTCCATGCCCTGCGCCTTACGCGCACTGGGGAAGTTTTGGAATTTCTGCGCGAACCAACCCACAGCACCGACCTTTGAACTGGAATTTGTCGATTCATTCTGACACAAACACACCCATGACCCATGCCTAACGCACTGTTTTCTGTACCCAAGGCCGTCAACGAGACGGTACTGAGCTATTCACCCGGAAGCCCAGAACGCAGCCGGCTTTTGAAGACCTACGAGAAGATGCTGGGCGAAGAAGTGGATATTCCGATGTTTATCGGGGGCCGGGAGGTCCGCAGCGGAAGCCTTCGGGAATGCCGTCCGCCCCATGACCACCAGCGAGTAATTGGCCGCTACCACTGGGGAGGCAAGGAGCACGTCGAGCAAGCCATTGACGCTGCGCTGGCCGCCCACGCCTCTTGGTCGTCCATGCCCTGGTTTGAGCGTGCCGGAATCTTTTTGCGCGCGGCCGACCTGGTGAGCGGCCCCTACCGCGATAAAATCAATGCGGCAACCATGCTGGCTCAGTCCAAAACGGTGCACCAGGCCGAAATCGATGCGGCCTGCGAATTCGCGGATTTTTTGCGCTTTAACGTGCAGTTCATGACCGAAATCTACGCCCAGCAGCCCGAGAGCTCGCCCGGAATGTGGAACC
Source organism: Cryomorphaceae bacterium (assembly GCA_013205365.1). GTDB lineage: Bacteria > Bacteroidota > Bacteroidia > Flavobacteriales > Schleiferiaceae > TMED14. Next base: position 11,159 of record JABMNC010000024.1, on the reverse strand, counting down.
GCATGGAGTACCGTGCTCTTGAGGGATTCATCCTGGCCGTTACGCCATTCAACTTCACGGCAATTGCCGGAAACCTTCCGTCTGCGCCCGCTTTGATGGGCAACGTGGCGCTGTGGAAGCCTGCCGATACGCAGGTCTATTCCGCATGGGTAATCATGGAAATCTTCCGCAAGGCAGGCCTTCCCGACGGAGTAATTAATCTGGTTTATGCCGACGGTGCCCTCGTGGGCGATCTCGTCTTTAAGCATCCTGACTTTGCTGGCCTGCACTTCACTGGTTCAACCAGCGTGTTCAAGCACCTCTGGAAGGAGGTCGGCGCAAACATCGACCGATACAAGGCCTACCCGCGCATTGTGGGCGAAACGGGCGGCAAAGACTTCATTCTTGCCCACCCTTCTGCGGATGCGGCCGAAGTCGCCACCTCCATGAGCCGAGGGGCCTTCGAATTCCAAGGACAAAAGTGCTCGGCAGCCTCGCGTGCCTATGTACCAGCCAGCCTTTGGCCTCAAGTGAAGCAGCACCTGGTTGACGACGTGAAAAGCTTCAAGATGGGCAGCCCAGGGGATCCGTCCAACTTCATGACGGCGGTGATTGACGAGCGTTCCTTCGACAAAATTGCTTCCTTCATCGAATATGCAAAAAGTCAAAAAGACGCAGAAGTGCTGGTCGGCGGCGGATACGATAAATCCAAGGGCTACTTTATCGAAGCCACGGTAGTTGCCACGACGAATCCGAACTTTCGCACGATGTGCGAAGAAATTTTTGGACCCTTCTTGACCATTTTTGTCTATGAAGATGCCCGATGGAGCGAAACCTTGGACCTCATAAACCGAACTTCAGAGTACGCCTTGACCGGAGCGGTCTTCTCCCGCGATCGGTATGCCGTAGACGAGGCAACCCGTCGTTTGGCCTTTGCCGCCGGTAATTTCTATGTCAACGACAAGCCCACCGGAGCTGTGGTAGGCCAGCAGCCTTTTGGGGGTGCACGCGGATCAGGAACCAACGACAAAGCAGGCTCTATTTTGAACCTCCTTCGCTGGGTTTCACCGCGTACGATCAAGGAAACCCTCGTACCGCCCGCAGACTACCGCTACCCATTTTTGGGCTAACGCCAGCAGCCAATAACTAGTTACTGGTTCAGGCCGGAAGTTCCACGACGACCTTGGTCTCAAAAAATTCACCCGGAAGCCACTGACTAATTGGGTGAATTCGGTGGCGAATGCCGCGAAGCTCTTCGCTAAGGTCGCCGCCCTTAAGCGCAAAGAGGGCAGTAGTGGGTTTGGAGGACCAATTACCCTTCATCCAGCGCTTTAGTTCTCCTGCAGGCGCCACGGCACGGGTCACCGCCAAATCAAAGGGCCCCTTCACTTCTTCCATCCGACCCCAAACAGCGCGGACGTTGGTTAATTCCAATGCATCAGCAATAGCCTGCACCACCTTAATCTTTTTTGCCACGGAATCCACTAAGACCCATTCCACCTCGGGGAAGGCAATGGCCAAGGGGATTCCAGGGAATCCGCCGCCGGTGCCAATGTCGGCAACCCTCAGGCCAGCCCTTAAGGGAAGAACCTGCCCAAGGGCAAGGGAATGGAGGACGTGCCGCTCCCATAGGTTGTCGAGGTCCTTGCGAGAGACTACGTTGATCTGTGCATTCCAGTGGGCATAGAGCTCCGGCAGCAAAGAGAGCTTAGTCTTAGCCGATTCCGACACAAAGGGGAACATCGAGGAGTCCATCAACCCTTCCAAAAGGGTTTGCTCATCGGGTCCCGCTTGGGTATGCGGCGGCGGACCAGGTCAAGCCGAAGCCAGAGGGGCATGCGCAGGGCGTCAGACCAATGACCAAACCGAGAGGAGTGTACCAAAAGCACCGCTCCAACAAAAGCGTGAAGCGCAACCCAGGAGCCCGCGGCAAAAAACGCCTGATCGCGCATGAAATCGCGCAAGGGGTCAAGACCCACCGCCTGAACGAGAACCACGTGTCCGCCAAGAATTGCCATTGCCAGTAATCCGGCGAGGTCCGTCAAGAACAGACCAAAAATTCCCAAAAGCAATGCACTTTGCTCTGAAGATGTCCGCACTTCGCGCAACTTGGGATCTCTCTCAATTCCGCCCCGACGGGCAATGGTTGCACTGTCTGCCAATACCGAGCGCCCGCGCTGTCGGAGCAGGGTCAGGAGAAGCTCCCCTTCGCCACCGTCCACGTGCATGCTGTCTTGAAAGCCCTTCAGCTCCATGAAGTCGTTGCTGCGAAAGGCAAAATTGACCGGCACCATGGAGGTTGGGAGTCCGCCCGTATGCTGGCGAAGCCATGCCCAAAGCTGGCCTGACTGCATCGGAATTCGGGCAGTCTGGTTGGCCTCCACTACCTGAACCGGACCCCAAACCGAAGAGATTCCGCGATCCAAGAGAGGCTGCGTCAGGGCACCCAACCATGGGGCAAAATTCGTTGGTGGAATGGTAGCAGCGTCCACCCAAAGGGCATAAGTGCATTTTGTAGCCTTGATACCAAGGGTCATAGCCAGCTTGCGGGTGCGCCAAAACCGATTGCTGTGCGGCACCGTTACTACTTTAAGCCATTGGTACTTAAGTCTTAAAAATTCGATTCGTTGCGCGGTGTCGTCCTCGCTTTGGTTGTCAATGACCACCAACTCTACCTGCGAAGGCAGCTCGGCGCCGGCAAAAGCCTCAATCCATTCTTCAAAACGACTTGCCGCGTTTCGGCCTACCACGAGCAAGGCCAAATCCTTGAGCGGCGCGGAATCCTGACCTACACTCTGGGTGTTCAGCGACCAAAGTCCGCGCGAAGCATAGACGAGAAGGGCCAATGCAAGCAGGGAAGCCAATGCAGAACCTATCAAAATAGCTGAAGCGAGAGGGCTCATCAACCAGGGCACTACTTGTTCAAACCACGCACTCATTATGCCTGCAAAAGTAGTCCAAGAACCGGCGCCGTACCTTTGGAAGGTGCAATTTGAAATCCAATCCAAAGACACCCAATCTTCGGCGAGAAGCGGCCTGCTCCACACCGCCCACGGAGCGGTTCCCACCCCGATTTTTATGCCAGTGGGCACCCAGGGGACCGTCAAAGGATTAGGCCCTGACCTTCTGGCGAGCGACACCAAAGCCCACATCGTTTTGGGCAATACCTACCACTTGTACCTTAGGCCGGGCACCGAAATTATTGAAATGGCGGGCGGACTTCACTCGTTCACGACCTGGACCGGGCCCATGCTGACCGACAGCGGGGGATTCCAGGTCTACAGCCTCGAGGACCGGCGCAAAATCCGAGAAGATGGGGTTAAATTTCAATCGCACATCGACGGGAGCAGCCATCTTTTTTCGCCAGAATTCGTCATGGACGTGCAGCGGAGCATTGGTGCTGACGTGGTCATGGCCTTTGACGAGTGTACTGCATACCCTGCAGACCAAGGCTACGCCCGCGAAGCCATGGAGCGCACCCACCGGTGGCTGGACCGATGCCTCTTGCGCTGGCGCGAAACCGAACCCAAGTATGGCTTTGAGCAGGCGCTTTTTCCCATCGTTCAGGGATCGACCTTCTCTGATCTGCGCAAAGAATCCGCCGAATTTATTGCCTCCAAAAATGCATGGGGCAATGCAATCGGAGGATTAAGTGTGGGCGAACCCCACGATGAAATGTATGCCATTACGGCCGAGGTATGCGCCATCCTGCCCGAAGACCGCCCGCGCTACCTCATGGGCGTAGGGACTCCGGCCAATGTGCTGGAATCCATCGCTCTTGGCGTTGATATGTTTGATTGCGTCATGCCCACGCGCAACGGCCGCAACGGTCAGATTTTCACCCTCGAAGGGACCATCAATCTGCGCAACGCCAAGTGGGCCCGCGACTTCAGCCTGCTGGATCCCCAGGGGGACTCTGCCGTTGATTCGAGGTTTACCAAGGCCTACTTGCACCACCTGTTTCGCGCCGACGAGGCCCTGGGTCGACAAATCGCCTCGCAGCACAATTTGCGCTTTTATTTGGCCTTGGTCGAGCAAGCGCGGCTGCGGATTGCCGACGGAAGCTTCAGGCCCTGGAAGGACCAGCTTGTTCCGCAGCTCTCCAAACGTTTATAGTTGTTTACGCTACGACTGCCCCAATGGTTACGCTAAGTCTGCCCCAAAACAAAGCCTTATGAAGCTCAAACTACTGCGCATCGACCGCTACCTGCTGGGCCAGTTTTTGAGCACCTATGCCCTGTTTATGGCTCTGATCATGGCCATCGCCGTGGTCTTTGACATTTCTCAAAAAATTGACAACTTTTTAAGCCAAGGCATCACCATAGGCTACGCCATCCAGCACTACTATGGCCACTTTATGCTTTACTACGGCTCGACATTCAGTGCGCTCATCCTCTTTTTGTCTACCGTTTATGCCACGGCTCGCCTGGCCAATCGCTCGGAACTCATGGCCATTCTGTCGGGCGGACTCCCCTTTAACCGCTTGCTTCGACCCTTTGCCCTTGGGGCCGGAATAGTTTTTTTACTCATGATGCTGCTCAGCCATTTTGTGGTCCCAAGAAGCAACATTGCACGCCTGGAATTTGAAGACCGCTACGTGCAAGACATCGCGCCCAAACGCCCCATCAACATCCACCGGCAAATTCTCCCGGGGCACTACATCTACCTCGAAACCTGGAGCCCCGAGCGGCAGGCCGGCTACCACTTTAGCTACGAAGTTTTTGATGGAAGCAGGCTAATTAGCAAACTCCGCGGCGACTACCTGCGCTACGACAGCCTCAGCCAAGGCTGGAAGCTCGACAACTGGAACCGACGTGTTTACAAGTCCAATGGCCTCAGCACCATTGAACTCGGGCGGACTTTAGACTCCAACTTTGCCTTCAAGCCCGCCCTCCTTAATCCCGACCAAAGGCGGACCGAAACCATGACCTCTCCGGAACTGCGGGCCTTCCTGGCCCAAGAGCGCCTCAGTGGGTCCGAGGCCGTCGTGTGGCACGATGCGGAATGGTACCGCCGCACGGCCTATCCTTTTTCAATGTTCATTCTGGTGGTCATGGCCTTCTCTTTGTCGTCGGCAAAGCGCCGAGGCGGTCTCGGTGCCCCAATCGCCCTCGGGCTAATCTGTGTCGTGGTCTACATCTTCTTAATGCAGCTTGGCAGCATGAGCATGATGGCCCTCAATACTCCGCCCTTTTTGGCAATTTGGCTGCCCAACATCGTTTTTGCCGGTCTCACCTACCTCTTCTACCTGCGGGCTCCAAAATAGCATAGGCTGCCCTTAGTTTTACCCCATGCCGCTTCTGCGCCCCAACGACCAGGACCCCGTCGGCATCCACTACGCCTGGATGCACTTCATCGTGCTCATTTGGGGCTTTACCGGAATCCTAGGGCGCCTAATTTCGGTCGGAGCATTGGATTTAGTTTGGCATAGAATTTTGCTCGCCATCCTGTTTTTGTGGGCTTACCAGCAACTCAGCAAGAATCGTATTCAGGGAATTCCGTCTCGCAAACTAGGCCTCATGCTAGGCCTCAATGGCTTGATACTGATGGTGCATTGGGTTACGTTTTATGCTGCCATCAAGCTTTCTAATGTTTCGCTTACCCTGGCCTGCCTCTCGACTGGGCCCCTGTTTGCTGCCTTTCTCGAGCCGATCTTCTTCAAAAGACGCCTCCAATGGAGCGAGGTTGGCTTGGGATTCGGAGTGGTCGTGGGCCTACTCATGGTGGTGGGCTCCACCCAAGGCCAAGGGCTTGCCATAGCGGTTGGGCTCATTAGCTCGGTGCTCTCTGCCCTTTTTTCGGTCCTCAACGGCCGCATTGTGCACCAAATGGACTCCACCTCTATTTCGTTCTACGAGTTGCTAGCGGGCTTTGGTGGACTTTCCATCTATCTGCTTCTAAGCGCCAACTTAATGGACACTTTAGCCGCCCCTACAACGAGTGACTGGATCTATATTGTTATTCTTGCAAGCTTTTGCACTGCCTTTGCTTTTGTGCAGTCCGTGCGCATTATGCGCTACTTGAGTCCCTTCACGGTGGTACTTAGTATTTCCATGGAGCCCATCTACGGAATTCTTCTTGCCCTGTTAATTTTTGGGTCTTCAGAAGCCATGCCCCTCCTCTTTTATGGCGGATTTGCCGTGGTTCTATCCATGCTTTTGGTCAACGCCTGGATGCAGCGTCGCCGCCGGGCGAAGTTATCCACATCGTAGAGGGGTGGCGGCAAAAAGTTGTAGGTTTGACGTCTTCACCACACGAGTATGGAATACCTAGATTTTGAAGCCCCCATTCGCGATATTGACGAGCAAATCGCCAAAGCAGAGGCGCTTGAGCTTGAAACCGGCGTGTCTATGGCGCAGTCCATTGACAGCCTCCACGGCAACCGAGATGATGCCTACCGAGCGCTTTTTGCCAACCTTACTGCTTGGCAAAGGGTACAGCTAAGTCGGCATCCCAACCGCCCCTATACCCTTGCCTACATTGAGGCAATGACGGGCGGGCGCTTTACCGAACTGCATGGCGACCGATTCGTGAAAGACGACAAGGCCATGGTCGGAGGCTGGGGTTGGCTTGACAATGAGTCCTTCATGTTCGTTGGACAGCAGAAGGGCATCAACACCAAAATGCGGCAGCTCCGCAACTTCGGCATGGCTAATCCAGACGGTTACCGCAAGGCATTGCGCCTTTTTAAGCAGGCCGAGAAGTTTGGCCGCCCCATTGTAACCTTGATTGATACGCCGGGTGCATTCCCAGGCCTAGAGGCTGAAGAGCGCGGGCAAGGCGAGGCAATAGCGCGCAGCATCATGGAGATGACCCGCCTCAAGGTGCCGGTGATTTGCATTATAGTAGGCGAAGGTGCCTCGGGAGGAGCCCTTGGTATTGGCGTGGGCGACCGCGTGCTTATGCTTGAAAATACGTGGTACTCCGTAATCAGCCCAGAGTCATGCTCCTCCATCTTATGGCGCAGCTGGGACTTCAAAACCACTGCCGCAGAGGCCCTAAAACTCACCGCCAAAGACATGCTCTCCAATGGACTCATCGACGGCATCGTACCCGAACCCCTGGGCGGAGCCCACCGAGATCCTAAGGCCATGTTTGCAGCACTCAAGACTGAAATTCTAAAGCACTACCGCGATCTAAAAGGTTTGGATCCCATTGATCGAGTGGCCCTTCGAATGGAGAAATTCAGCAGCATGGGCGTCTACGAGAACGCCTAATTTCAATCCCGATGGAAGCAAACCAATCCAGCAGCCCTAGACCGGCAGCGCGCAGGCCCGCCGGAACCCTGTCCCTGCCTTTGGCCGGCGGCAAGCTTCCGCCCCAGGCAACAGAGCTCGAGGAGGCTGTGCTCGGGTCACTCATGATCGACCGCAATGCGCTTTCTAAAGTCATTGACATCCTCACTCCCGAGACCTTTTACCTTGAGTCGCACCAGTTGATTTTCTCGGCCATCAAGGACTTGTTTGGGTCCTCGGAGGCGGTGGATATTTTAACCGTGGCGCAGCTGCTTCGCAAGGGCAGCAACCTGGATCGAATAGGTGGAGAATCCAAGCTCATCAACCTTAGCACCCGAGTATCGTCGTCGGCACACATAGAGTACCACGCTCGAATTGTCGTTCAAAAGCACATTCAACGCGAACTCATTCGCATCTCCAACGAGCTCATTGAACAAGCCTACGACGAGGCTACGGACGTTCTCGACCTGCTCGACAACGCAGAGCAATCGCTGTTCAGCGTTTCGCAAGGAAACCTTAAGCGCAACTACGAGTCTTCGCTAAACCTGGTGAAGCAGGCACTGGACCGAATTTCTGCAATTTCTCAGCGAGAAGGCCTGTCGGGTGTTCCGAGCGGATTTCGCGAGGTGGACCGCGTAACCTCCGGATGGCAAAACTCCGACCTCATTATTTTGGCCGCGCGCCCGGGAATGGGTAAAACAGCATTTGCCCTGAGCATGGCCCGCAACATGGCACTTGACCACAAGATCCCTGTGGCCCTGTTTAGCCTTGAAATGTCGTCCATTCAGTTAATCACGCGCATGATTTCGTCAGAAACAGGTATTGGAGCCGAGAAGCTTCGCCGCGGAAACCTTGACACCACCGAATGGGCGCAGCTGACCTCCAAGGTTAAAGGCCTTCAAGACGCGCCCTTGTTTATTGACGACACGCCTGGACTGAGCATTTTTGATCTTCGTGCAAAATGCCGTCGCCTCGCATCACAGCACCAAATTGGAATAATTATTATTGACTACCTCCAGCTCATGACTGCTGGCAATTCCAAGGCAGGCGGAAACCGTGAACAAGAAATTTCGGCGATTTCGCGCGCCCTAAAATCGATAGCCAAAGAGCTCGACATACCCGTCATTGCCCTTTCGCAGCTGTCGCGCGCCGTAGAAACCCGTGGCGGATCCAAGCGGCCCCTACTTTCTGACCTCAGGGAATCCGGAGCCATTGAACAGGATGCCGACATTGTGTCCTTCATCTATCGCCCGGAGTACTATAAAATTCACGAGTGGGACGACGACCAAACGCCTTCTGACGGGCAGGCCGAGCTCATTATTGCCAAGCACCGAAACGGATCGCTAGAAAACATTCGCTTACGCTTCGAGGGCAGCATGGCCCGATTCTCCGATATTGTCGCAGGAGGCTACCGCTCCAAGGGTTCGGGTTCAGGCGGAGACGATAATTCTATATTTGAGTCCAAGATGAACCGTGTAGAGCCTCGAGAAAACGACGAGTACGATCCGTTCTAATCGATGCTACTCAAACATTCTCCAGCGCAAAAACCAGCGCAGCGAGGCCGGCGTAACCGGGTAGTTTTGAGCAATAAAGAGCGTATTGGGAATCCATCCCTGGTTGGTGTTCTGGGCTAATACGCCAATTTGGGCTTCCCCAATTTGAACCGAGACTGCAGCGTGAAGCATCCCTCCGGCCGGCATCAAGTCCTCTGCCTCGGATCGACCGAAAATCCCTTTTTCGGCGATCCAAACTGGCCGAAGCCATCCGCCGCTCCAAGCCTGACCCCTGAATTCTAGCCGGGCCGTCATTCCGGTGCCCCTGTTGTTCACCCTGCGTTCATAAGAAATCAATGCCTCACCAAAGGCGGGAGCAATAGCCAGCTGCCTGGTCGAGGCATAGCGTAGTTGGACCATGCCCTGTGCCGTCCAAAATGGACTGATGACAATTTTGGGATTCCAATTCGCGCCGAGAACAGCCCAACTTGGTCTGAGCGTCCACTCATAATCGGGTGAATCCCATTGTCCTACTGACAAAACCTGATCCCTCGTGCTGAACTGCGCAGTAGCCGAAACAGCCAAGGGGAGCTGAACCAGGGTATTGAAGCGCTGCACAAAATTTACGGCATCTCCTTCCCAGGGAAGAGCCCAGCGCCTTTGTGCATCCACATGCAGCCATGACGACTCCGCCCGCATGCGATCGTAGCGCAGCCAAAGACTTTGGCCCAGAAGATCTCCGTCGAGGCGAAGGTCATTCTGACGCCCCTTCCTTTCCCAGGTTCCCACCGGGCTCCATGCTGGAATTCCTGACCTGTTTGTCCAAGCGCTATCCTCCAAATTCCTGGCCGAAAAAGTCCGAAGCCCCAGCGACCAAGACGCGCGAATTCGGGGCAGAACATCCTGTTCGCTAATCCCCCTAAATCCAGGCTCCGACCACAAAAACGATCTATTGGAGACCAACCGCAGGTCCAAGGATTGGTACTGAAGGGAGTCCACGCCTGCACTCGGTCCGGCAAATCCCGACTCAGAGAAACTGTAGTCAAGCCGAAGCCCGAGCCGCGAAGAAGACTGAAGCAATTCCATGCGGGTCCTAAAACCCCTTGTGCTGCGATCAACCCTGCTCCAACGTGTACTGACCAAAGCGCGATTAGGTTGCCACTGCGACGTATCGGTAAGCTGCGCAGAGTTGACAATACCACCGGACTCCCCGTCTTGGGTCCGCTGGGACTCGACCTGCACTCGGTAGCAGTATCGGTTTGCAGAGTCCCTACCCCAAAATGCCGCTTGCAATCGATCGCCAAAATGATCCTCGGTCGCAAGTCCTCCCGTCATCTGAAGCCGACGGAAGTCCATCCAAAAATGCTTGTAGTAGGTGGGTGAGGCACTCAGCGTAACCCCAAAATCCTGACCACGGCCGTGCGCTGATTCGCCCAACCAATCCACAATGGGTAACGGACCCTTTCTAAGACGCCACTCGTCAAAATCTCCTCGAAGGAGGCGATGACCCAAGCCAAACGGACTTTGTATCGCCGAAACCCTAGAATCACCTATCAATCCCGCAGTAAAATCCCAGCTCGCAGACCCGAGCGCACTCACCGGAATCCTGCCCGACTCCATTGGAACGCGTATCACCCTGTCAAGAGCAGCCTGCGAAACCAAAAAAGTACCTAAGTGCCAAACCTGTACCCGGTCGGCCCTTGGCCTAAGCGTATCCTGGGTCGAAGCGACCGTTGTACCCGGATTAACGAGGGAATCAGGAGACTGAGCATAGCCGGAAGAAGCCAAAATTCCAAAAAACAGAAAAACCGCAACAGCGCGAATCGGGCTATAGCGGCAATGTGGTTTCATAGATGCAAATATGGTGTTAATAAAAACAAAAAACCCCCGCATATGCGGGGGTTTTTGTATAGTTATGGCGGCGACCTACTCTCCCAGCGTACTAGTACCATCGGCGCAAACGGGCTTAACGACTCTGTTCGGAATGGGAAGAGGTGATCCCCGTTGCTATAACCACCATGTTTTTACAAGGTTAAATTGACACACTGGAAGCAACATAAAATATATCCTGGTTCGAATCCACGGGTAATTAGTACTACTCGGCTATGACATTACTGCCTTTACACCTGTAGCCTATCAACGTCCTAGTCTCGAACGACCCTTAAGAGAAATCTCATCTTGGGGTGGGCTTCGCGCTTATATGCTTTCAGCGCTTATCCCATCCGCACATAGCTACCCTGCGATGCAGCTGGCGCCACAACAGGTACACTAGAGGTGCGTCCGACTCGGTCCTCTCGTACTAAAGTCAGCTCCCCTCAAATTTCTAACGCCCATAGTAGATAGAGACCGAACTGTCTCGCGACGTTCTGACCCCAGCTCGCGTGCCACTTTAATGGGCGAACCGCCCAACCCTTGGGACCTTCTCCAGCCCCAGGATGTGACGAGCCGACAT
>JABMNC010000142.1 GCA_013205365.1 Cryomorphaceae bacterium | reverse complement strand
CGGAGAGGGGCCCCTGCCCCACTGGGATGCCTTTGGAGACCACCAGCCGCTTCTGGTTTGCGGCTCGACCTGGGCCCAAGACGAAGACCTTTTGCTCCCTCTTTTGATGCGTCGCAGCCACTGGCGTTATGTTTTTGCGCCCCACGACCCCGAGCGGGCCGAGGAAGTCCTGCGGCGCCTACCCCTGCAGGCGCTGCGCAGCAGCCAATGGCAGAACTACAGCCTCGAGCACATCCAAAACCACCGAATCCTCGTGGTGGACCAAATTGGGCTGCTCTTTGGCCTCTATGGCGGAGCCCAAGCGGCCTATGTCGGTGGAGCCTTTGGCCAAGGACTTCACAGCATCATAGAACCCCTGTCCTGGGGCCTTCCGGTCGCATTCGGTCCAGTCACGGGCCGCCACTGGGAGGCCGACGAAGCCATCGAAAAGGGACTGGCGCAGAAGGTTTCCAATTTTGAAGAGGCCCTTAACTGGCTAGACCACTCTGAGGCCATAGGCCGAAACTCCTCCTGGGCTCAAGGCCAGCAAGGTGCCCTGGCTCGCCTGGGCGACCTCGTCGAGAAGGAACTTTTTAAGGCCTAGGCCTTGAGTCCGAGCAAAAAGGCATACTCCATCGCCGTCTCGCGGTAGGATTCATAGCGCCCGCTGGCTCCGCCATGGCCAGTGTCCATGTTGCAGTACATATAGAGGGGAGCTGAATTAGTGCGGCGATCGCGCATGCGAGCCACCCACTTTGCAGGCTCAAAATACTGCACCTGGCTGTCGTGAAGCCCCGTAGTTACCAGCATCGGCGGGTAGTCCTGAGCCCGCACGTTGTCGTAGGGAGAGTATGCCTTCATGCAGAAGTAGGCCTCGGCTTCGTTGGGGTTCCCCCACTCGTCGTACTCGCCGGTGGTTAAGGGAATGCTGTCGTCGAGCATGGTGGTGACCACATCCACAAAGGGAACGGCGGCAATCACCCCCGACCAAAGGTCCGGGCGCTGGTTGACCACTGCAGCCACTAAAAGTCCACCCGCACTTCCGCCCATGGCAAAAAGGTCCGAGGCCCAAGCTTCCGACTTCAAAAAGTCGCCGCAGGCGATAAAGTCGCTAAACGTATTTTGCTTGTCGGCCATTCTACCCTGCTCGTACCACATCCGACCGAGGTACTCCCCTCCGCGGACGTGGGCAATGGCATAGGCCATGCCGCGCTCGAGCAAACTCAATCGGGCCACGCTAAACGACGGGTCCACCGTCATGCCATAGGAACCGTAGCCATAAAGCAGGGTCGGAACGGGACCCTTTCGGTCTGCGGGACCTACCCAGCTCATGGGAATCTCGGTTCCGTCCGGAGCCCTTGCCCATATTCTGCGCGTTACATAGCGATCAGGGTCGTAGCCTCCGACCACTTTCTGAACCTTTTTAACCTTTTGCTCGCGAGTTACCATGTCAAAATCGTAGGTGGTCATGGGCGTCGACAGCGAGGTGTATGCATAGCGCAGCGTTCTAGTTGCCGTAGATGGATTAGAAGACGTGAACAGGGTGTAGGTCTCCTCGGGCATTGAAATTTGGTACTCGGGGCCGCGCAATGCCTCGTCCCAAGGCCTAATCACGATGCGCAACAATCCCAGTTCTCGTTCTTCTCGAACCAAAAAATCGTCAAAAAGATCAATTCCTTCGAGCAGCACCTGCTCGCGGTGGGCAATGACCTCCGACCAAGCAGACGGATCCAGCAGGGGCGAACTAAAAAGTGCGAAATTCCGACGACCCTCCAGATTGCTTCGAATCCACCAGGATTCCTGGTGGTGGCTCGCAGAGTACTCCAGGCCGTTTTGACGCGCGCGCAGGCAGGTAAATGCTCCCAGAGGCTCCGACGCCTTAAGGTACCAAACCTCATCAGAATTGGTTGCGGACGTCGAAATCATGAGGTAGTTCTTGGACTTCCCACGGTAGACCGTGCAGCTGAAGGCCTCGTCGGTCTCGTGAAATACCAGAACCGATGGCTCTGTCGACCCGAGAGTCTGCCTCCACACCTTATCGACCCTCAGGGTCTTGGCATCCTTGGTGGCATAAAAGAAGGTCTCCCCGTCGTCGGCCCAAGCAAAGGCCCCTGAAGTATCGTGGATTTCCATCGCATGATCAAGGCCGGTAGCTACATCACGAAAGCGCAGGGTGAACTGGCGGCGGCTGACAAAGTCCACGGCATAGGCCATGCGGCGGTGGTCGCGGGTCATTACCATGGAGGCGACCTGGCAATAGGACCTGCCTTCGGCAAGAACATTGACGTCGAGCAGGAGCTCCTCGGGACCGTCTTCCGCGCCCTGAAACCTGACGTGAATGGGGTATTCCTTGCCTTCGCAGTACCGCGATTGGTACCAATACCCGTCCATTTCAATGGGCAGCGACGACTCGTTGGGGTCAAGTCGGCCAGTCATTTCGGCAAACAGCTCTTCGGTCAGGCCCTTCAAGGGCGCCATTTCATGCTCCCGATAGGAATTTTCTGCCACCAAATGCTCCAAAACCTCCGGGTTTTCGCGGTCCTTGAGCCAGTAGTATTCGTCAATCCGAAGGTCGCCGTGCAGCTCCAAACGCTGCTCACGCTTTGCAGCCAGAGGTTGCTTCATGCTCAATTTTTAAAGGATGCCAATGCGGAACGCACACGACCCAGGCCCTCCTTAGATGGAGCATGAGAAGGATTGTACTCCAGGGCCTTCAGGTAGTCCGCCTCCGCGGCCTGAATGTCGCCCAAGCGCTCCACTACAAAAGCACGGGCATAGTGCGCTCGGTAGTTCACGGCACGCGCCTCAATACTCTTAGTAAAAAACTGCCGAGCCTCACGGTACATCTGAAGCTCCAAGTGAATAAAGCCCAAGTTGTAGAAACTCTCCGCATCCTTCGGATTCAACTGCGTTGCCTGAGTAAAGGCCTCAATGGCCGAATTCCAGTTGCGGGTTTTCAAATGGAACATTCCCACTTTATAGTACACATTGAAGTCATTGGGGCGAAGTTCCGCAAGCCGCTGAAAGTAGCTAATCGCCAGAGAGCTTCCCATTGCGGAGTGCATAACCCCAGCCATATCCAGGGCCTCTTCGTACTTCGGATCCAAGTCAATAGCCTTCTGAATGTAGGAAAGGGCCATATTGGTATCCAATTTATCGTCCCGTATGCTAATACCCTTGAGGAAGTAGGACGTAGGATTATTGGGATCAAGAGCAATCACCTCGTCGGCAAGCTCAATGCTCTTGGCGTACTCCATGACCACCTGGTAGAGCTCTGCCAGCTTAAGACGGCACTCGACCTCCTTGGGGTAGAGTTTGGCACAGCGCGTCCAAGCATCGCGGGATATGCGCGTTTCGTTGCTCACGTAATGCGCGTCACCCAAGACCCTCAAGGCATCGTGGTCGCTGCTGTCAATGGTGAAGGCCGACTGGGCGTCCATCTTCGCATAGGGAAAATTCTTAACCGACATGTAGTAGTCCGCCCGTGCCACGAGGGTCTTGACGTTCTCAGGATCTTCGCGCAGGAGCGCCGTCAGGGAATCAAGGCTCCGGGTTTCCTTATCGAGGTCTGTCAAATCTTCGCTTGTCGGACTGCTGCAGGAGCAGGCGAGCAAAAGCGCCAGACTAAAGGGCAGGAAGCTTCGCAACAATCGCGTTTTCAATCTCTTCACAAAGTTCAGGGTTATCCTTTAGAATAGTTTTAACTCCGTCGCGTCCCTGCCCCAGCTTGGTGTCGCCGTAACTAAACCAACTGCCGCTTTTGGTAATTACGTTGGTAGAAACGCCTAAGTCTACAATCTCACCCACCTTACTAATTCCCTCTCCGTAGAGAATATCAAATTCCGCCGTACGGAAGGGAGGAGCAACCTTGTTCTTAACCACCTTGACCTTTACCCGGTTGCCAATGGCAACGTCGCCGTCCTTAATTTGAGTAGAGCGGCGAATGTCTAGGCGCACTGAGGCATAAAACTTAAGAGCGTTACCGCCTGTGGTGGTCTCGGGACTGCCAAACATAACCCCAATTTTCTCACGAAGCTGGTTGATGAACATGCAGGTAACGTTGGTCTTAGAAATCGTTGCAGTTAGCTTGCGCAGGGCCTGTGACATGAGGCGAGCGTGAAGACCCACCTTAGACTCGCCCATCTCGCCCTCAATTTCTGCGCGCGGAGTTAAGGCGGCTACAGAATCCACAATAATTAAATCAATCGCTCCCGAGCGAATTAAGTTATCGGTGATTTCCAAAGCCTGCTCTCCATTGTCAGGCTGAGAAATAATCAAATCTTCGGTCTTTACCCCGAGCTTCTCGGCATAAAACCGATCAAATGCGTGCTCTGCATCGATGAAGGCGGCAATGCCTCCTTTGCGCTGTACTTCTGCAATCGCGTGCAGCGTGAGGGTCGTCTTACCCGAGGATTCAGGGCCGTAGATCTCGATAACTCGACCGCGCGGATAGCCTCCAATGCCAAGGGCGATGTCAAGACCAAGGGAGCCTGAGGGTATAATCTCTACCTCCTCAACGGCCTTATCGCCCATGAGCATAACGGCGCCCTTGCCGTAGGTCTTGTCTAATTTCTCCATGGTGAGGCGAAGTGCCTTCAATTTGGCTTCACGTTCTTGACTCATTGTGCTTTTATTATTAATGGTTTAGGCCAAAATTAGGGCGATCCAACAGCATCAGTCGTCCGCTAAACGAAAGTAAGCGCTTACCGCGGCTGCCGCAACGGACGTTGAAAACTATTGCGGACTTTTTAGGCGCCGGCGAGAATCTGCTTGCTGGCTTCCTTGGTATCTACCTTGGCGATAACCCGCTCCACGTGACCGTCCTCGCTGATCACAAAGGTCTCCCGGTTCACCCCATCGTACTCTCGACCCATAAACTTTTTAGGCCCCCAAACTCCATAGGCCTGGCAGATGGTCTTCTCGGTGTCGGCGAGCAGTGAGAAATTCAACGAAAACTTGTCGGCGAACTTGCCGTGCGACTTCACGCTGTCGGG
>JABMNC010000141.1 GCA_013205365.1 Cryomorphaceae bacterium | reverse complement strand
GCCTTCTCTTTGGGGTGCTGCCCCAGGCTAACAAGCTCTTCAAAGAGCTCATCGACGTTAGTCATGTTGAAGTTCCCTGCGACCAAGAGGTTGCGGCTCATGTAGTTAGATTGGCGCAAAAAGGGGTGGCAGGCCTCGATGCTGTTGCCTCCATAGGTTCCGTAGCGCAGGTGTCCAATAAACACGTCGCAGGCAAAGGCCAGGTTTTGCTTCACCCAAGCTGCGTCTTTGAGGCGCTCGGGCTTGCCCGCAAGGCGCTCCTCAATTCGGTTTTGAATGCGGGTAAAAATGTCTTGAATGGGCTTGGAGTCTACCGACCGCGACCGGCTGATGTAGCGCTGGCCCGCAGGCATGTTGAGTTTTATTCCGGCGAGTCCGCCGCCGTCCTGACCTCGATTGTGCTGCTTCTCCATCATGAGCACCATCTTGTGGAGGCCATAAAGGGCCGTCCCGTGCTTGTCGAGGTAGTGGTCTAGGGGTTTGCGCAGTCGCAGGATGGCAATGCCGCACATATCGGCGGTAAAGTTAGGGCGCTGCCTATCTTCGCAGGACACCCTCTACGCAATCCGTTCGAATGAATTCGCTGCCCGCATCCATCGACATCCATACGCACCTCATTCCCGAGCACATTCCGCCCTTTGCTCAGCGCTTTGGCTATGGCGGATTTATTCGCATGGAACACCATTGCCCAGGCTGTGCGCGCATGATGAAGGACGACGTGTTATTTCGCGAAATCGAGGCCAACAATTGGGACGCGTCTTCTCGCCTAAGCGACTGCGACCGCCACGGGGTGGGCATTCAGGTTCTTTCTACCGTGCCGGTAATGTTTAGCTACTGGACTCCGCCTCGAGACGGAGCGGCGGTTGCCGCCTTTCTCAACGACCACCTCGCTGAGTTTGTAGCCGGTAATCCCAGCCGGTTTCAGGGTCTCGGAACCCTGCCCATGCAAGATACCGAGCTGTCCCTTCGAGAACTCGATCGCTTCGAGGCCCTAGGCCTGCGCGGAGTGCAAATCGGCTCCAACATCAACCAGCGCAACCTCGACGATCCGGCGTTTTTCCCCATTTTTGAAGAAATGGCCCGTCGCGGACTGGCTCTTTTTGTACATCCTTGGGACATGATGGGCAGCGACGACATGAAGCGCTATTGGCTTCTGTGGTTGGTCGGAATGCCCGCGGAATCCAGCCGTGCCCTATGCTCCCTGATTTTTGGCGGCGTACTAGAGCGGCTCCCGTCGCTGCGTGTGGCCATTGCCCACGGCGGCGGATCCTTCCCGGCAACTCTTGGCCGCATCCAGCACGGATTTGATGTGCGGCCGGACTTGGTGGCATTAGACAACGCAATCCCTCCCCGGGATTACTTAGGTCGATTCTGGGTGGACAGCCTGGTGCACGATCCGCACGATTTGGCAAACCTCCTTCGATTGGTAGGCGACGATAAGATTGTGATGGGCTCCGACTACCCCTACCCCTTGGGTGAGGCCGTTCCGGGCGAATTAGTTCGAAATATGCCTTGGCCCGACGCGGTCAAAGCCAAGGTGCTTCGCCACAACGCCGAGGCTTGGCTCTACGGCAACTAGCTGCTAGGTAAACCGCGGATCCGTTTCCATTACGTGCCCACAGCTGGCGCAGGTACGCTTGGTTTCGCTGCCGTAGAACTCCTTGAAGTGCGGCAAAAAGTCCGTTTCAATATTGTGCAGCTCAAAGTATGCGGCGTGCAGGGGCTTGTTGCAGGACTCGCAAAACCAAAGTAGGCCGTCCGTGAATCCTTTTCCAGCCCGTTTTCGCTCAATAACCAGGCCGATGCTGCCCGCTTCGCGCATGGGTGAATGGGGAGTTTTCGCGGGGCAGACAAACATGTCGCCGGCCTCGAGCACGTGGTCCACATGCTTGCCGTCGGTATGGGTTCGCACCGTGATTCGACCCTCTAATTGGTAAAAAACCTCTTCGGTCTCATTGTAGTGGTAGTCCTTGCGGGCATTAGGGCCTGCAACGACCATCACGATGTAGTCCTCAGAATCGGGAGTGAGGTTCTTATTGCCGACGGGCGGCTTGAGCTCGTGGCGGTGCTCTTCGAGCCAGCGGTGGAAGTTGAATACCATAGGCCTAAGGTAGGTAATGGGCAGGTTGTGCGGAAGGCTTTGGCACACTTTTAGTACTATGTGAAACAAAGTACCAAGCTTTATTTATATCTTTGCATTAATGAATACTGAAAACGCACGGGCGCAAATGCGCAAAGGGGTCCTCGAGCTCTGCGCGCTTCGGGTTTTAGGACGCGGAGAGGCCTATGCCTCTGGCATTTCTGAAGCACTGAAGCAGGCGGACATACTCGTGGTCGAGGGTACGCTGTACCCGCTGCTTACCCGAATGAAGAACGCAGGATGGCTGGATTACCGCTGGGAAGAATCCAAGTCGGGCCCACCCCGCAAATACTACCAACTTACCGAAAAAGGACGCATTCTACTCGAAGCGCTGAATTCGGAATGGACCGCTTTTGTCGACGCTGTAAACTCCCTCAAG
>JABMNC010000023.1 GCA_013205365.1 Cryomorphaceae bacterium | reverse complement strand
CCCAAATAGTCCGCGTTTTAATGTCATAAGAAAGCTTTATTACTAGGGTAAAGGTAGGAGTCAAACGCCTTCAAGCCTATGATTAACACGTCAAGACGTACCTTCGTTCGCATGCGCTACACCCCTCTCAAATCAGACCTCTTCGCTCGCCATCGGACCCGCTTCACGGCCAGTCTCAAGCCGAATTCCGTCGCTTTTTTTAACTCTAGCGACATTTACCCAACCTCGGCCGACGGCAGCTTCCCATTCAAGCAGGCCACCGACATCCTATGGCTGAGCGGGGTAGATCAAGAGGAGTCGATTTTGGTTCTTTTTCCTCACGCGCCCAAGCCCGAGCAGCGCGAGATGCTTTTTTTGGTAGAAACCAACGACCTCATAGCCCGCTGGGAGGGTGCCAAGCTCTCCAAAGACGAGGCGCGTTCCTTGAGCGGAATCCAAAGCATTCACTGGCTGAGCGACTTTGATCGCATTCTGCGCGAGGTTATGGCTCATGCCGAGCATGCCTATCTGCTAAGCCACGAACACATTCGCCGCAACAACCCCGTAGAAACCCGCGAGGACCGCTTTGGAGCCGACCTGCGCCGCCGATTCCCCAACCAAGAGTACGAGCGGTCTGCGCCCGCACTCATGGCCCTGCGCGCGATCAAGGATCCCGAAGAAGTGGAAGCCATGCAGACGGCCGCCGACATTACTGCGGCAGGCTACGACCGAGTGCTGCGCTTCCTAAAGCCCGGCGTCTGGGAATACGAGCTCGAGGCCGAGTTTCTCCACGAATTTGTGCGCCGCCGTTCGCATGGCTTTGCCTACACGCCCATTATCGGGTCGGGCGCCAACGCCTGCGTGCTGCACTACATCACTAACGACGCCCAGGTTCACGACGGCGACGTGGTGCTGTTTGACGTCGGAGCCGTCTACGGCAACTACGCCTGCGACGTGACGCGCTGCTTCCCAGCCAACGGACGCTTCAGCCCCCGCCAGCGCCAAGTCTATGAGGCAGTCCTCCGAGTGGAGAAGGCCGCAATAAACCTTTTGAAGCCCGGAGTGCGCCTGCCCGACTACCACGTTCAAGTGGGCGAGCTGATGACCGAAGAACTGATCGGCCTCGGACTCATCACCCGCGAAGACGTCGCCAAGCAGGACCCTTCATGGCCCGCCTATAAAAAATACTTCATGCACGGAACCTCCCACTACCTTGGGCTCGACGTGCACGACTACGGACTCTGGGACGGTTCCGAAATCAAAGAGGGCATGGTCTTTACCGTGGAACCTGGAATCTACATTCCCGAAGAGGGCCTCGGAATCCGCATCGAAGACGACATCGTCGTCACCAAGGGCGAACCAATTAACCTGACCAGGGCCATCCCCAAGGAGGTCGAAGACATAGAGCGGATGATGCGATGAGCAAAGGAAATTCTAGTTCTGGAATGGTCATAGGGGCGGCGTTGGGCCTACTCTTTGGCATGCTGTACGGATTTAAGTCCATGGACTACCTGCGCGGAATCGGTCTTGGTCTCGCGATTGGCACTACCATAGGGGCAGTGGGGGACTGGCTGTATTTGCGCACCAAGCGATAGGAGTTTGCCTGGGTGAAAAAAGTTCTTAGATCGGCCTTCTACCGCCTCGGACCCCAAAGCCGTCGCTGGGTTCGTCGCGCCCTTATGCTGCCGGTAGACCTACTGGTTCTCCTGCGCCATGGTGGCAGGCCACGCTATGCGGGTATTGCCCTTCCGCTTCCCGGCGAAGTCTTCACGGGCGGAGGAGACTTTTTGGCCAACGGCTTGCTTTTTAAAGCGCATTTTATGGAACTCGCCGGCCTGCGTCCTGACGAGCGCGTGCTCGATATTGGCAGCGGGCTTGGCCGCATGGCGATTCCGCTCACCGACTACCTCACGCGCCGAGATGCCTACGAGGGCTTTGACGTGGTGCAGGAGGCGGTGAACCGCTGCAAAGAGCTAATTTCTAGGCCTTATCCCAACTTTAGTTTCACTTGGGCCCCGCTTCACAACGACCTATACACGGCAGACGGAGCCCGCGCAGAGGACTTTCGCTTTCCCTATGCCGACGCCGACTTCGATTTTGCCTGGGCCACCTCGGTGTTCACGCACATGGACCGCAATGAAGTGGCCCGCTACCTCTTAGAAACTCGCCGTGTGATGCGTCCTGGCGGCCGCTTTTTGGCCACCTTTTTTTTAATGGATTCTCAGGCCGAGGCTTCTTCTCAGGGCGGACCCTACGCTTTTAAGGTTCAGCGCGACGGAGTCTGGTTCATGGACGCCGAGGTGCGTGCTGCCAATGTCGCCTTTAGTCCCGAGGACGTGGAGGCCATGGCAAGAGCAGCCGGCTGGAGCAGCGTCGAGGTTCACTTTGGCCGCTGGAGCGGCAGGGGCGGACCCACCCTTGACTTTCAGGACTTGGTTCTGCTTCGGGCTTGATTCCGGTCGCCGCGGTCGCCGTTTTGGATCGGTCGCCGCGGTCGCCGTTTTGCCCCGGGCGGCCGCCCTTTCGGACAACGGCCAAGCTGGCCGTAGCGATGAGGCATCTTCATTTGCTGATTCACCCGTGTTACCTTTAGCCTCATGCAGCACAACCTCGCAGGGAAACGCGCCATCGTAGGTGGCGGATCACAAGGAATTGGCCGGGCGGTAGCCGAGGCCTTAGCGGCCCAGGGCGCCGAAGTTTTGATTTTAGCACGCAGTAGAGAGGCGCTTGCCTCGGCGGCCGCAGCCTTGCCGACCCCCTTGGGCCAGAAGCATCGTTGGATTAGTGTCGACAATGCTCAACCCGAGAAACTTTCGGCCTCCGTTGCGGCTGAGCTCCATGCCTGGGGCGACGCTCACATTTTGGTCAACAACACGGGCGGCCCCAAGGCCGGACCCCTTTTGGAGGCCAGCCCAGAGGCTTTTTTGAGTGCCTTCACCAACCATCTAATCGTGAACCAGCGGCTTGCGCAGCTTGTTGTTCCGGGAATGCTGCGTGCGGGCTACGGACGCATTGTCAATGTGGTTTCGACCAGCGTGAAGGCTCCCCTGCATGGTTTGGGGGTGAGCAATACGGTGCGAGCCGCGGTGGGCAATTGGTCGAAGACCTTGGCCACCGAATTGGCGCCCGTCGGGATTACGGTAAACAATGTGCTGCCGGGGGCCACTTCGACGGAGCGGCTTCGGGCCATCATTGATGGCCGCGCGGCGCATACTAAACGATCAGCCCAAGAAATTGAAGACGAAATGAAGGCCGAAGTGCCCATGGGCCGCTTTGCCGACCCCAGCGAGATTGCTGCAGCCGTGGTCTTCTTGGCTTCGCCGGAGGCCAGCTATATTACCGGAATCAACATTCCAGTCGACGGCGGTCGAACTCCGAACCTATGATGCAGCTCAAAAACTACATCGACGGCGCATTCGCTGCACCTTCCAACGGTCGCTACCTCGACAACTACGAACCTGCAACGGGCAAGGTTTACAGCCTGATTCCCGATTCCGACGCTACCGACGTGGCCCGCGCTGTTGCTGCGGCCAAAAGAGCCTTCCCTGAATGGTCGGGCTTGACGGCTGCAGAGCGCAGCAAGCATCTGATGCGCATCGCAAACCGCATCGAAGAGCGCCTTGAAGAGCTCGCCGCAGCCGAATCCCGCGACAACGGCAAGCCCTATAAATTGGCCTGCACCGTAGATATTCCGCGGGCCCGAGACAACTTCGCCTTTTATGCGACCGCTATTCTGCACGACGCCAGCGAAGCCCACGACATGGGCGCCCAGGGCTTTAACTATACACTTCGCCGTCCTATTGGCGTAGCTGCGTGCATCAGTCCCTGGAACTTACCGCTTTACCTATTTAGCTGGAAGATTGCACCGGCCCTCGCTGCGGGCAACACCGTAGTGGCCAAGCCCTCGGAGGTTACGCCCTACACCGCCTACCTACTAAGTGAAATTGTGCACGAAGTTGGCCTCCCTGCCGGGGTTTTAAACATTGTGCACGGAACCGGTCCCGGCGTAGGTGAGCCCCTGGTAATTCACCCCGACGTTCCCCTAATCTCGTTCACGGGCGGAACCGCCACCGGCGCGCGCATCAATACCCTGGCGGCGCCTAGCTTTAAAAAGCTCAGTCTTGAACTGGGCGGTAAAAATCCCAACGTAATTTTTGCAGACTGCGACTTTGAAGCTATGCTCCGCAGCACCCTGCTCTCGTCGTTCTCGAACCAGGGTCAAATTTGCCTTTGCGGCTCGCGCATCCTCGTAGAGCGCCCCATCTACGACCGTTTCGTGGCGGAATTTTCGCAGCGCGTTGCCGCGCTTCGGGTGGGCCTACCTCAGGATCCAGATACTCAAATCGGCGCAGTGGTCTCTGCCTCGCACCGCGACAAAATCATGAGCTACATCGAACTTGCCCAGCAAGAGGGCGGTCGCATAGAATGCGGAGGCCATAGGGTGACCCTTGACAGCGCCCCCGACGGGTACTACATCGCGCCCACGGTCATCACCGGCCTTACCATGGACTGCCGGACCAACCAAGAAGAGATTTTTGGCCCCGTCGTAACGGTCATGGCCTTTGATACCGAGTCCGAAGCCCTTGAATTGGCCAATGCCACCCGCTACGGACTCGCCGCTACGGTTTGGACCAGCGACCTTAAGCGGGCACACCGCGTAGCGCACGAGATCGATGCCGGCATCGTTTGGATCAACAGCTGGCTCGTTCGCGACCTGCGCACGCCCTTTGGGGGTGTCAAGCAGTCGGGGATTGGTCGCGAAGGTGGCTTTGAGGCCCTTCGATTTTTCACGGAGCCCAAAAATATCTTTGTCAAACTCTAGGGTCAAACTCTAGGGTCAAGCTTTAGGGTCAAGCTCTAGGCTTTTTGCTGCGGCAAAGCACAAAAAAACCCCGACCAGTGGTCGGGGCTTGGTAGGAGTGCTAAACTACCCAACGAACGCAAGAACGTTGAACACAAAAATCACCTAAACGCAAAGCACTCTCTGATTTAGGTAATTCCCAAAAGTGTGCCAAAGTCCGGATTAAAGAATAATATACCTAGTTTCGGTGAACAACCTGAATTTGCTGTCGAAAAAAGCCTCCGTCTGCTTGGCGCAGATCAAGGATGTAGGTTCCGGCAGGCCAATCGATGGTGGCTATGCGCATTCCGTCAAAGCCTGAAGCCCTAAAAACTTCAGCTCCGGTCAAAGAGTAGGCACGAACTACGCTCAGGCCCTCTGGCATTTCTAGGGTAATGCTGCCGTCTGCGGGGTTGGGGTAGGCGCGAACGGCAAGCTGCCCATCGCCCAAGCCGAGACTACTTCGCGTCAAAACCAAGCTCTGGGTTGCTACCGCGTCGCCCGAGTTGGTGCCGTTCCCGTTGGCAAATAGACCGGCGGCATAAATGGTCGTGGAGTTGGGAGCGCTGGCGCTGTTCCAGGTGAAGGTCCAGCTTGCTTGGCCATT
>JABMNC010000140.1 GCA_013205365.1 Cryomorphaceae bacterium | reverse complement strand
GCCAAAAACGCGGTCTGCGGAATCTCCACATTACCCAGCTGGCGCATGCGCTTCTTGCCTTCCTTCTGCTTCTCGAGCAGCTTGCGCTTGCGGCTAATGTCTCCGCCGTAGCACTTCGCGGTCACGTCCTTGCGCAGGGCAGAGAGGGTTTCGCGCGCAATAATTTTGGCGCCAATGGCCGCTTGAATTGCAATCACAAACTGCTGGCGCGGAATCAGTTCCTTAAGTTTCTCGCAAAGCCGACGCCCAATGTCATAGGACTTGTCTTTGTGAATCAAGGCCGACAGGGCGTCGATGGGGTCGCCGTTGAGCATAATATCAACCTTGACCAAGTGCGAAGCTTTGTAGCCCGTGGGGTGGTAGTCAAACGAAGCGTATCCTCGAGAAATCGTCTTAAGACGGTCATAAAAGTCAAAGACAATCTCGGCGAGGGGCATATCAAAGTTCAGCTCCACACGGTCTGCAGTCAGGTAGCTTTGGCCGGTAATCACTCCCCGCTTGTCGATGCACAGAGTCATAACTCCGCCAACATACTCCGACTTGGTGATGATTTGCGCCTTAATAAAAGGCTCCTCGATGCGGTCAAGGCCTGAGGGATCCGGATAGTCAGACGGATTGGTAACCAAAATCGCTTTGTTCACGTCGGCCTTGTGGTAGGCGAAGTAAGACACGTTGGGAACCGTAGTAATCACCGTCATATTGAATTCGCGCTCAAGGCGTTCCTGCACAATCTCCATGTGCAGCATTCCGAGGAATCCGCATCGAAATCCAAAGCCCAGTGCCGCCGAGGTTTCGGCCTCATAGGTCAAAGAAGCGTCGTTGAGGCGCAGTTTTTCGAGAGCACCGCGAAGTTCTTCGAACTCCTCATTCACCACCGGATAAATTCCCGCAAAAACCATGGGCTTCACGTCTTCAAAACCGGTAATTCCCACGGTGGCAGGGTTGGCCACGGTGGTTATGGTGTCACCGACCTTGACCTCTTTTGCTTCCTTGATTCCGCTGATGATGTAGCCCACGTCGCCAGCGGCCATGCTATCGCGCGGCTCTTTGTTGAGGCGCAAAACGCCAATTTCGTCGGCAAAATAGGTCTTGCCAGTAGCCATGAATTTCACGGCCTCGCCCTTGCGAATCGTGCCATTTTTGATGCGGAATATGGCCTCAATTCCGCGGAAGGAATTGTAGACACTATCAAAAATAATCGCTTGAAGGGGAGCTGCGGGGTCGCCTTTCGGGGCCGGTATCTTGTCTATAATGGCCTGAAGAAGCTCGGTTATGCCGAGGCCTGTTTTTGCCGAAACACGCAAAATATCTTCGCGCTTGCAGCCAAGAAGGTCGATGATCTGATCTTCTACCTCTTCGGGGTTGGCACTGGGCAAGTCCACTTTATTGAGTACCGGAATAATTTCAAGGTCGTGCTCAATGGCCAGGTAAAGGTTGCTAATGGTCTGGGCTTGAATTCCTTGAGCGGCGTCTACCACCAAAAGGGCTCCCTCGCAGGCGGCGATGCTGCGGCTAACCTCGTAGCTAAAGTCAACGTGGCCCGGAGTGTCAATGAGGTTTAGGCGATACTTCTGACTGCCGAGCAGGTAGTCCATTTGAATGGCATGGCTCTTAATGGTTATGCCGCGCTCCCGCTCCAAATCCATGTTGTCGAGCAGTTGCTCCATCTTCTCGCGCGACGTTACGCTCTTGGTTTCGTCGAGCAAGCGGTCGGCCAAGGTGCTCTTGCCGTGGTCAATGTGTGCAATAATGCAAAAGTTCCTAATGTCCTTCATGAAGTCTGTAAAGGTAACTTGCCGCTGCCGCCACTTGTTCAACAGAACTTCCGATATTTGCGCATGGCCAAATCCAATCGACCAGCTCTGGGCCGCGGACTTTCTGCGCTTCTGAACGACTACAATGCCGTATCGGCTGCAGACCCTGGTGCGCGAGGCCTGGTTTCGGGCATTTTTGAGGTTTCTCTTAGCCAAATACAGGCCAATCCCAAGCAGCCGCGCAGCCAATTTGAAGAGGGTCCGCTCGAAGAACTCGCCGAGTCGATTCGGCAACTCGGCATTATTCAGCCCATCACGGTGCGCCGAACTGCCACCGACCGCTTTGAAATTAT
>JABMNC010000139.1 GCA_013205365.1 Cryomorphaceae bacterium | reverse complement strand
GACCTTTTCCTTACCAAGGAAACGATCTACCCCTGAGCTACATCGGCGGTGGATCGGAAGACGTGATTCGAACCCGCGACCCTTAGCTTGGAAGGCTGATGCTCTACCAACTGAGCTACTTCCGCTTTAGGCCGCTGTGGGAGTGGATGGACTCGAACCAACGATGCCGTTAGGCGACAGATTTACAGTCTGCTGCAATAGCCACTATGCGACACTCCCAGTGTTCAGTTTTTAGTACAAAAACAACGCATACTGCAGGGCAAAGAGCCAGCAGAGGGACTCGAACCCCCGACCTACTGATTACAAATCAGTAGCTCTACCAACTGAGCTATGCTGGCGAAGGAGCTTGTGCCCTGCAGTGCGCGTTAAAGAACGTTGCTACCCATGCAGCTGGCCGCTTTTTCAAACGGACTGCAAATGTAGAAAAAAAAGCGATTATTTCAATACCTACTTTGCGCGGAATCGTGAATTTGTCTCCGCATTGGCCCCCAGAGGCCTTCGAAGGCTCCAAAAAAACCGCTAAATAGATAATTTGTAAGGCCAAGCGATCCCCTAAAACCAAGGAATAACTGGGAAAGTCCGCTAGCAAAAGACCCTAACTGCGCGGATGCGCCCGTCGGTACACCGATTTGAGCTGCTCCACCGAGGCATGCGTGTAAACCTGGGTGGCCGATAAATTCGCATGCCCCAAAAGCTCGCGTATCACGGTGAGGTCCGCTCCCATATCGAGAAGGTGGGTTGCAAAGGTGTGCCGTAAGGCGTGCGGGCCCAAGTGATCAGCAGAACTGGCCGCCTGGAGGTAGTTTTTTACCAGGGAATACACCGAGCGAGGATCCATCGACTTGCCGTTTTTTTGGCAGAAAATTAGGGGACTCACAGGCTTCCACTCTGCAGCATGTGCGGCAAAAGCAGCCTGCCACTCGGGCAGAAGGGGAATCTCGCGGTCTTTGTTGCCCTTGCCCCGCACGCGCAGACTAGCCCCCTGAACTTGGCTGTAGGTAAGTCCAATCAACTCTGCCCTGCGCAAACCGGTTGTGTACAGCGTCAAAAGCAAGAACTGATCCCGACGACCAATGGGGTCGCTGTCGAACACGCTCGGATTAAAAAGGGCCTCAACCTCTGGAGCAGACAGGGCGCGCACTACCCTACTCGAGGTTCGCAGCAAGGGCAGCCCTTCGGCCGGATTGACGAGTCCCGGATTGAGCGTCGCCAGCCAGCGGTAGTAGGTGCGCACTGCACTCAGCTTGCGGTTCACAGAGCGAGCATTGATTCCATTCTGCACAAGGTCCGAGACCCAGGAACGCAGGTGGAGCCGGCTTGCGCCCAATGCATCAGGAATTCCCATAGCATGCTCCAAATACAGGAGCCACTGAGCTAGGTCTGCTTCATAGGCAGTAACCGTAGCCTCCGAACGGCGTCGCTCCCAGCGCAAGTAGTTGGTGAATTCGTCTAGCATAAAAAAAGCCCCGAGGGATCTCGAGGCTGAATTTAGGTCAAGGACCCTATTATTCGGCGTCTTTTAATCGAAGCCCCTGAACATAAGTTGCCTTGATGATTTCTTTGCGGCGATTAACCGAAGACTTCGTGAACTGTTGGCGGCTGCGCAGTTGGCGCATGGTACCGGTTTTGTCGAATTTGCGCTTATAACGCTTTACCGCGCGCTCAATTCCTTCACCTTCTTTAACATGTATTACTAGCATAATGGGACACCTCCTCTCTTAAGGCGGCAAAGGTAGGTCTATTTGCCGAAATAGAAGTACTGGGGAATTCTATTCTGCTGGAGCGAATCAAACGGAGCCAACTCAAAAAGTTCCTTAAAACTGCGCAACGGCCGAATCTTGCTCCTGAAGCGATGAAAAGCCCGCACCTGGGTCGAGCGCCAGAGCGGGTGGGCATAAAGCAGCTCCTCAGGCAGCACATTGAGGTCCAGCGGCAAGGGCGGACTCAGCAGCCAATTGAAATCTTCTCGCTGGTCGTAGCGCAGCAGGAGTTGGGAATCCACCCCACCCCAGCGCTGCCGGTCTCGTACAAAACCCTCCGCCTTCCAATCAGGCCAACCCTGGCTGCGGAGCCAGAGGTCCGAAACCGTGTCAGAGGCCACCGTAGGACGAACCGAAGCATTCTTGCTCTTTGGTGCTCTTTGAGCAAAGTTTGGGTAGTGATAGTCGGCCCTCTTTGAACTGCCGTATTCCCACTTTGACGGAGCCTCGATTTCAGGAAAATCAGCCCAAACGGGCGGCAGATCTTGACTCGTTTGCAACCCGTTAAAAACAAAAAAAGCGGAGAAAATCCCCGCCCAAAGTAAATCTATAACCCAAGGTTTGGGTCGATTCTTCATTCTATAGGATTGTCGTTTTGAGTAGCGTCCGCGTCGTCTTTTTGTGGCGCCCGAAGCACCTTAATAAAAAAAGTAACCGTGATTACCGTGACCAAAATTTGGGTGGTAAGCATCATAATCCAGGCTGCAGTAGTCATACTTAGTTATTTAATGCAATTCGTCGGCGGTAGGCCACGTAGACCATGCCCGCAATGAGGGTAAACAAGAGCAGTAGCATAATCCGCGCAAAATGCTTGTAAAAAATTGGATTGACGAAGGAACCTGTGGCAATTTGGTCTCCTGCACGCACCAACTGACCACTAGCGATCACGGGCTGCACGTCTTCGGAATCCCATTGGTAGGTGACCTCCGTGCCGTCCGCAGCCAAAAGTCGAATTACCGTCGAGCCGTCTATGGTTTGAACGTCTGAGGTGCCACTGACCTCAGACACAAAAACGTCCGCAAAGGCATCTCGGTTGTATTGAATGTCCACATTGGTAATTTGCCCGATGATGCTGGCCTGGTCAAATTCCCATTTATTTTCTAGTGCATTCTTCCAGTCGTTGCCCTTGGGACTAATTAAACTCATGGTAAAAATCAAAAGAAGAATCGTAGGGGTTACGTACTTCAAAATAGGCTTGTAGATCTTAGGTATTGCAATGTCAGAGCCACGCGTTATTTCGTCCCATCCGCGATCAATTCCCCATATCCAGGCAAAAAGTACGGACTCTACTAGGGCAAAGAACACCAGCCCCACCGTGCCGGCCCAGTAGTCGTATTGGTCAAATACCCCTTGCTGGTAAAAAAATACGGTGGGCAGGCCAACGGCGAGGGTAATAAGACCAAAGGTTATGGCTGCCTTATTGAGGCTAAACTTGAACTCGTCCTGTACAAAGGCAACCCAGGGTGAACCCATTGCCAGCGAGCTGGTAATGCCCGCAAAGAAGAGAAGGCCAAACCACATTACTCCAGCAACACTGCCTAAGACTGCGCCCCATTTGGTGAACAGAAAGGGCATAGTTTGAAAAGCCATAGCAAAGCCGGCATTCTCCTTAACCCAATCCAGGCCGAGGTAGCCTACTGCGATGGGAATCACGATGCTTCCGCCAAGAACGATCTCTACAAATCCGTTCATCCAGCCCGCAGACATAGAATTCAAGGCAATGTCATCTTTGGGCTTGACGTAGGCGGCATAGCAATGTATGGTACCCATTCCCACCGAAAGGGTAAAGAATATTTGCCCCGCAGCGGCGAGCCAGACGTTGGGGTTGGTAAGCGAATCAAATTGAGGGTTCCACAAGAAGTTAAAACCAAGCATCGCGTCGCACTCGGTGCATCCCGCACTGGCGCCGGAATCTCCGAGCATGAATGCTTTTACTGCCAAAAATGCACCTAGAATTAGCAGAATGGGCATGCCAATTTTTGCCACTTTCTCCACTCCGCCCTTTAGACCCTTGCTGAGAATCCAGGTATTTAGACCGAGAACAAAGATGTAGAACCAAATTGCCTCATAGGGCAGGCCCGTCGTGCTTTGGCCGATGTCTACGTAGCTTGTGAAGAAGGCGGCAACCTCGCCCTGGCTCATGCCCGAGAAGGTTTGCGCAATGGAATGAAAGACGTAGGAGAAGGTCCAGGACTCGATATAGGTATAGTAGGCAGCAACCGCAACGTTGGTAAAAATTCCAAAGACCCCTAGGTACTTCCAGTACTTTCGGCGTCCCATGGAATTCATAATAAAGGGAGTGCTGTGATCGCCCTTGGTTCCGCCAAAACGCCCAGAGGCCCACTCAATCCAAAGCAGGGGAATTCCGAGAACCAAAAAACAGACGAGGTAGGGAATCATGAAGGCTCCACCACCATTTTTTACCGCTTGAACCGGAAAACGAAGGAAGTTACCCAAACCCACCGCGTTCCCTGCCATGGCAAGAATGAGTCCTACCCTGGATCCCCAGGACTGTGTGTTGCTACTCATAGGTGTTGGGGGTTATCTAATTTTCAAATATAGGTATTCGATTCAATACCTCAGAGAATGAATGCGGACTAAATCCCAAGTCTCGCCGGGCTTTGCTTATGTCAAGTCCAGTTATGGGTGGGCGCTTTGCTGCTTGACCTAGGGATTCACTAGAAACCGGGTCAATAAGCGAGGCATCAAGGCCTGCGTGGTCGGCAACCCTGCGCACAAGGTCCAGAATGCTCATGGTGTCGGGTCCGCTGATGTTGTAAATGCCCAGCGCTCCAAGCTCCGCGATGCGAAGGCAGCCCTCGGCCAGGTCCACGCTCCAGGTTGGACTGCGCACCTGATCGTGCACTACCCGAATTCGTTCTCCGCGACCCAATGCCTGGCGTGCCCAGAGTATGATGTTGCTGCGGCTAAGACCGGGTACGTAGCCGATGACCAAAACGGTTCTTGCGATGGCATAGCGCGCTCCGCTGGCCTTGACTGCCTCTTCGGCACGAAGCTTGGACCATCCATAAACGCTGAGGGGGGCCGGTTCGGCCTCCTCGCCGTAGGGCCCGTTCTTGCCGTCAAAAATGAAGTCCGTACTCAAGAAAATTAGGTGTATTCCATGGCGGGCGCAGGCCTCAGCGCATAGCTTGGTGGCCTCCACATTGAGTAGGTTGCAGGCCTCCTGATCCTGTTCGCAGTCGTCCACCTGGGTCATGGCTGCAGAATGCACCACCACGTCGGGCTTGAATGCTGCAAAGACACGCTCGTAGTCCTCTGCCTTGGTGCTGTCGAGTTCGGCGTAGGGGAATCCGAAGTGGTTGCCGCGCGCAGGGCCTCTGCCTGTGGCAAGAAGCACATGCCGGTCTTGCCCAAGAAAGAGCAGTGACTGACCAAGCAGACCGTTGGCTCCGGTAATCAAGATGCGTTTTGAGGTCATGGCTTGCAGGGGTAGTTGGCGGTTCGTCGCGAGGCTAGGGCCGACGGGCTGCGCGAATTTCGGCGGCTAGGTCGGTGGCCGCTTTGCGGGCCGCTTGCCGCCAGTCTGAACCCTTTGATGCATAAAGAATAGTTCGTGATGCATTAATGAGCAGACCCAGCCCGGGCCGGTCCCTAAAGGCACCGTGGCGCATCACGTCGGCGACGCTTCCGCCCTGGGCACCAATGCCAGGAACCAGAAAAAAGGTCTCGGGCATCCGTTCGCGAAGGGCTCCTAGGGCCTCGGGTCGGGTGGCTCCCGCAACAATCATTAGGTTATCTGGGCTTCCCCATTCGCGGTATGCGTCAACCACGGCTTCGTACAGATGCCGTCCGTCCTCGAGCTTGAGCTGCTGCAGGTCGGAGGCTCCGGGATTGCTGGTTAAGCCTAGCCCGATGACCCACTTATTGGGCCTTAAAAAGGGTTCTACGCTGTCTCGGCCCATGTAGGGGGCAACGGTAATGGCGTCGTAGCCCATGACCTCCAGGATGCCTTCGGCGTAGCGCGCGGCGGTGTTCCCGATGTCTCCGCGTTTGGCGTCTGCTATCAAAAAGGGTTTTTGCGGCAGCGATCGCAAATGCTCGGTAACGGCGTCCAGGGCGTCCCATCCTGGGCGTCCTAAGGCCTCAAAAAAGGCAAAGTTCGGCTTGTATGCTACCGCCACGTCTGCCGTAGAATCGATGATGCCAAGGCAAAATTCTCGAAGACCGCCCACCCCCTCGGGGAACTGAGCAGGGTCTGGATCAATTCCTATGCACAGACCGTGGCCCGATTGCTCAATACGCTGGCTGAGTTCCTGGTAGTTCATTCGTCGGCTCCTTGCTTTAGTCGCTCGGCATGGTCGGCCACGCGAAGCCCCTCAATAAGTGCCTTGAGGTCGCCGTTCATGACGTCGGGCAAATTATACACCGTCAGGCCGATGCGGTGGTCGGTAACGCGGCTCTGCGGAAAATTATAGGTGCGGATTTTTGCGCTTCGGTCGCCGGTGCTCACCAGCGTTTTGCGGTGCTCGGCCACAAGGGCATCCCGCTCCGCGCGGGCCTTATCCCAAATTCGGGCGCGCAGAACCGTGAGGGCCCGGTCGTAATTCTGGTGCTGGGACCTGCCGTCTTGGCATTCCACCACGATTCCCGTCGGGAAGTGGGTCAGGCGAACTCCTGATTCGGTTTTGTTCACGTGCTGACCACCTGCCCCACTCGAGCGAAAGGTGTCTTTGCGTATGTCTACGTCGCGAATTTGCACGTCAAGCTCGTCGGCCTCGGGCAACACAGCCACCGTAGCGGCAGAAGTATGAACTCGGCCTTGGCTTTCGGTAGCGGGAACGCGCTGAACTCGATGCACGCCGCTCTCAAACTTTAGGGTCCCATAGACTTGACTGCCCCGCACCTGAACACTGGCTTCCTTAATGCCACCTATCGAGCCGTCGGTCATACTAAGCACCTCCATGGTCCAGCCTTTTTCGTCGCCGTAGCGCATATAGGCACGCAGGAGTTCGCTGGCAAATAAGCCGGCCTCGTCGCCCCCGGTTCCGGCCCGAACCTCGAGCACCGCATCGCGAGCATCCTCGGGGTCTTTGGGAATCAATAACTCCTTAATCTCGGTTTCAAGCAGCCCAATACGGCTTCGCGCGGAGTCAAATTCTTCTTGAGCCATGGCGCGCATTTCGGAATCTTTCTCTGTTTCGAGCAACTCCTGCGCCTCATTGCGGTTGGCAAGGGCATCCAAATAGCGAGCGCGGGCCTGCACCAGCTCGTCGAGCTCTTTGTACTCTCGATTAAGGCGCACAAATCGGGCAGGGTCAGCCGCCAATTCTGGCGTCAATAACTGGTCGTGCACGTCTTGGTGCCGCACCCAAATTGCCTGGAGTTTGTCTACAAGATTCATGAACGACGGTAGGTATGCACTCCATCGGGAGCGTGAATTTGAACTTCGGGCTGATCGCTGGGCTCGACCCGACCCACAATTTGCGCATCAACGCCAAAACTCTTAGATAGGGCAATGACCTCTTCTGCCGCTTCTAGGCTGTCCAAGTAAAGTTCCATTCGGTGCCCCATGTTAAACACTTCATGCATCTGGCGCCAAGGCGTAGCGGACTCCTTTTGAATTAGGTCAAAAAGGGTGGGAACAGCAAAAAGGTTGTCTTTTATGACCCTGGCGTTACCCAAAAAATGAAGGACCTTGGTCTGCGCGCCTCCGCTGCAGTGCACGACTCCGCGCAAGCGAGACCCGAGCTCCTTAATTGCTGGAATCATTACCGGGGCGTAGGTTCTGGTGGGCGACAAAACGAGCTTACCTAGGTCTAGGGGGCTCTCTGCGATGCGGTCAGTAAGCATCCTCGTGCCGCTGTAGACTAAGTTTAGGTCGGTTTCGGGCGCAAAGCTCTCGGGATATCGCTTAGCCAAGAGGTGGCCAAAAACGTCGTGGCGCGCTGAGGTGAGTCCGTTCGAGCCCATGCCGCCGTTGTACTGATGCTCGTAGTTCGCCTGACCAAAGCTGGCCAGACCCACTACGTACTGCCCAGGGGCAATATTGCCATTGTCAATAACCTCGCTTCTGCGCATGCGAGCAACCACCGTACTGTCGACAATTACGGTACGCACGAGGTCGCCCACGTCCGCCGTCTCGCCTCCTGTGCTCTGAATGTCCATGCCGGCCTGACGCAAATCTTGAAGTACGGACTCCGTTCCCTCAATAAGTGCTTTAACCACCTCACCGGGAATCAAATGCTTGTTTCGCCCAATGGTAGAACTGAGCAAAATAGGGCCTGTGGCGCCCACGCAAAGCAAGTCGTCGGTATTCATGACCACTGCATCCTGAGCGATTCCGCGCCAAACGCTTAGGTCTCCAGTCTCCCTCCAGTAGAGGTAGGCGAGCGAGGACTTGGTACCTGCACCGTCGGCATGCATGACCAGGCAGTGCTCCGGCGAGCCACTCAAGGCATCGGGTACAATTTTACAAAAGGCATTAGGGAACAATCCCTTGTCAAGCGAAGCAATCGCCTGGTGCACGTCCTCTTTGCCCGAAGAAACACCTCGGTCAGCGTAGCGATTGCTCAAACTCATGATTGCAAAAATAAAACATCCCTTCGACCAAAGCCGAGGGGATGCCAAAGGTTATCAACGCTACTTCGTGCGGACGTAGGTACCAACCGGGGGCTCGACCTTACTCCACTCTGGATTGAGCTCCTTGAGCTCCTTCTCTTTCATTTTTAGCGCACTGGCCATCGACTTCCAGGTTTCGCCCAAGGCAACCTGACGGTGGCTTGCGTCAAACTCGGTGTAGTCTCCCTTGGCAGTCTTTTTAAGCACCATGCCCGGAACGAGGCTGACCCCGCGCAAACCGCCGTTAATGCGGCGAAGATCCGTAATAGTAATGGTTGCGGTACGGCAAACCGTTGCAAACGTTTCTTTCTCGCCAACCGTGTAGAACTCGCCCTTGACCAACTTAGCGACCTCCTCTTTGGCGGCTTCTGCCTTCTGCTCCGCTAATTCCTCGGCATCCACCGGTGGCGCGAAGTCGTCACGAATCACCTTGAAGTCGGTACGACGGTTTAATTCGTTGGCCAGCTCTTGCTGCTGGGGTTGCATCTTCTTGATGTTGGACTCCGAAAGAACGGTACCCGCTGGGAATACAGAACTGCCCTTACCCTTACTGTTTGCAGCCATCTCAAAGGGCTGGGATTCTCCCATGCCTATAGAAACCATGCGACCTGCATCGATTCCTTTGCTCACTAAATACTTCACGCAGGTATCGGCACGCTTTTGAGAGAGTAGGACGTTCTTATCGTCCGCGTCGCGGTAGTCGGTGTGCGATCGCAACTCAATAACAATGGTCGGATTTCGCACCAGGGTGGTGTATACCGTGTCAAGGGCAGAGCGGGCTTCATCGTTCAGGTCCCACTTAGCCAGGGCAAAAAACAGGTTAGGCAGTACCACGGGGTACTCAATCGGAGCCATGGTGGCAGCAACTTCCATGGTGTGGCGAAAGGCATTCTCGCTTTCGCTAAAGACGAATTTATCAAGGCCTAGGTTGACCGTATTGGAGCCGGCCCCACTGTTGAGGAACTTCTTCTTTTCAAAGGAGTATTCATAGGTCACTTCGGCCACGAGTTTGGGATCATTCAACTCGAACTTGCCCAATTTGTCGGTCATTACGGTTGCAGAGAAACCGTCGCTTCCTGAAATTTTGACGGTAGCATTCGCCAAGGGAGATTGATCCTTAATGCTTTTAAGGGTTCCGCGCAAACCATACCTCAAAGGAACTTCAAAGAGGCTCCAAATGTCGTCGCCGCCAGTGCCACCGGCACGATTAGAAACAAAGTAGCCGTCGCGGAGTCCGCCCGGACGAAGAATCAAATTGAAGTCGTCCCCTGAACTATTGATCGGAGCCTTAAGGTTTTCAGGCTCACCAGTCGGCAGACCGTCTACCCCTACTGAAACCCTAAAGAGGTCAAAACCGCCCATACCCGGGAGGCCGTCTGAGGCAAAGTAAAGAAAGCCGTCGTCGTGAATGAATGGGAATAGGTCGTCTCCCTTGGAATTCACCATGGCACCCAAATTCACTGGGTTGGCCCAGGTTCGGCGGCGCTTGTCGTAAGAGGCTACCCAGAGGTCC
This sequence comes from Cryomorphaceae bacterium, assembly GCA_013205365.1. GTDB lineage: Bacteria > Bacteroidota > Bacteroidia > Flavobacteriales > Schleiferiaceae > TMED14. The sequence continues at coordinate 1,989 of JABMNC010000139.1, read as the reverse complement.
TTACCCCCGATGCTGCCTTCTAAGTCTCCGGCAAAATAAAGCAGCGTCTCGTCTTCGTTAACCGAAGGATGGCCCACCGACCGCGAGGAATCGGTGGTCAGAACCACGGGGGTAGCGTCTTGCCAGGTTTGCCCGGCGCGGCGCGTGACATAGATTGCGCAACCCAATTGAGCGCGCTTCACGTCCATGCACCGGGTAAAGTAGAGGTTGCGGCGCTTGCCATCGAAAGAAGGCGATCCCTCTTGATCAATGGTATTGATTACCTCTGGAAGGAGCTCTGCCGCAGTAAACTTTTGTGCTTTGGCTGCAGTGGGGTCCGGCTTGCCTGAATTGCCCTTCGGCGATTTTTTACCGCCGCGAAGCGTTCCGTCGGAATTGAGTCGCTTGCTGCTGTAAATGTCAGAAAACTGCTCGTTATTCCAGCCGTCCTTTTTTTTGCCAATACCCCCTTCGCGAGTCGAGGTAAAGAGAAGTTCCTCATATTCCCCCTGGCGGCCGTCAAAGGCAAGGCCGTACTCCTGCGATTTGGTGTTTAAGTCGGTTATGGGTCCGACCTGAAAACGCGTTACAGCCAAGTTCCACGCTACGGCAGCCTTTGAACTCGTAATTCCTTGCTGGGCTCGCGGATCGCTTGGATGAACCTTGGCCATGTCTTCAAAGGCAATCAGTGCGCCGTCGTAGTCCCCTTGGTATTTAAGCATTTCTGCAACGCCCAGATAGGCCTCTGGCTGCGTGAATCCAGACTTTATGGCACGACGAAACTGGGCTTCCGCAGCCTTGTACTGGGCGGTGTAGCGGTAGCTCTCCCCGAGGCGGTAGCTAATCTCTGCCTTGTCAGAGCGTGACTTGACCTTGCTGTAGGCTTTGCGGTAGAGCAGAATAGCCTTAGTGTATTCCTTACCTTGGTAGTAGTCGTCTCCCTGACGGGCTATTTTAGGCCGCTTGGGAGCATCCTCCTCTTTGGACTTCTGTGCCCATACCGAAGTGGTCGAAAGCCCAAAAATCAAGCAGAGGCAGAGGGCAAACGTAAGTCGTGTAGTCATAGTAAATTGGGCATATCAAGCGCTCAGAACACGAAAATAACGAATCAAAAGAGATAAAACGAAAAAAGCCCTTTGAACTGCCGCTCAAAGGACCAAAATAGTTGCACTAAATGCTCTAACGGATGTAAAGCAGCTCGCGGAATTTGGGCAAAGGCCAGGTTTCGTTGTCTACGATAAGCTCCATTTTATCGACCTCATAGCGAATGGAGGTCAAATAAGGCTTGACGTTGTCGCAGTAGGCCAAAGCACGTTCTCTAGCCGACTCGATTTTGTTGGCTTGCTTGCGGGCTTCGGTCATTGCTGCTACATGACGAAGGGCCAATTCAATGCGCTCACTGAGCTCCTCGATTACTGCCATCTGCTCTGTGCATGTTCTTTTGAAGGTGGCCTCAGAAAGCAAAGCCTTGAGACGCAGAAGATTCTCACTCATCACACTCTGGTACTTAATCGCCGCGGGTATGATGTGGTTGTTGACCAAATCGCCCAGGGTACGGCTCTCAATTTGCAGATGCTTGAAGTACTCTTCCTGCAAAATCTCGTAGCGCGCGTGCAGCTCAACCTTGCTCAAAACTCCGTGGCGATTGAAGAGCTCTTCGGCATCTTTGGTAACCAAGTAATCCAGTGCCCGTGGGGTATCTGGCGTGTTGTTCAGTCCGCGTTTTGCCGCTTCATCCCTCCAAGAGTCGCTGTAGCCATCCCCTTCAAAGCGGATTTTTTTGGAAGCCTTGATGTAGTCCTTCAGCACACTAAAGATGGCATCGTCCTTCTTTAGGCCTCCCGCAATCTGGGCGTCAACGTCAATCTTAAACTGCCGAAGCTGGTCAGAGACCATGAGGTTGAGCGTCGTCATGGCATGCGAACAGTTCGCCAAGGAGCCCACGGCGCGAAGCTCAAACTTATTGCCCGTGAAGGCAAAGGGCGAGGTGCGGTTGCGGTCGGTATTGTC
>JABMNC010000138.1 GCA_013205365.1 Cryomorphaceae bacterium | reverse complement strand
CGTCCGGCCTATGCAATAGTGATTCCGCCGCCCAACGTGACCGGGGTGCTGCACATGGGGCACATGCTCAACAACACCATTCAAGACGTCTTGATTCGCCGGGCGCGCATGCGCGGATTCAACGCATGCTGGGTTCCGGGTACGGACCACGCCTCCATTGCCACCGAAGCCAAGGTGGTGCAAAAACTTCGCGCCGAGGGGATTAAAAAGTCCGACCTAAGCCGCGAGGCCTTTCTCGAGCACGCCTGGGAATGGACGCACAAGCACGGCGGAATCATTCTCGAGCAGCTCAAGGAGCTCGGCGCTAGCTGCGACTGGGACCGCACGGCCTTCACCATGGACGAGGTTCGCAGCGACAGCGTGTACCAAGTTTTTGCCGACCTGCACGCCAAGGGCCATATTTATCGCGGACTCCGCATGGTCCACTGGGATCCCGAGGCCAAAACCTCGCTGTCGGACGAAGAGGTTCTCCACAAAGACATCACGGCCACCCTTTACTATGTGAAGTACGAGGTCGTGGAGCGTCCTGGAACTTTTTTGACCGTCGCCACCTCGCGCCCAGAGACCATCATGGGAGACGTGGCTGTTGCGGTTAATCCCAAAGACGTCCGCTACACGGCGCTCCAAGGCCTGCACGTGCGCGTACCGGTGGGCGGACGCGAGGTTCCCATCATCCTCGACGACTACGTGACGACCGACTTCGGAACCGGCTGCCTTAAGGTGACCCCGGCCCACGACTGGAACGACTACGCCATCGGCCAAAAGCACGGGCTCGAGGTGCTCGACGTGCTCAACGAAGACGGAACCCTCAGCGCCCATGGCCTGCAGTACGAAGGCATGGAGCGCTTTGCCGCCCGCAAAAAGGTAGCAGAGGACCTCCTGGCAAGCGGTCATCTTGCCAAAACCGAAGAATACGCTTCGACCGTGGGCACCAGCGAGCGAACCGGCGCCGTAGTCGAGCCTCGCCTGTCGCTGCAGTGGTGGGTGCGCATGCCTAGCTTGGCAAAGCCGGCCCTCGACGCGGTCATGTCAGGCGAAATTCAGCTCATCCCCGATAAGTTCAAGAATACCTACCGCCACTGGATGGAGAACGTCAGAGACTGGTGCATTTCGCGGCAGCTTTGGTGGGGGCACCGCATCCCGGCCTACTTCTACGGCCCAGGGGAGCACGACTACGTGGTTGCTTTGAGCGCCGAAGAGGCGCTTGATAAAGCCCGCGTGGCCAGCGGCCGCAAGGACTTGACCGCCGCCGACCTTCAGCAAGACCCTGACTGCCTCGACACCTGGTTCTCGAGCTGGCTGTGGCCTTTGAGCGTATTCGACGGAATTCGCAACCCCGAAAACCCCGAAATCCAATACTACTACCCGACCCAAGACCTGGTGACGGCACCCGAAATTCTCTTTTTCTGGGTCGCACGCATGGCCATGGCGGGCTACGAATACGCGGGCAAGCGCCCCTTTGAGCGCGTCTACCTCACGGGAATCGTGCGCGATAAGCTCGGCCGCAAGATGTCAAAATCCTTGGGTAATTCGCCCGACCCCATTGCGCTGATGGATACCTACGGCGCCGACGGCGTGCGCATGGGCATGCTGCTGACTTCTCCTGCCGGCAACGACTTGCCGTTTGACGAGTCCCTCTGCGAACAGGGCCGCAACTTCACCAACAAGGTTTGGAACGCCCTTCGCTTGGTCAAGGGCTGGACTGCGTCCGACGACGCGCCTGCCGACGAGGCCGCCGAGTGGGCGGTGCTTTGGTTCCGAGCCCTGCTCGACGCCGAGCTTGCCGAGCTGCAGCGCGACTTTGACCGCTATGCCCTGTCGGAGGCCCTGATGCGCTTGTACAAGCTCACCTGGAACAGCTTCTGCGCCTGGTACCTCGAGCTGGTAAAGCCCGCTTACGGGCAGCCGATTTCGTCGGGCGTCTACCGCGCGACCGTGGGCTTTTTTGAGGAGCTTATGGCGGCCTTGCATCCCTTCATGCCCTTCTTGACCGAAGAAGTGTGGCACCTTCTTTCAGACCGGGCTGAGTCCAACTTCCTTGATTTCGCAGCCTATCCGACTTCGGGCGGAACCGCGTACGATCCTGCTGAGTTTGTGTCGGTCGAGGCCCACGTAGTGGCACTGCGCACCTTTAGGATCGAGAAAAACATTGCCTTTAAGTTGGCACTGACGGCCGACGCGGCCCAGAAGCCTGCGGGGTGGCCGGCGATCGCCAAGCTTACCCAAACCCTATGGGGCAGTGCCGAGGGCGGACTCCCGCTGCGCGCCGGAACCGCCGAACTCCGCGTGCTGGTTGAAGCCGACACCGTCGACGTCGAGGCCGAGCGCGCAAAGGCCCAAAATGAAATCGAGTACTACAGCGGATTCAAGCGCAGCATCGAAGCCAAGCTATCCAACGAAAAGTTTGTTTTAGGAGCCCCTTCGGCCGTCGTAGAGGCCGAGCGTAAAAAGCTTGCAGACGCCGAAGTCAAAATCGAGATTGCCCAAAAGCTGCTGGCGGCTTTGGCCAGCAACTAGCTGCGAGCAGCTGGCTATGCCCGCCGCTGCATCGACACCTCATAGAGCGCAATGCCAAGCGCAACCGAAACGTTGAGCGATGCCGTTTCGCCGCTGGTGGGAATCTTAGCGGTTGCGTTGCAGGCCTTCCAAAGGGCCGGAGAAATTCCATTCTCTTCAGAACCCATAATCAAGGCTAGGGGCCCGCGCAGGTCGCAATCGGCAAGGGTTCCGGTAGCTTTCTCCGAAATGCCTACAATCTTGCATCCGCTCATCTCGAGCGAAGTCAGGGTAATGGGCAATGATCGTACGCGGCAAATGGGCATGTTCAGCAGGGCTCCAGCCGAAGATTTCACGGCGTCGGCATTCATCGGGGCCGAACCCTCAGAAAGCACAATCGTGTGGGCCCCAAAACTCTCGCAGGACCGGGCAATGGCGCCCACGTTGCGCACGTCGGTCACACGGTCGAGCACAATCACCAGCGGGTCAACCCCACGTTCTGCCAACCCTGCCATGACCTCAGACAGGTCAGCATAGGCTACGCTTGACGCCCAGCTTACCACGCCCTGGTGGTTCGCGCGGGTAAAGCGCTGCATGCGCTCCATCGGAACAAACTTTACAAAAATTCCCTTCTTCCGGGCCTTGGCGGCAATGGCCATTAGCGCGGGGTTGCGCGACTCCTGCGAAATAAAAACGCGGTCGAGTACCACTTCCGATTCGAGGGCTTCTTCAATCGGGCGAATCCCGTAAATCAGTTGGTCGTCTAGTTGCTCGCTCATAAATTATCGGTTTTGTCTTCTTCTGACTCGCCTTGAAGCGCGCGGTCTAAGAGCGAAGGATGCGTGTTTTTGCTGTTTTTAAGCCCAAGCTGCCGGAGCTGCTCGGCGCGCCGCACAAGGTTGCCCTTGCCTTGACTGAGCTGCTTCATGGCGTTTTCGTAGGTCGTGGTGGCTGTGTTCATTTGGTTCCCGACCTTAATGAGTTCGTCAGAGAAGCCCACAAACTTGTCGTACAATTCTGAAGCCTGGCGAATAATCTCCCCAACGTTGCGGTTTTGTCGCTCCTGGCGCCACAGAGTGCCCACGGTGCGCAGGGTAGTCCAGAGCGTGGTGGTACTTACCAAGGCTATGTTGCGGTCAAAGGCCTCCTGGAACAGCCCAGGCTCCGCCTGCAGCGCGGTGCTGAATGCTCCCTCAATGGGAACAAAGAGCAGCACAAAGTCAAGCGAAACGTCGTAAAGGTTTTGGTAGTTCTTGTCGGATAGTCCGCGAATGTGGCTGCGAAGCGAGGCAATGTGTTCTTTTATGGCAATTGCCTGTTCTTCGGGCGTTTCAGCATTTACAAAGCGCTCATAGGCAATCAGGCTGACCTTGGAGTCAATAATGAGGTGCTTGCCCTCGGGAAGGTTCAGGATCACGTCGGGCTGCAGGCGGCGGCCGTCTGAATCCGTAGTTGACGTTTGCACACTGTACTCCAAATCGCGCGTCAAACCACTGCGCTCCAGCAGCTTCTCGAGCACCATTTCGCCCCAATTGCCCTGAGCCTTGTTGTCGCTTCTAAGGGCCTTGGTCAATGCATTGGCCTCGTTGCGGAGTTTTTCGGACTGCTCCATCAAGTTGCGCACTTCTGCCTTGAGTTCGCTTCGCTCCTGAACCCCTTGAAGGTGCGTTTTCTCTACGCGCTCGCCAAAAAGCTCGAGCTTGGATCGGAACGGGGCGAGCATGACGTCGAGTTCTGCTCGGTTGCCCTGCTTAAGTTGATCCTGAAGCATTTGCGACTGCTGGCTGAGCGCCTCTTGCGCCACTACCTTGAATTCGTTTTTAAGCTGTTCTCGCTGGGCATCGACCTCAGTCCGCGCGGAGTCCATTGCGGCAAGGCGCTCTTGATTGCGGGCTAAAGACAACTCCGCTTCGCGCTGGGACTGTTGGGACGCAACCAAGGCGGATTCGAGCTCGCGCTGCCTTTGAATGGATGCCTCGTACAATGCCTTTAGGCCTGCGTCGGCCTGGGGTAGAGACGCAGAACCCCTGCGGACTTGGATCAGCAAAATAGCAGCCAGCACGAGAAGAGCGGCGGTAAGGAGCAGGGTGGTCATCACCGCTCAAAGGTAGGTTGGCTTGCCGACCAATCGGGCGCAGACAGACCCTGACTTTTGAACCAATTCTCGGTTTTGCTAAAGGGTTTGCTGCCCAAAAATCCGCGGTAGGCCCCAAGCGGAGAAGGGTGGGATGTAGCTAAAACAAGGTGGCCCGGGTTGCTTAGGAATGCCGCTCGTTTTTGCGCCTGGGCGCCCCAAAGCCAAAAAACGATGGGGCGTTCTTCGGCATTTAGGGCCCGAAGAATGGAATCCACCAATCCATTCCATCGTCCGTCGGCATGGCTTCCTGGTTCACCCGTGCGCACCGTCAGTGCGGTATTAAGCAGCAGAATGCCCTGCTTCGCCCAGCCGCTAAGGTCGCCGGACTTTGGCGGCTCAAGTCCAGTATCAGAGCGGAGCTCCTTAAAAATACTGCGTAGGGAGGGGGGAGGCGTAACCCCCACGGGGACCGAAAAAGCCAATCCATGGGCCTGGCCGGGGCGGTGGTAGGGATCCTGCCCCAAGACCACAATCCGCACCGATTCAAAGGGGCAGAGCTCGAGCGCAGTCCAGAGCTGATGCGCGGGCGGAAGGACTTCTCCCGAACCATACGATGCCTCAATCTGGGGCTTAATAGCACGCCATGCAGTCGGGCCATCAAAGCGGCTCAAGGCCAAAAGCCAATCGTTAGGAGGGTCAGGAATGCGAAGCACAGTGCAAACTTCGTATTTTTGCTTTTATGCGAGCCTTAAAAACCTTTCTTGCGGCACTTTTTATTGCTGCTTCCCTATCCAGCGCTACGTCCTGT
>JABMNC010000137.1 GCA_013205365.1 Cryomorphaceae bacterium | reverse complement strand
TGCTGCTCGGCTCCTTGCGCGGAATGTACCTCTGCACCCCGCGCAGCATGGTTCAGGCTGCGGGAATGTACAATACCCTGCTGCAGGCTGACGAACCGGCCGTGGTCATCGAGTGCCTCAACGGCTACCGCCTCAAAGAATCCTTACCCACTAACTTGGGCAGTTTCACGGTGCCCCTTGGTCGTCCTGAGCTACTGCGGTCGGGCAGCGACGCCACGGTGGTTTCCTACGGCTCCACGCTGCGGGTAATCATGGAGGCTGCGGCCGAACTTGAAACCCTGGGTTTGTCTATTGAAGTTATTGACGTGCAAACGCTCCTTCCCTTTGACTTGGACGGAGCCTGCGCTGCCTCTCTAAAGCGCACCAACCGCTTGCTCGTGGTGGATGAAGACGTTCCGGGCGGAGCTTCCGCCTACATTATGCAGCAAATACTTGAGGTTCAGGGCGGATTCAGCCATCTGGATGCCTCTCCCCGAAGCCTGACCGCTAAGGCCCACCGGCCCGCCTACGGTTCAGACGGTGACTACTTCTCTAAACCCAGTGCGGAGGACGTTGTGGAGGCGGTGCTGATGCTAGTCGGAGAGTAAAACGACAAGCTGCACCTCGTTTCTGGCAACCGGTTTTAAGTGTTTAGTTATTAACTAGATACTTCTAATTTACTCGCAGTTTCTGATTTTTGATGGGCACTGCGTTCATGTCCCGCGTGCACGTGAGAATGTGGAGCGAGTCGCGGTGTATGTAGATGGTTTTAACCTCTTTTTCGGAATTCGATCCAAGAATCCGAAGGCGGTGAATTTTGACGTTGCGGCCTACGTGCGCAGCAGGTTAGGCAGTAACCAGCGCCTTGCTTCTGTTCGCTACTATTCTGCTCCATTAGTGGGCAATCCAGAAGCGGAACGCGCTCAAAAGCGCTATTTTGCAGCGCTTCGGGCATCTAAAGTTGAAGTAATCCTCGGGCGGTTTCAGCAGAAGACCATCCACTGCGAGCACTGCGGCCAGTCGATTCCCTCCTTTGAAGAGAAGATGACCGACGTAAACATTGCCATCGATGTGCTTGCCGATGGACTCATGGACCAGTACGACGTGGCGATTTTGGTGACGGCGGACAGCGATTTGGTTCCGCCTATTAAGAAATTGACCCTCTGTGCTAAGAAAAAAAGGATTGTAGTTTGCTTTCCTCCAAATAGAAATTCAAAAGACCTTAGGAGGTATGCTCAAGGTCATATTTATATCGACCCTAAGGATCTCATTGAGTTTCAATTTTAGACGAAAAAAGAGACGCGCACCTTTGGAGTGCGCGTCGGCCAGAAGTCGTTGCTGACTTAAGGGGTGGTAATGATGCAAATGTAAAAACTTTTTCTGAATCGCAATGGCTTTGCCTGTTTGATTTGCCAACAAGTAAAAAGAAAAGGGCAAGGACACTTATCGCACCGCTACAACCAACTACCCTTGCTGCATTTCTGCCCTGGGGGATTTGTCGGGAGCTGGTCGCAAGGCCTTGCCCCGGTGTAAAGATACACAGGGTTTGCACGACCTTTGTTCCCTATGCGTTTAAAACGAATTTTTACCGGCCTTGTCCTTGCGGCTTCCATTACGGGGCTTCAAGCCCAAGACTTTAGCCAGGCTGTCGTGCAGCGAGGCCCCATCAACGAGCTTCAGTACGACTCCGTAGCCGTTTGGATCAAGAACACCGGAATTCGCAGCCTCAACCTCACGGGTATGTGGAGCTGTGCGCAGTGGGGCGATAGCCTACTCAGCCTGCGGGCCGAGCAAACGACCTTGGCGGTCTATGATTCCGCCCGTATTTGGTTGAAGTTTCAACCCGAGCACAATATTTACTACCGCTTCCCTGTTGTGGTGGCCACCGACGGTCCCGACGGATTTGTGGCCCTGCAGTTCGAGGCTCAGGGTCGCTGGAGCCAGGCTTACTACACCACAACCGAGAACTTGAGCTGGGCGCCATTAAAGGCTGCCCTGACCGCTCGCCTCAACCAAAACACAACTAATCTCGGCTACACCGCCGCGCGAGACCAGATGTATGCCAATCTCGATAATGTCGCGGGTCAGGTAACCTGCATCTACACTGGCCGAGTTGCTTCGTTCAACACCCGAGCGGGTGCTACGGCCAATAATTTTAACTGCGAGCACACCTTCCCCCAGAGCATGTTTGGTTCTGCTCAGCCCATGCAGTCTGACATCCATCATTTGTTTTCTTGCGACGAGGCGGCCAACACCCAGCGCAGCAATTATCCGTTTGGTATGATTGCCGGGACGCCCGGGTGGTCCGTGGGCGGAAGCAAACGCCTCAACGGACTCTTTGAACCCCGAGATGCCCACAAGGGCGACGCGGCGAGGGCTATGATGTACTTCGTGACCCGATACGGGGACTACAATAATTTTTATGCTCAGCAGGCCGCGGTTTTAGAAGGTTGGCACCAGCAGTTCCCTCCCGACAGCAACGATCGCTCGCGAAATCAGGGAATTGCCGCGCTGCAAAACACGCGAAATCCCTACGTAGACTACCCTCAGATTATGGAGCGACTCTTAAGCCTTAGTGGGAGTCCGCAACCCAATTTGGCAGCCCAGCACTGGGCCAGCGAAGACAGCATTCAGCTCGAACTTTGGAATTGGTCCGCAGGCCCCATGCTACGCCGCAGGCTCGTGGTCACCAACCCTGGAAGTGCAGACTTGATTCTTAGCTCGGCGACCTTGACCGCTCCCAACATGAATCTTCTTTCGGGCGGAGCCGCCGACACGCTAATGCCGGGCGAACTGCACGTCTATGAGCTTGAGTACCCTGCTTCGGTTTTGCACGACGGCGGAAGCCTCAGCTACAGCACCAATATTGGCGGCACAGTGACCCATTACTTTGGCAGCACTCCCTACATTAGTACCTCGGAGCATCCATTAGGGGAGTCACTGCGGGTCTACCGAGACGGACGCAACCTCAGGGTGGAAGGGCTTCCGGAAGGAGCCCATGCGGAGTGGGTGGATTCCGA
>JABMNC010000136.1 GCA_013205365.1 Cryomorphaceae bacterium | reverse complement strand
AACTCTTTGAACTTCTCGGGGCTGCCGTAGAACTTGTCTAAGGCCATGTGGAAGCTCGGATTATAACCCCAGCTCTCGTTGTTTTCGAACTCGCTGTTTGGCATCAACTCAATGGCATTGATTCCAAGCCGCTGCAGATAGCCCAGCGTATCAATCAGGGCTTGGTAGTTGCGCGCCGCTATAAAATCGCGGACCAAGAGCTCATAAATTATTAAGTCCGCCTTACCGGGGGGGCTGAAATTAGAATTCTTCCATGCATACTCGGGTTTACCGGGACGCAAAAGCGCACAAAAACCAGAAGTTTTTCCGGTGGGATACGGATGCAGGCCTGGCCATGTTCCAAGGGGAATTCCCCCGTCGGAATTCGGATCGAGAATAAGTTCTGCAAAGGGATCGGCTACCTTAATGGCACCGTCGATCCAGTACTGGTAGGCATAGCTTTGGCCCGGACTCACCGCAACCTGCAGCCAGAACCGCTGCCCGTCGGGGCTCTTATTCATAAAGTGACTGGACGCCGGCAAAAAGTCGTTAAAATCCCCAAAAACATAAACGAAGTCCTTGAACGGAGCGCGCAACACCAGGCCAACCGTGCTGTCGTTGAGGTAGTTTGCCCCGTCGAGCCAACCCGGAGGAACCGCTGCCACCATTTGAATTGGGTTACCCGTATAGTAGAGCGTATCGTAGGCCGTGAGCGACCCCGAGCTAGCCTCAAGCACCACCGTATGCTGCCCCGGTGAAGAAGCGACCAAATCATAGTTCAGGGCCGACACGTTGGTCGCCGTAGTCTTTAGGAGTCCGTTGTCGTAGACCTTGAGGGTGGCCAACTGATTGGATGCCGCGACCAAGCTAATGGTGTCGCCCGGATTCGCGATTTGGGGTCCGCTCGGAGCAAAAAAGGCCGCCAGCAGGCCAGCATTTGCGGGATATACCGAATAATAAATGTCGCTGCCGTCTGCGCTGCGACCCACCACACTGCCCGCGGCATTGCGAAACACAAAGGCCAGTTGCTGCACCTGAGTACCGGCCGGGAATCCGTAGAACGAAGGAATATGGTATTTAATCCGGTGCTTGTTGTTGCCCAGGCTCGTCATGAGCACCTTCGCCGTAGGCTGCCCCCAACTGCCCTGCACAAACTGCCAATTCGTTGGCGAGGTCGAGGCAGACGTAATTAGGCCGGCATGGGCATAAACAGGCGACAAGCCCATTAATGCGGCATTGCCCTCCGCCGCGTTGTACACCACCGTGACGGTATCGTTTTGAGTAGGGAAAGCAGGAGTTACGCTTAAAATCTGCGCTTGAGAAGCCGTCAAAAGGACCAATCCAAAGAGCATCAGGAGGTTCTTCATTCCGTAAAAATACTTAGCGTACCCCGTACACTAATAAAACTTTAATAAAACGGACATAGATTTCTGCCATGAAAGCAATTACCGTACTTTTTATTGGGGGACTTTTATGCGGAATTAGTCCGCTGCGAAGCCAAGTCCAGACCGACAGCCCAAAACCTCAGGCTAATTCGCCTGTTCCCAGAATTGAACTCGAGCTGGGCTACCTAAGAACCTGGCACGCCGACGATGCCATTACCCGCAGCGACTGGATTCAGGTGCCCGGAACCTGGCGCGATCCCGCGAACTTCCCCGGGCAAAGCCAGTACGCCTTCACCTTTCGCGATACCTCGTGGACCTACCGATTCAACCATAACCACCCTATGCTTACCACGCGGCTGCGGCTGGGAGGAAACCCGCAAAGCCAATGGAACTTTTTTTTACTGCAGTCCGCCATGATCAATTCCTGGCACCAGCTGTCGTTCATGCTCGGCGCGGAGGCCAGCTTCCAGCCCAACGACCAATGGCGCTTTGCCTTGCAGGCGGGCGGACTGTCGGGCTACCACCTTGTTCACCAACTTCAGCGCTCCGCACTCCTCTCGCTAGACGGCCCTGAGGGTGGGGTTTTTGGAGGGGCAAACCTCACCCTGGACTACCGCATCGACCCCCACTGGCGGGTTCGCTTGGCGGGCAACCACCTCATTGCGGGTCTCGGCTTCTACTATGCTTGGAGCCCCCGAGCGGATCAAGCACCAAGTAGCGCACCCAGGTAACCGAGGGCTGCCATCCGCGCCCGCCCAAGTCGTACCAGAAGCGAAGCCGCGCCGACGAGTTGCCCTCATAGGCCAAAGCAAAACCTAGAAGCTGGCGGGACTTTTGATGCCAAGCCATGAGATCCTCGGGATTCCGGCTTTGAAAAAGCCCCTGACCCAAGGGAGCCTGAAAGTTCGAACCGTTCCAATAGCTGAATTCGGCGTGCACTTTGGCGTGCACCCGGAGCAGGAACTCCGCAGAGGTTCCGCGCCCGCGGCGCTCCGCACTAAATACCTGAAGCGGATCAGCATAGTAGAGCTGGGCAACCTTTAACACCGACGAACCAATACCCGCACTGCCAAAGGCGCCAAAATTCAATCGATTGCCTCCTGGCCCTGGGTCGGAATCAATTTGGCCTCCCACGTGGTGGTACTGCACTAGGCCGTTGAGGGCGAAATACCCTCGGGACCAAGCCGCTGTTCCGCCGACGTGAATGCGCTCCTTAAACGGGCTGCCGTAGTCGATTGCCCTGAGCCACTCCGCCCAATAATGCCCGCTAAAGTCGCCCAGCCGGGCCTTTCCACTGAGGCCATAAGCGACCGGAACGCTGTAGAATAAATCCGGATTGATCAGCTGCCGCGGTAGCCCATGGCCGCGGTCGGTAATGCTTCCAAAACTCACCTCGCTCCATGAGGTTTGCTGGCGCAGCATCAGGAGGGGCAAAAACTGAGGACCCGCACCAAAGGCCTGATGCACCAAAACTCCCAGGTCGACTGACCGTCCTTCCTGGAGCGCATAACTGCGGCGCATGCCAACTAGCGCGCCAAAACGAGTCCTCCCTTGTTCTGCCGGATGAAAAAATTCGGTGTTGCGCACAAAGCCGAGAACCTCGGGCCTCCAAGCGGAATCGGCTCTGCGAAGGGCAAATTCCTGGAGTTCGCTCGGGCTAATCCACTGAGCAAAAAGCCCAAACCCTGATACCATTAGGGCAATAAAAAAAGGGCGTCGCAAGCAATGCATAGCCTAAAAGTACGTGCCCAAGGCGGGAATCGAACCCGCACGACCATCACTGATCAAGGGATTTTAAGTCCCTCGTGTCTACCTATTTCACCACTTGGACGGTGGGGGCCAAAAATACGGCGCGATTTCGCAAAAAATCCCTTAGCCCCGAGTACGATTTATCGCAAAAAGCCAAGCCGCGGCGGAATCAAAAAAAAACCGCCCGAGGCTTGCCCCGAGCGGTCTTTAACCATTGCGGTCCGCAGCAGAATTACATCATGCCGTCCATGCCGCCGCCCATTGGAGGCATAGATGCCTCTTTCTTGGGTAGCTCTACAATGGTCGCCTCAGTCGTGAGCAGCAGCGAAGCAACCGAAGCTGCATTCTCAAGAGCCACGCGGGTAACCTTGGTCGGATCAATAATTCCGGCTTCGTACATTGAGCAGTACTCCTCGGTCTTGGCGTTGAAGCCAAAGTCGCCCTTGCCCTCTTTAACCTTTGCCACAATCACGGAACCCTCAAGCCCTGCATTGCCCACAATGATGCGAAGCGGCTCTTCGATAGCGCGAGCAATGATCTTGATGCCCGTGGTCTCGTCAAGGTTCAAGCCCTGAAGGTCAGCCAAGGCCTCGATGGCGCGCACAAGCGCAACCCCTCCGCCTGGAACAATACCTTCTTCAATTGCAGCACGTGTAGCAGCTAAGGCGTCGTCTACGCGATCCTTCTTCTCCTTCATCTCTACCTCAGAGGCGGCGCCCACATAGAGCACTGCCACTCCGCCGGCCAACTTGGCAAGACGCTCCTGGAGCTTCTCGCGGTCGTAGTCGCTGGTAGTCGTTTCAATTTGGGCCTTGATTTGGTGCACGCGCGCCTTAATATCTTCAGCGCTGCCCGCTCCATTGACGATGGTCGTATTGTCCTTGTCAATGGTCACCTTCTCGGCAGTGCCGAGCATGTCCATCGTAGCATTCTCGAGCTTAAAGCCGCGCTCCTCGCTAATGACGGTTGCACCCGTTAGGACGGCAAGATCTTCAAGCATGGCTTTGCGGCGGTCGCCGAATCCCGGAGCCTTCACGGCTGCGATTTTGAGTGCACCACGAATCTTGTTCACCACGAGGGTTCCAAGAGCCTCGCCGTCCACGTCTTCTGCAATGATTAGCAAGGGCTTCCCGGTCTGAGCAACAGGCTCAAGAATCGGGAGAAGCTCCTTCATCGTGCTCACCTTCTTGTCGTAAATCAAAATGTACGGACGCTCCAGGTCAGCAACCATTTTCTCGGTATTGGTAACAAAGTAGGCTGACAGGTAGCCGCGGTCAAACTGCATTCCCTCCACAATGTCTACGTAGGTTTCGGTCCCCTTGGCTTCTTCGACGGTAATTACACCCTCCTTCTTAACCTTGGCCATGGCCTCAGCAATGAGCGCACCAATAGTGGGATCGTTGTTGGCAGAAATGGTCGCAACCTGCTCCACTTTTTTGATGTTGTCGCCAACTTCTTGAGACTGGGCACGCAAACTTTCAACAACCTTGGCAACTGCCTTGTCGATTCCGCGCTTGAGGTCCATCGGATTGGCTCCTGCTGCGACATTCTTGTGACCCTGGCTGATGATGGCCTGGGCTAAAACCGTAGCCGTAGTGGTGCCGTCTCCGGCAATATCCGCTGTTTTGCTCGCAACCTCTTTGACCATTTGGGCTCCAAGGTTTTGAATTTTATCTTCTAGCGTAATTTCTTTGGCTACCGTAACTCCGTCCTTGGTCACCTGCGGTGCGCCAAACGACTTCTCAATGATTACGTTGCGACCCTTGGGGCCGAGCGTGACCTTCACGGCATTGGCCAGGGCGTCTACTCCGGCGCGCATCCCGTCTCGGGCTGCGACGTCAAACTTAATATCTTTTGCACTCATGGTTCTGTAAATTAAATAATTGCTAAAATGTCGGACTCGCGCATGATCAAGAAGTCCGTGCCTTCGTAGCGAATCTCGGACCCTGCATACTTGGCATACAAAATTTGGTCGCCGACCTTCACGGTCATTGGCTCGTCTTTTTTGCCTCCACCCACAGCACGGACAATGCCACGTTGGGGTTTCTCTTGGGCAGTATCGGGAATTATGATGCCCGAGGCCGTTTTAGTCTCCGCTGCTGCAGGCTCGACGATTACCCGGTCAGCCAGTGGACGAATGGTCAAATTAGCCATAATTGTTTGTTGAGTTAGAATGGTTTGCAAATCGACCCCTCCTTTGAAGAGCCGGAACCTCACCTGCACAGGTTGTGCCAAGGCCCTTACAGCCCTGTCAAATGACCAATGTCGCGACAATCTGTCAGCGCATTGGCAAAATTGTCAGTAATAACTATTCTGCGGACTCCGGAAGCCCCGTGGGCTGCGCCGGTTGACCGGGCGCCTGATTGGGAGTCTGAACGGGTGCCTCTACGGGCGCCTCGTCCATTTGCTCCTGCATCGCTGATTCTTCGACGTCATTGCCTTCTACCCCAGGGTTGAACATGTTCACCAAAAGAACCAAGGCAAAAAGGGTGAATGCGAGCACCCATGTAGAACGCTCTAAGAAGTCTGAAGTGCGCTTTACGCCACCAAGCATGTTGGAACCGCTGCCGCCCAATGCCCCTCCCATTCCGGAGCTTTTGGGGCTCTGAACCAGAACAACAAGCATTAATAACAGGCTTACAAGGGCAATTAAAATAACAAACAACGAGGTCATACTCTTCTAAATTATTGGTTTCGTAGTGCTTCGATACGGGCGGCAAATATCAAACTTTTCTCGGGAACGCGCAGCTTTAAAATTT
>JABMNC010000135.1 GCA_013205365.1 Cryomorphaceae bacterium | reverse complement strand
CCATCGGCTATGATCTGCATTGATTGCAGTCCGCAAGCCATAGTTTGAACCCGACTCAAGGAGCTGGAGTCAAACAGGCGCTCGTGAATGACGCTTGGCTCGGCCCCTACCTCCATCAAGCGCGCGGCCGTATACAATGTCTGCGCACTGGTCGAAGGATAGCGGAACGAGCCGCTGTCGGTAATAATGCCCATTAAAAGGTTGTCGGCACAGGCCTGATCCACCCGGCTCCAACCCTCGTCGGCAACAATGACGTCTGCAATCATTTCACAGGTCGAGCCTTTGAGGGTATCGCTGTAGGCCTCGACAAACAAGGGGTCAGGCTGCTGGTGGTGGTCAATTAGAACCTGACGGCCGGCAAAGGCGCGGACCAGGGGCTCCAAAGCCGCTCCCACCCGCGACGGACTGTTGTAGTCCAGCGCAAAGTGAACCTCCGCCTGTTGAAACAGTTTCTCGACCTGATTGGGAGAATCTTCAGCAATCCGCACAAAAGAAGCACTGTAGCCCATGCTTAACTGCAGTGATTTGGAAGGTGCATTGGGCAAAAGCACCGTTACCTGATGGCCCAATGCCCTGAGGTAGTGAGCCCAACCTAATGAAGAACCTATTGCGTCGCCGTCTGGCGCCCAATGGGTGGTTATTAGAATTTGAAAGGGACGCTGGCGAAGGGTCCTGAGAACATCATGGAGCATGGGGCAAATTTCGTACTTTTGCGGCCGAATTCACGTCTACTTTGCTAAACTTATCATGAACGCTACGAACCGCACTTTTACCATGCTCAAGCCTGACGCCGTCGCCAACGGACACGTCGGAGCCATTCTCAACCACATTAACAAGGCGGGATTTCGCATCGTTGCAATGAAACTTACCCGACTGAGCTTGGCCGAGGCCTCGGAGTTTTATGGCGTTCACAGTGAGCGTTTCTTCTTCGGAGAACTCGTTGCATACATGACCAGCGGACCAATCGTAGCTGCAATTCTCGAGAAAGACAATGCCGTTGCCGACTTCCGTACTGCTATTGGAGCCACTGACCCTGCCAAAGCCGATCCAGGCACGATTCGCCAGCTTTATGCACAATCCATTGCCGCCAACGCCGTTCACGGCAGCGACAGCGACGAGAATGCCGCCATCGAAGGCGCCTTCTTCTTCAGCGGACGCGAGCAATTCTAGGCTTGGGCAATCCCAAATAACGATCCCGCTTTAGCGGGATTTTTTTTGCTTATTTCAGGATTAACTCCTTGATCTCTAGCTGGTCCTTGAGTTCTTCGCGAAGGCCTTGCAGCAGGCGTTCGCGCTGCGCGCGCAGCTCGTGGCGCAGGGAGTCCGAGCTGAGAAATACCGTGAGGATTCCGTCTGTAAGAATGAGTTTGCGTGTCTTAAGCATGCCGGATTCACCGAGCAGGGTTCGCCAGGCGTTCTGGCAAAGCGCAAGCTGAAAACCCGGTTTATGGCGGTGAAGCGCCAGCAGGCGGCTTACTATATCTCCAAATCCTTCGAGGTTGGGGCGTGCCATTGCTTAGTTGGGCGTGAAATCGTGAACCACCGATTCCTGATCAAGGGCTTTAAGAAGGTCGGCCGTGCGCTCTTGGTGGGTATCGCTTATAAAAATTTGCCCGAAGCGTTGGTCGTTCACCATGCGCACCAAACCCTCTACCCTTTTGGCGTCGAGCTTGTCAAAAACGTCGTCAAGCAGCAGAATGGGCTTGCGTCCCAAGGCCTGATGCAAAACTTCGAATGCAGCCAGCTTGAGGGCAATGAGAAAACTCTTTTGCTGTCCTTGCGAACCTACTCTTTGCAGAGGATGCCCGTGAATAATAAAGTCAAGGTCTTCGCGGTGCGGACCCGCCGAGGTGAACTGAAGCAGTCGGTCTTTGGGTAATCGCTCTGCAAGAAGTTCCGCCATGCTTTGGTGCTGGAGCGAACTCTCGTAGCGCAACTCCACCTTCTCGCGATCGCCAGAAATACCGAGGTAGGCCTCCTGAAGCATTGGGGCAAACTGCTGAACAAATCGGGTGCGCGCCTCAAAAATTAGGGGTGCAAATTCGCTGAGCTGGTGGTCGTAGACCTCCAGCATGTCAGGCTGAAAAATTCGGTTCGCTGCAAAGTACTTGAGCAGGGCGTTGCGCTGCTTGAGGGCACGTTGGTAGCCCTGAAGGGCCTCCAGATAGGCTCGGTCTGATTGCGCAATTACCGCATCCATCATCTTGCGGCGGACTTCAGAACCTCCATGAAGCAAAACGTGGTCGCCTGGGCTAATCATTACCACCGGGAATCTACCCAAGTGGTCCGAGATGCGCGGATACTCCGCGTCGTCTGCCTTAAATATTTTTTTCTCGCCACGCTTTAAGCCGCAATAGACGGGCGTTGCGGAGCTGTCGCCACGAAATTCACCCTGGACCACCAAAAAGGGAGCGTCAAACTGAATGCAGTAGGAGTCGCTGCTGTGAAAGTAGCTGCGGGTCATGCAGAGAAAGTGAACGGCGTCTAAAACCGAGGTCTTGCCGGAACCGTTGGCCCCGACCAAAGCGTTTAGTTTGGCAGAAAAAGAAAAATCCGCTTGGGCGTGGTTCTTAAAGTGAACCAAGCTGAGGCGATCGAGCACGACATCTTGCATGATGCAAAAGTACCTTGGTATGGATGCTTTGGCTATCTTTGCGGCCCTATGGCAAAACAGAAAAAACAAATTGATTTGGTCGAGCGCCCGTTGGAAGCCGTCGAAGAGACCCTCTCAAGGGCCGAATCCTTGTTTCACAAGTACCAAAAGCAAGCTACCTACCTGGCTGGCGCTATTCTAGCAGTGGTCGCCTTGACCTGGGCCTACCGAGAGTTTATCGTGGCGCCCGCTCAAGAGGAGGCGCAGCTTGCCCTTTACCCTGCTCAGGATGTTTTTTCTCAGGACTCCCTGCGTTTAGCCCTTAACGGCAATGCAGAATTCATGGGTTTTATTGAAATCGCCGACGAGTATGGCAGCACCAAGGCGGGCAACCTTGCCAACTACTACGCCGGGCTCAGCTACCTGTCGCTCGGTCAGCCTGCAGAGGCCATTGACTACCTCGAAGAATTTGACGGCAACGGAACCTTCTTGGATCTCATCGCCACAGGCGCCATGGGCGATGCCTTTGCCGACCTCAACCAACCCGAAGAGGCTCAGGAATTTTATGCCAAGGCGGCTTCATTGGATGCCAACGACTTCTTGACCCCCTTTATTTTGTCGAAGGCAGCCGTTGCCGCTGAGATCAACAAGGACTTGAAGGCTGCATTGAAGTACACCCAGCGCATTAAAAAGGACTTCCCTGCGTCGGCAGAAAGTGCCAATGCCGATGCCTTGATCGCCTACTACGAGGCTAAGATTTCTGCCCAATAATGGCTACCGCCGAGCGCGGACCTCTTGAATTAAGTTCCCTGCCCAACAAGGCAAAGGGCCTTCGCTTCGCTTTAGTGGTGAGTTCTTGGAATCCCGAGATAACCAACGCCCTGTCTGATGGTGCAGTACGAATACTTGAGCAGCTTCGCGCTGACCGCATTGACCGCTTTGACGTCCCTGGAAGTTTTGAATTAATCCGCGGCTGCAAGGTGCACGCAGAGTCCCTAGAATACGACGCCGTTATTGCAATAGGCTCGGTAGTTAGGGGTGAAACGCCTCATTTTGACTACGTTTGCCAAGGTGTGACCTACGGTATTGCGCATTTGAATGCCACCGGTAAAACGCCGGTTATATTTTGCCTCCTTACCGACGATACCTACCAGCAGTCTTTGGACCGAAGCGGAGGATCGCTTGGCAACAAAGGAGAAGAAGCGGCCGTGGCAGCCGTGATGATGGCTTCTTTTTAGGCGAATTTTAGCCGATTAACGCTAAAAAACGAATTCTCGGCCCGCGATTCGCAGTCTGCGTCCGAACTTTGATGCTTATGATGGTGAATTTAGATTCCGCGGCAGTAGACCGCGCCGACCTTTGGCTAAACAGTGCCATCGAAGAGGCCGACAAGGCTGCCATACTTCGCATGAAGGAGAACGACGCAGCCGCCTTTAACGAGGCGTTTTATACTGATTTAGAGTTTGGTACCGGGGGCTTGCGCGGGCTAATGCGGCTTGGAAGCAACGGTATGAACCGCTACACGGTAGGACTGACGACCCAAGGCTTGGCCAATATGGTTTGTGCAGCGAGCAAGAACCCTTCGGTGGCCATTGCTTTTGACTCGCGCAACCAGTCCCCAGAATTTGCGCGGGTTGCGGCAGACGTTCTGGCTGCCAACGGCGTGGACGTATGGCTTTTTGAGGACCTTCGCCCTACCCCAGAACTGAGCTTTGCAGTGCGGCTTAAGGCTTGCACCGCCGGAATCGTAATCACGGCCTCCCACAACCCCAAAGAATACAACGGCTATAAGGTTTACTGGAGCGACGGAGGGCAAATTGTTCCGCCTCAAGACAAGGCCCTGATGGACTGCGTGACCAAGGTTTCGCTGGCCGAAGTTCGTTGGTCTGGAGGCTCCGGATTGGTGAAGACACTTGGTCGAAGCACCGACGAGGCCTATCTGTCTGCGGTCGAAACCCTATCGCTCAACCGCTCGGGCAATGCCGACCTGGGAATTGTCTTCACGTCCTTGCACGGAACCGCCATTACCCTGCTGCCCGAATCCCTAAAGCGATGGGGATTCACCAAGGTGGACTGCCTGGCCTCGCAGGCAAAACCAGACGGAAATTTCTCAACCGTTCAATCCCCTAATCCCGAAGAGTCTGCGGCTCTGGAGCTTGCACTCGCCCGAGCAGAAGAGCTGGGCTACGGCATGGTCATCGGCTGCGACCCAGACAGCGACCGAGTTGGCATTGCAGTGCGCGACGACGTCGGGAAGCTGGTACTTCTCAATGGCAACCAAGCCGCCGCCGTGCTTATGGATTACGTGCTTGAGCAGCGCATTGCCCAGGGAAGCATGCCCGACAATCCCTTTGTGGCGAGCACGGTCGTGACCTCTCCTCTTCTGCTGCGTGTGGCGGAAATCTATGGCATTGAAGCAACTGAAACGCTTACCGGTTTTAAATGGATTGCGGAGCAAATTAGGCTTCGCGAGGGCAAACAAACCTTTGTGGTTGGCGGCGAGGAGAGCTACGGGTATTTGGCCGGAGATTTTGTGCGCGACAAGGACGCCATCGGCTCCGCATGCTTGCTGGCAGAGGCGGCAGCCTTCCGCGCCAGTGAGGGCAGTAGTTTTTACCTGCGCTTGCTGGAGCTTTATGCCCGCCATGGCCTGCACCACGATGAACTGATGAGCCTAACCAAACCAGGGCGAAGCGGACTCGAGGAAATTCAGAAAACGATGACCCTTTTACGCTCCAACAGCCCACAGGAGATTGCAGGGCATGCCGTTGTTGAGGTTGTGGACTACCAGCAGCAGACCCGACGAAACCTCCAAAGCGGTCGGATTGAGGCCTTGACCCTCCCTAAGTCCAACGTTATTCAGTTGCTTATGGCCAACGGAGACCGAATTACAGCCCGCCCAAGCGGAACCGAGCCCAAAATCAAGTACTACTTTAACACGACGGGAGTCCGCTTGGAACGCGGAAACCTCACCAATCACTACCACGAGGTCCGCGAAGAACTCAAGGAACGAGTCGAATCCTACCGCAGGGTACTGAGTACGTACTAACTTGGTGGCATGAAGATAATTTTTGTACTTATTCTTGCCTTGGCCGCCTGGGTTGTGGTAGCACAGCCGAGGGCCGCTGGGTCTGGCACGGTTCACCGAGAGGTTTGGTTCCATGCAGAAATAACCTTGAGGCCCGCAGCAAACGGGCAAAAAGCCTGGATTCTTCCCTTTGATGTGGTTTCGGTCTCGAGTTCTGACGAGGCGCGACCCTCTTTTTTTGTGGTAAACGGCCTGGAACGCTTGCCCCTAAGCTATACTGGGTCGACACCAGAGGGCTACGTACGCTATGAAATTCCCTACTTTCAGGGGGAGCTGATCTGGCGAAAAGAAGGAAGACAGCTTGCAGGTTTCTGGATGCGTCCCGACCGCGGAACCCAGTACGAATTGGTGCTGAGCCCGGGGAAGCTCGCGAGGTTTGCTTTAAACGAAGCTCCGGTCAAGCAATATTTATTGGAGGAGCGGTACGCCTTGGTGCAGTATGAACCTGGCAGTCCTGCAGAGAAGGGGCGCAGGGCCATCGCTGCCCTGACCGAGCACTCCGACGGCACCGTGACCGGCAGCATCATGACGGAATCCGGCGACTACCGATACCTTGCAGGCAATCGAAGCGGAAACCGCATTCATCTGAGCACGTTTAATGGAATTTTCGCCTATGTTTTTGAATTGGAATTGACTGAAAACGGCGGAATGCAAGGCCGTCAGCTGCTGAACGGAAGCAGCGAGTTGTCGATTGCCGGGAAGGCAGATTTAATGGCTAAGCTAGCCGATCCAAATGGCATAACCGGAATGAAGCCAGGAGTTACAAGTTTGGGCTTTAGCCTCCCTCACTACAAATCGGGAGAATTATTGGGACCAGAGTTGGGTCGACCGACGGTAATACAAATCATGGGATCCTGGTGCCCTAATTGCCTGGACGAAAGCGTCGCTTTTAAGCAATTTCAGGCCGCCTTCCCGGAGGTGCAGTTTTTTGGAATTGCCTTTGAACGAAGTTCGGAGCGCGAGGAGGCCTTTTCCGCCGTAGATAAGTTTGTGCGGGGGCTAGACCTTGGGTATCCGGTGCTGTTTGCCGGGCGCGCCGCTTCAGGCGCAGTCGAGAAGGTGCTCGAGGGCTTGGTCGGATTTCAGTCCTACCCGACCACCATCTACCTGGACCGCCAGGGTGAGGTCCGCAAAATTTACAGCGGATTCTATGGCCCTGGAACGCCCGAATACGAGCCATGGATACAAGAGACCCTAGCCTTTATTGAAAAACTGCAGTCGGAGTGACCAGCGGCAGCGCAGTCTTGTTCAAAGGCTTAAAACGTCAAACACCCCATGACCTCGACCGCGTGATCCATGGGCTTCACGAGGAAGTTTTTGCCAAAACCGACTGCCTGAATTGCGCCAACTGCTGCAAAACTACTGGTCCGCTTTGGTCCGAACGCGATAAGGAGCGCGTGGCCAAGCACCTCCGGCTCAAAACCGGGGAGTTTGAGTCTGAATACTTGCGGCTGGATGAAGACGGCGACTGGGTGCTCCAGCAGCTTCCCTGCCCCTTTCTCGAGGATGATAATGCCTGCGCCATTTATGAAATTCGCCCCAAGGCCTGCCGCGAATACCCGCATACCGACCGAGCCAAGCAGGCACAAATTCTGGATTTAACCCAGAAAAATGCCCTAATCTGCCCTGCCGTTGGTGAAATCGTTGCCCGAATGGAGGTTATTTACGCCCAAAAGAAAGGACCGGCAACAGAAAGGCCAGGCCCAAAACCAAGAGGGCGCCGATGAGGTTGTACCAAAGGAATCCGAGGTCAACCATTCCTGCCACGTTGGCCGCATGAAGGGCTAAGACAGAGAGTTCCGCTGCAATCCCTGCGGCAAAAACCGCCCAAGAGGGGCGCTTTGGAGCGAGCCAGGCGCAGAGAAATATGCCGAGCATCGGACCATAAAAGAGCGAACCGATCAAATTGACCAACTGAATCAGGTTCTCATACAGGCTTGCAAGCAGGGCGATGCCCATGGCAACACAGCCCCAAAGTGCGGTAATCCATCGAGACGTTTGAAGGGTTTCGCGCAGCCCAAAAATTCGTCCAAAGTCTATGATTGAAGTAGCAGTCAGTGCATTAATCTCTGCGCTTGAGCTCGACATAGCACCAGCCATTATTACAGCAAGAAGTAAACCGAGCAATCCCACTGGCATGCTGCCTAATGCCCAAGACAAAAAAACATAGTCCTGGTCGTTGGTCTCGAGCTTCGGCAATTTCGCCGCGACAAGTTTGCTTGCGCGATCTTTTACCATTTTTTGCTCTGCGCGCAGAGTGATTAGGCTTGATTGGCGTTCTGGTGTTTCGGGTGTCCGCGCAAGTTCTGACCGAGCTCGCTGAATTTGATTCCATTCTGCGTCCATGCTGTCGGACTCAGGCAGGGTTCGCCAGGCCTTGGCAAGGGCAGGATTATGCCATAAGGGTTCGGTGCTAAGGTGCATTTGCACCAGGAGCAAAAGGCCAAGACTGAGCACAAAAAGCTGCATTGGGAATTTAATAAGGCTGGTGACCAAAAATCCCCTGCGGATTTCTCCCAGGTTTTTGCCCGACAGGTAGCGACCCACCTGACTTTGGTCGGTTCCAAAGTAAGCCATCGCCAAAAAGAAGCCCCCCGCGAGGCCCGACCAAACCGTGTATCGGCTTGAGGGATTCCACGAAAAATCGAGTACCTGGTCGTGTCCGTAGGCGGAGGCTATGGACCAAGCACCACGCAGGTCTATTTCTGATGAAATACCGCGATAAAGAACCGTCCAAGCCGCAATAAGACCAATAAAAATAACGGCCATCTGCACAGTTTGGGTTACCTCAACTGCCTTGAAGCCCCCAAAGGCGGTATAGGCTAAAACCACAATACCCGTAGCAACCACCGTTGACTTGAGGTCCCAGCCAAAGACCGCAGAAAGCACAATTGCGGGCGCATAGAGCGTGATGCCTGCAGCAAGGCTGCGCGACAAAAGAAAAAGAAATGCCGCAAGACCGCGTACCCGAGGGCCAAATATTGCTTCAAGGTACTCGTAGGCGGTTCTTGCTCCGCTTTGCATGTACCTCGGGACCACCCAAATTCCCAGCACCAAAAAAGCCAATGGCATACCCAAATAAAATTGAGCAAAGCGAAGTCCGTCGCCAAAACCCTGACCCGGAGTACTAATAAACGTGATGGCCGATGCCTGCGTGGCAATGATGCCCATAGACATGGCCCACCAGTTAGACTGTTTATTGCCGCTTAAGAATTCCGTGGCGGACTCCCTAGCTCGGGTAGCCCACATGCCATAGACTGCGATTCCGCCAATGCTAATAACAAGCACCAGCAGGTCAATTAGACCGAGATTAGTGGTCATGCGCGACCAGATTGGCGAGAATTCGGTAGGCCCCGGGTACTCCCTCACGCCATTGGCGAAACAGCGACAGGGCACAATAGGTAACGCTGCCTTGGCCGTATTGCGCGGTAATTAACGCTCCTTCAGCCGGTGGCTCGCCGGGGTCTGACCAAGAAATAATTGGAGTAAATTCAGCCGGCCATCGCTCCGCAAAGTAGAGTCCGCGCTCCTGAACCCATCCGTCAAAATCGCTGCTATTGAGGACATTGGGACTATTCCAAAGGGGATGCTCGGGCTGAAGAATCCTAGGCGCGGTGCCCTCCAACGTGACGCGCTTGCGTCCGAGTTCAAATGGAATTGGCCCCATTTGAGCGGAAGTGCGGTCCTTGCTCGCGGTCGCGTACTGCATTACTAGCCGACCTCCCTTGCTAATCCAAGGCTCTAAAAGGGCATTGGCCCGATCCATTCCCAGCGTTGAATTGTAGGCGCGGACTCCCGTAACTACCGCAATTAAACCATCTAAATCGCTTGCAGCCATCTGGAGCGGATCCAGGCGTTTAACCCTAAATCCCAACTGCTCGAGAGCCATGGCGGCGTCGTCGCCAGCCCCCTCTATAACCCCAACCTCCGCGTCAGGAAGCTGCATCGGAACATATCGCAGAGGAACCGATCCATCCACCCAAACTTCACTCTGGGGAATGTGGTCGTACCGCAGCTTGACTACCGACCGAACCGCCTGGCCTGCGGACCAAAATTCCAGAAATCCATCGACCGAATTCGGACCGGCTTCTATAACTACCTCAAAAGAGGCTGTGGGGTCTGACCCAGGGAGCGCAGTCCACTTTAAACGCTTAGGACTATGCAGGATCCAACCCTTGGGTATGCGAATCTCTACTTCAAAATCCTTGGCCAAGGCCCAGCGAGTGAAGGCTACCTGAAGGGTGTAGCGCGACGGTTTTGTGGCAATTAATCCTAATGGGTTCACTGAAACACTCAAG
The DNA here is from genome assembly GCA_013205365.1 of Cryomorphaceae bacterium. GTDB lineage: Bacteria > Bacteroidota > Bacteroidia > Flavobacteriales > Schleiferiaceae > TMED14. The sequence continues at coordinate 14,155 of JABMNC010000135.1, read as the reverse complement.
GGGTCGGCTTGGAGCAAGGGCCGCCGCAATTCTCCCTTTACCCGATCTCCGGAAACGTATTCGGTAGGCTCCAATTCCGAGGCTTCGCGCTCAAGCCGCTCCCCCTTAGCTAGGCTTTGACCTTCCCAAACTAAAGGATTGGTGGATTCGTTGACCAAAATCTCGGTGCGGACCAAGGGCAAACTGTCTCGGTCGGTGAACCAAGGTCTGTTAGCACGGACCTCTCGCCAAGGCTGGTAGGGTCGAACGGCGGCAGGTGGCGCCGTCCAATCGACTGGCGTACCCGCAAGCAGCTGCAGGATCTCACTGCGAAAGCCATGGTCGTTTTCACTTCCAAATCCCTGCGACTTGTGCATGCTCCGGGCCTCCGTACCAATTTGAAGCACCGATTTTTGCAAACCCTCATGGTAGCCACCGACGCTCAGGGTCACTAAACTGTCGGACTTGGGCAGGGCTTCCGCATCTTTAATCCACCAAGAAGAGGTATTCCAATAAAGGGCCTTGGGTGCCCAATCTCCGTTGCACATACGGTCTCGCTGCAGCCTGGCAAACAAGTCCATGGCAAGCAAGGCCGAAGCGGTATGGTGACCGTGACCTGCTCTGGAATCAGGAGGAAAACGCGTTACCAGTACGTCGGGCCGAAACTCCGCAGCCAAGCGAAAAAGTTCTCCCAATAGTGCCTCGCGATCCCAAACCTCAAATGCCTCTTCGGCCGACTTGCTGTAGCCAAAATCGGGAGCCGAGGTAAAAAACTGCTTGGCGCCGTCAATCTTGCGGGCCTCACGCAGTTCGGCCTCGCGCAGTGCTCCCAAGGCAGGACCCAGTTCTGGGCCAACCAAATTCTGGCCTCCCTCTCCCCTGGTTAGGCTCAAATAAGCTACCTCTCGGCCCTCTGCGCGCGACCAATGGGCTATCAGTCGGGTATTCTCGTCGTCGGGATGCGCCGCGAGGTAAAGTATGCGCTGCACCTCCTGCGCTCGCGCTCCGGTAGCCATGAAGGCTGCCAAGAATAAGACTAAACCAATCTTCTGCATTCCTGTTGTACTTTGTATTCCCTAAGTAAAATTTTGATGAAATTACGCCTATCCGCCCTAGCATTCCTCCTTCTGGCAAAAGTATTCGCCCAGAATATTCCCGCCGAACAAGCGCGAGTTTTGCTTCAATCCGGTACCTATAACTTCACAGAAGCCCAATTGAGTTCTGACCTACTACGCGGAGAGCAAGGCAGTAATTTCCTGCTGCGTATCGTGGTCTTAAACCGACCTATGAGCCCTGCGGAATGGTCTCAATGGGAAGTTCTTGGCGCTGAAATTATTGGCTACCTGCCCATCAACTCCTACCTAGTGGCCTTGCCGGTCCAAGGCAAAGCAGCTTGGGACTACAGCTCAAGCCTGCCCCTGGTTGGAAGTTCTCCCCTGCTGCCAGGCATGAAACTCAGCAGCCAACTCTCTAAAAACGAAATTCCGGACTATGCCTGGATGGGTTCCAAGGTAGAACTGCTCGTAGTCGCAGCTCCAAAAAGCGAGGTGGAGCGCACCATCAAGCTGTTGTCGAAAATCGGCCAGGTAGTCGAAACAAGCCCCAACGGCATCCGCATGCTGCTGCGTCCCGACCAAATTAGCGAGGTGGCGGCTCTTTCTAACGTTCAGTACTTGCAACCCAAGGAGGCGCCAGGCGAAACAGAGAATTCCACAGGCATCAAAAACCACCGGTCCAACGCCATAAGAGTGCCTTATGCCGGCGGACGCAATTACCGGGGCACGGGCGTCGTAGTTGGCCATGGTGACGACGGAGACATTCAGTCCCACATTGACTTTAAAGGTCGCGTGACCCAAAATTTTAGCGGACCAAGCCAGGGTGACCACGGCGACCACGTAGCCGGAACCATTTTTGGCGCGGGCAATCTGAATCCTGACGGCGAAGGGCAGGCTCCGGGAGCAAGCCTAGTATACTACAACTACCCTGACAACATCAACAGCGTAGACGCCCACTACAACTCATTTGGCGTCCGAATTACAGCGAGTAGCTACTCCAACGGGTGTAACGCTGGCTACACTGCCTTGACCCAGCAAATGGATCAGGACATTATTCAGAACTACCATCTTATGCATGTGTTTTCTGCCGGAAACGCGGGAACAACTAACTGCCAATATGGCGCAGGGGCAGGATGGGGCAACATTACGGGAGGTCAAAAACAAGGTAAAAACGTGGTGGCTGTAGCCAACCTCCAAGGCAACGACGTGATTGCCAGTTCCAGCAGCCGCGGCCCGGCCCATGATGGACGCATCAAGCCCGACGTCGCAGGACTCGGCACCAATGTCTTCTCCTGCATTTCGCCCAACAGCTATGGACTTAAGACGGGTACCTCCATGTCTTGCCCCGGAGTTGCAGGGGTCTTGGCACAGCTCTACGACGCTTACCGACAAACGCATTCTGGGCAGGATCCGCACGGCGGATTGATGAAGGCCATTTTAATGAATACCGCCGACGACCTCGGCCAACCAGGACCTGACTTTATTCACGGCTACGGACGCGTTAATGCCCTGCGCGCGGTTAAGTCCATTGAGCAAAACCAATTCATGCGTGACAGCCTTAGCCAAGGTGAGACCGACACGGTGCGTATCACGATTCCCTCAGGAACCCATGCCCTCCGGGTAATGCTGCACTGGACCGATCCCGCTGCAACCTTGAATGCCGGCCGCGCCCTGGTGAATAATTTGAATGGAGTCCTGCATCAAGGCGCCACAAGCTGGCTGCCCTGGGTATTGAATCCGCTGCCCCTGGCTACCACCCTAAACAGCCCCGCCGTTCGGGCAGTGGACAGCCTTAATACCGCAGAGCAATTTGAGGTGCTCAATCCTGTTGCCGGAGACTTTGACCTTGTCATTAACGGATCCGTAGCCCAAGGCGGAAGCCAAGAATACTACGTTACCTGGACTTTAGTAGCCCAAGACGTGGAATTGACCTACCCTGTGGGCGGAGAAGTGCTGGTTCCAGGCCAGCCTACTCCCATACGCTGGGACTCTGAGCCCAACGGAAGCCCCTACCAAATAAGCCTTTCGCAAGACAATGGAACAACTTGGTCGGTAATTGCCAACCCAATCGCAACTGCGGACCAAGCCACATGGCTGGTGCCGGCAGGCATAAACGACCAAATGTGGCTTCGCATCACGCGAGGAAGTCAAGGCGACAGCACCGATGCGGTAATGAGCCGCATCGGAGTACCCACCAACCTCAACCACCAATGGACCTGCCCAGACTCCTTTAGAGTAACATGGACAGCCGTTGCTGGTGCAGCAGGCTACGTGGTCTATCGGTTGGGGGCCGCCTACATGGATGCCGTGGACACTGTAGCTTCTACCAATTATGTATTTACCGGCAGCAACCCAAACAGTTCAGAGTGGATCAGTGTAGCCGCACTAACTCCTGCTGGCCGAGCAGGTAAGCGAGCGGTCGCCGTTGAAAAACCCGCCGGAATTCAGGGCTGCTTGGTGTCTAACGACGTGGCCCTCACCGAGGTGCTCAACCCCTTAGGCCGAATGCCCGACTGCCAGCCTCTAGGCACCGTTCCGGTAGTCGTTCGGCTTCTTAACTCCTCAACCACCGCAATAACAACGGTGCCCATAGCGGTGCAAGTTGCCAATGGCACAGTGCAGCGCGACACCCTCAACCTGTCGCTCAGTTCCGCACAGTCTGCGACCGTTCCATTGAACATAACCGTTTCCCTTGCTGGCCTGGGTTCCAAATCGGTGCGTATTTGGACCGAGATGGTCGGCGATCAAAACCGCTACAACGATACCCTCGTTTCGGTCGTTGAGGTTGTAGCCGCCGGAGCAGTGCAATCTTTGCCCTTTACCGAGGACTTCAGCACCTTCTCCAACTGCCCGACGACGTCCAATTGTGGAACCACCTCTTGTTCCTTAATCAACGGATGGGTGAACGCTGCCAATGGCGCAGAAGACCAGCACGATTGGCGCGTCCACGCGGGCTCAAGCCCCACTGCGGGCACGGGACCAACGGGCGGTGCCAACGCTGGCGGACCAACCGACAAATACCTCTACCTGGAGGCCACCAACTGCCTCAACGCCGAAGCCGTACTCTACAGCCCGTGCATTAACTTGGCGAATTCATCGATGCCTCAACTGAGCTTTGCGGCGCATATGCTTGGCATCACGCAAGGAAGCCTGCATGTTGACGTACTCTCTGGTGGACGCTGGCACTTGGATGTAGCTGTTCCCCTATCCGGCAATAAGGGCAGCAGCTGGATCAACGTTTCGACCTCACTGATGACCTTCAACGGCCAAACTATTGTTTTGCGGTTTAGAGGACAAACGGGAACAGGCCAATCCAGCGACATCGCAATCGATGCCATTAGCATAAGCGAAGTGACGTCGGCTCCGCAGGCCGCAATACAGCCCCAAACCGGATCAATTTGCCTCAACCAAGCTGTCGGCCTTTTTGACGCATCGAGCAATACCCCAACGACTTGGAACTGGATTGTTACGCCAAGCACCGGAGTAAGCTATGTTGGCGGAACCAGCTCCACAAGCGCCAACCCGATGCTGTCGTTCAGCGCGCTGGGTACCTTTAATGTTCAGCTCATTGCAGGCAACGTTTTTGGATCCGACACGGCAACCCTCGCCAACCCAATCCAAATTACTGCGGGTGCGCCCCTGCCTTTTTCGGAACCATTTGGACCCTCTATTCCTCTTGGGTGGACCGTCGAAAATCCAGACGGAGGAATCACCTGGGTGTCGACCAACAGCATCGGAAGCAATGGAATCACTACCAATGCCGCGACCATCAACTTCTTCAACTACGCCTTAACACCCCAAGAAGACGGCTTGATTACTACGAGTATTGACCTCACTGGAACAACCCTCCCTCGCCTTCTCTTTGATGTGGCCTATGCGCCCTACGACGCCAACTACGTCGACGGGCTTCGAGTGGAATACAGCACGAACTGCGGCAGCACCTGGCTACCCACGGGCTACGCGAAATTTGGAGTAGCACTGGCAAGTAAGGCGGCACAAACAACCACCTTTACTCCCTCCCTTGCGAGCCACTGGCGGCGTGACACCGTAGTTCTTCCCTCAAGCATCTCCGGACCCAGCGTCAAGTTTCGCTTTGTTGGGGTCAATGGCTATGGCAACAACCTGTTTATCGACAATATTCAGGTATTTGACCTTGGGGCGACGGCACCCACTGCGACCATAACCTCGTCTGCCACCAGCGACGTCTGCCTGCTCGATACGGTTTATTTTGCTGCACAGAATCCAGGCAATACCCTGGCGCAATGGACCTTCGGGCCCGGCGCAGTACCGAGCGTGGCCACTGGGCCCGGCAACCACGCCGTCTACTTCTTCTCGCAGGGTAGCAAGACGATTACCCTACAGCTCAATGGGCCAGGTGGCATAGATCGCGACACCATCCAGCTCAACGCCGAACCCGACCTCGTGGGAGCTTGGTCTTTTCAAACCGATACCGCCTTCGTATTTAGGGGTCAAGCTAGCATAAGTCAGGGGTCGGCCCTGAGCTACCTCTGGGACTTTGGTGACGGCACAAGCACAAACACACCCGCTGTGAGGCACCTTTATGCAGCGGCCGGAAGCTACCCGGTACAGCTCAGCATGGACGGCCCCTGCAACGACGTTGTTTTCACAACGACCGCAGCGATTAGTTCCATTGGATTAGGTGAATCAAGCCTGGCCTGGGAGGTTTCACCCAACCCGAGCACCGGCATGATAAGCCTTAGCCAGGGTCCTAGCCCAGAATACTTCACGATCAGTGATTTAGCGGGCCGAATCATAACCTCAGGAACTTGGCCCAGTCAGGACCAGATTGACCTGAGGGCTATGGCAACCGGCTGCTACGTCCTTGAACTGCGCCGCGGCGAGCGATTGGAGCGAATCCAGATCGTCAAGCTATAAGCCAAACCTCTTCTTGGGGCCTGCGGCGAGCAGCACCGCAGTCAGCAATCCGTTGAGCAGAATGAGCTCAAAGCCAAAAGTGTATCCCAAAAAGTGGGGTGCAGCAAGGCTTGCGCAGTAGGTTAAAACGGGTCCAAGAATTGCGGCAACGGGAATCCACCAACCGGCGGGCTGCAGCGAACTCAGTTGACCTAGCACAAAAAGTCCGAGAAGAGGACCATAGGTATAGCCTGCAGCGGTAAAAATGGTTTTAATAATGCTCTGGTCCGCAAAGGGCTTGACGGCAATCATGAGAAGTCCGACCGCCAGGGTCATGCCCAGGTGAACCCTACGCCTTAGTTTTTCTGCTCGCGCGGACTCCATGCGTTCTACGCCTAAAATATCGACCGAGAACGAGGTAGTTAGTGCCGTGAGGGCAGAGTCCGCACTGGAATATGCGGCAGCCACAAGACCAAGTACAAAGAGAAGCCCCACTGCAACAGGCATTCCCGGAGCAAGGGCAACCGCGGCAAACAATCCGTCGCCGACCGCATCAATACCCGATAAGGCAGCGTAGCGGTAGAGCACTATTCCAAGAGCCAGAAAGAGCAGGTTTACCCCTACTAGAACCACACTAAAAACCATCATGTTGAGCTGAGCTTCTTTTAAATTCCTGCAGGTCAGGTTTTTTTGCATCATGTCTTGGTCCAGGCCGGTCATGGTGATGGTAATAAAAATTCCGCCTAGAAACTGCTTCCAGAAGTTGCGGCCGTCGGAGGCATCCGGAAAAAACCACTGCGACTCCGGCTGGTCCCAGAGCCATGTCCAAGGGTCTGAAACGCCCAGTTCGCCAAACAAAACGACGAGAGTACCGATTAAAACGCCAAGCATTGCAGCCGTTTGAAGCGTATCGGTAAATACAACGGCGCGGATTCCACCGCGGTGCGTGTATAGCCAAATGAGGCCGAGTAACCCAACCACGCTGACGGCAAAAGGAATTCCTAAAGGCTTGCCGATTAAATCGTGCAAAATCGCCGCAACTAAAAAAAGACGAAGCGAGGATCCGACCCAGCGCGATACTAAAAAAATCCAAGCACCAGTGCGGTAGGCCGTCAGCCCAAAACGCTGGTCGAGGTAGCCATAAATGGTGGTAGTGGCGGTGCGGTAGTAAAGGGGAAGCAGCACAAAGGCCACCACCGCATACCCAACCACGTAGCCTAAAATCATTTGGAGGTAGCTGAACGACGAGGTAGCCACCCAGCCCGGAACCGACACAAAAGTCACTCCACTGAGGGAGGCGCCGATCATGCCAAAACTCACAAGCCACCAAGGACTCTGTCGTCCGGCAGTGAAAAACTGCTGGTTGTCGGTTTTGACGCGTCGCGTGGCCCATTCGGCCACCAGCACCAAAAGCGCGAAGTAGGCCAAAAGCACCGCCAAAACAAGGTATGGTCCTGTAAACATCGCTGCAAAGATGCCGTATTTTTGACCAATGGAACTTCCTTCAGCTGCCTTAGAGCGCGCGGTAAGCGAATTGTCGCGCCTGCCGGGAATCGGACGAAGGTCGGCACTGCGTCTTGCGCTGCATTTGATACAGCAAGGCGAGGGACGCATGGAACAACTGGCGGAGGCCATTCACAACCTTGCGGAGCAAACCACCCTCTGCGACCAATGCCACTCGCTGAGCGATACGCCGATCTGCACTATTTGTGCAGACACGCGTCGCGACCCCAAGACCCTCTGTGTGGTAGAAGACGTGCGCGACGTGCTGGCCCTAGAAAATACCCAGGCCTTCCGCGGCCGCTACCATGTGCTCGGTGGGTTAATTTCTCCTATGGACGGAATGGGTCCGAACGACCTAAAAATTGACCACCTGCTGGAGCGAGTCAGCGCAGAAGGCAGTACTGAGGTAGTCTTTGCCCTTAGCACCACCATGGAGGGAGACACTACCGCATTCTACCTCTACCGCCGGCTTCAGCCCACCGGGGTAAAGCTCACGGTAATAGCCCGAGGCCTGCCCCTGGGCGATGCCCTTGAATACGCCGACGAACGCACGCTCAGCCGAGCCGTCGAGCAGCGAGTTCCCTACGAGCAGACTATTAAAGGCTAACTTCACCGCGTGCGCCTTTCGGTCCTAATAGTCAACTACAACGTCAAAGCATTCTTAGACCAATGCCTCCGGTCGGTGCGCGCAGCGTCTGTAGGGCTCGAGGTAGAAGTAATCGTGGTAGATAACGCCTCGAGCGACGGGTCCGAAGAATGGATCCAGTCGCAGTTCCCCGAAGTGCATTGGATCGCCTCCCCCACAAACCTCGGATTTGGGCGGGCCAATAACCTTGCACTGCAAAAATCCACGGGGGAATTCGTGCTCTTTCTCAATCCTGACACGGTTGTTCCCGAAGACAACTTCAGTGTGGCCCTGGACTACCTGGCCGAGCATCCCCAGGTTGGATCCCTGGGTTGCCGCATGATTGATGGCACCGGTGCCTTTCTCCCAGAATCCAAGCGCGGAATCCCTACCCCCCTTGTGGCCCTGTACCGCCTGCTTGGCCTAAGTTCCTTGCGCCCAAAAAGTCCGCGATGGGCGCGCTACTACCTCGGCCACCTGCCCGAGGATCAAAATAATGAGGTAGACGTGCACTGCGGCGCCTGGATGATGGCGCGCAAGTCCGTTTTAAATGATTTGGGCGGATTTGATGAGGACTTCTTTATGTACGGAGAAGACATCGACCTGAGCTATAGGATTCAAAAGGCTGGCTGGCAAAACCACTACCTCGCGACGTCGCCAATAATCCACTATAAAGGCGAGTCCACCAAGCACGCTACCTGGAAGCACGTCAAAACCTTTCATGAGGCCATGGCCATTTTTGCACGCAAGCACTTTGCAAAGCAGGCCGCTTTGTTCACTGCCCTCATAAGCTTCGGAATTTATGCCAAGGCTAGCTCTACCCTACTGCGACGATGGGGAGGCCTAGTGCTTCCGTTTGTTTTGGATGTCCTACTCGGGTACTTCTTTGCCGAAGCGATTACCAGCTACTGGGAGCGTTCTCACCGCTACATTGACGGGGGAACCTACCCTTCGGAATACCGCCTCTATGTGCTCCCGGCCTATGCCCTAACCTGGTTTGCCGTTTACTACGCCTTGGGTGGGGCTCATAAATCGCTGCGCCGCTACTTTAGTGGCGGACTTCTTGCGACCCTCGCGCTGCTGGTGGGTTATGCCCTGCTCCCGATAGAATGGCGATTCTCTCGGGCCTTGATTCTCTTGTCTGCCTTAATGTTTGCCGCCACCGCAATGCTCAGCCGTCTGGCTCGATTTGCCCTTGGGCTTCGGCACCTCGGAATACTGCGAAGTGGCACCGTACATTTTGGCCGCCCCGAGCCGCTGCGTGCTCACCACGAGGATTCACTAGACATTGATCTGCCTATGGGTCCTAAGGTAGAAGCCGCTCTTGCAACCTTTCGGCCTGCCCTGATCTCGATGCATCCTGGGACCGGCCTCACCTACCGCGACGGCATTACCTTGATGATTGCTCAGCGGGGTCAGGGACTGCGCTACCGCATGGTTTACCCAGAGTGGACGCTCGGCAGCGACCATCGAGGAATTGCTTCTGGGGCTGCGGTGCCCGAGCTCGATAAGCCCGTGGTTCGGCGAAGCCGCCAGGCCTTGCACCTTGTCATCACGGTATTCCTTGTTTTCACGAGCCCGCTCCTGCTTCTTTTTAGCCAGGGTCGCCTTCTTTTGAGGGAAGTTCCCGAGGTCGTTTTAGGCCGCAAATCCTGGGTGGGCTACGCCGGAGATGGCCTCGGATTGAGTCCGCTTAAACCAGGAGTAGTGAGCCATGTGCCCTCCAGCGGGCAGGTAGATTGGGATCGTGAGGCCGACCGACGCTATGCATACCGTTGGCAAGCAGATATAGACGTTTTTGCCCTGCTGCGCCGACGACCTTTGACCTAAATTTGCAGCACAACCTGAATCGACCATGTTTGAATTGACTATGCCCAAGATGGGCGAATCCGTAGCCGAGGCCACCATTACGCAGTGGCTCAAAAACGAGGGCGACGCCATTGCCATTGATGAGTCTATTTTGACGATCGCAACCGATAAGGTAGACAGCGACATCCCCTCTCCGGTTGCGGGAATTCTTACCAAAAAGCTCTTTAACGAGAACGACGTCATCAAGGTAGACCAAGTCATTGGCCTAATTGAGACCGGAGCACCCGGCAAGTCCCCGGTACCCGAAGCCGCCTCCGTTCCGACCAAAGTAGAGACCGACAGGCCTGCCGCCTCCGTTCCGGCCAAAGTAGAGACCGACAGGCCTGCCGCCTCCGTTCCGGCCAAAGTAGAGACCGACAGGCCTGCCGCCGCCGTCCCTCAGGCGATCGAACTCCGAGCCGAAGCCCCAGTCGCTGCTGTGGAAGTCCCGAGTCCAAGTCAACCTGTAGCGCACAGTTCACCCTTAGAGGCTAAGAGCAGCGCCACGCGCTTTTACTCGCCCTTAGTGCGCAGCATGGCCTCCCAGGAGGTTGTTTCGCAAACAGAACTCGACGCCATTTTGGGTTCAGGCCATGACGGACGAGTCACCAAACAGGACCTACTAGCCTTTATAGCCCAGCGCGCGAGCGGTGTTCAATCCATGAATTCAGCACCTGCTGCAGTTGCTGCTGTTACGTCCGCTGCGTCGAGCAGCGCAGGCTCCGCGAGCATGGCAAGCACGGGATTTAAGGCCCCTGCCCCAACCATCTTCCCCGGAGACGAGATCCGAGAAATGGACCGCATGCGCAGACTCATTGCAGACCACATGGTCATGAGCAAGCACGTCTCCCCGCACGTAACCTCTTTTGTGGAGGCCGACGTCACGCTTATTGTTCAATGGCGCGAACGGGTAAAGTCCGCCTTTGAAAAACGCGAAGGAGAACGCCTCACCTTTACTCCCATCTTTATGGAGGCTGTGGTTAAGGCCATTAAAGATTTTCCAAACATTAACGTTAGCGTGGACGGCAACAACATCATCTACCACAAACCAATTAACCTGGGAATGGCTACTGCACTGCCAAGCGGCAACCTCATTGTTCCGGTTATTAAGAACGCCGACCGACTGAGTCTGAGCGGAATGACCAAGGCAGTCAATGAGATGGCTAACCTCGCGCGGACCAACAGCCTCAAGCCCGACGACGTGCAGGGCGGAACCTACACGGTAACCAACGTCGGAAGCTTTGGAAACATTCTAGGAACTCCTATTATTAATCAGCCTCAGGCGGCCATTATGGCACTTGGCGCAATTCGCAAGATGCCCGCCGTGATTGAAACGCCCGAAGGAGACGTGATCGCAATTCGCCATAAAATGTTCCTTTCGCACTCCTACGACCACCGAGTGGTAGACGGCGCCTTGGGCGGAATGTTTGTTCGCAGGGTTGCAGACTACTTAGAGCAATGGGATCCGAACCGCGAACTGTGATGCTGCTCACAAGACCCCTGTGCGTCTTTGACATAGAGTCTACCGGTGTAAACGTGGTGCACGACCGCATCGTAGAGCTATGCGTGCTGCGAATCCAGCCTGACGGCAGCGAAACCGTGAAAACCTGGCGGGTGAATCCGGGCATTCCAATCCCTGCAGTAGTAACCGAAATTCACGGAATCAGTGATGCTGACGTAGCCGACGCTCCCGCTTTTGAAGGAATCTTGCCAGAACTCGTACCAATGCTTCAGGGCAGCGACCTGGTGGGCTACAACAGCAATAAGTTTGACATTCCCCTACTGGCCGAGGAACTCCTGCGCGCCGGAAGCGATTTTGATTTGAGCCAATGCCGGAGCATTGATGTGCAAAACATTTTTCATAAAAAGGAGCAGCGCACCCTCGTTGCCGCACTGAAGTTTTATTGCGAATCCGACCTGGTGAACGCCCACAGTGCCGAAGCAGACGTTAGGGCGACCTATGATGTTCTCAAGGCCCAGCTCTTGCGTTACGAAGACCTACCGAGAGAAGTTCCAGCCCTGAGCGACTTCAGTACGATGAATAAAGCAGCAGACTTCGCTGGCTTCATAACGTACGACAGCGAGGGTCAGGAGCAGTTCAGCTTTGGGAAGTACAAAGGGCAGCGCGTGAGCCACGTGCTTTCCAAGGATTCCGGGTACTACTCCTGGCTGCAGAACGCGGACTTCCCGCTGTTTACGAAGAAAATTCTGACGGCGATACGCCTGCGAATGCGATGAAAATTGTCTGCGTTGGCCGCAACTATAAGGCCCATGCCCTGGAACTCGGGAATAGCCTGCCCGAGGAACCTGTTATTTTTTGCAAGCCCGATTCCGCCCTGCTTCCGCCTCGGAACCCCTTTGTGATTCCGCCCTGGACCCAGGACGTGCACCATGAAATCGAATGGGTACTGCGCATAGGTAAAGTTGGTAAGTTCATCGAACCTCGCTTCGCATACCGATATTTAGATGCCATGACCGTTGGTCTTGACTTCACGGCTCGTGACCTGCAAACGGAACTCAAAAACAAGGGTCTACCATGGGAGCGTGCAAAGGGTTTTGACGGCAGTGCGGTACTGGGAACCTGGAGCCCCATGCCTGCCGAACCCACGGATCACCAAATCCGCCTTGAGAAGAATGGCGAAACAGTGCAAAACGGCAATACCCGCGATTTTTTAACTCCCCTTGAAGACCTAATTGCCTTCATCAGCACCTACTTCACCCTCAAAAAAGGCGACATTATTTTTACCGGCACTCCGGCCGGAGTTGGGCCCGTGAAGCCCGGCGACTCGCTAGAGGGGTTTTTGAATGACGATTCAAGGCTACGGCTGAACATTCGATAGAAAAACACTCCGCTAGTTCTCGTATATTTGAAGTTCTTGGGATTCCCAAAAAGAGCAAAGAATGCACGATATGAGAAACTTAGTACGCCGCATTGGCTTGGTTGCCATAGTCAGCATTGTGCTGAATTTCAGCGCTAAAGCACAGATAACTACCGTATACAGTGAGGATTTTGACTCACCGCCGCACAACGTAACCACCTTTCACACCCAGCCTGGCCCTAGCCTGTTCTGGAACGACACTAGCGCATTAAGCGTGAGCGGAACGCACAGCTACCACGCCAGTGTCCTGCCGCAAGACACCCTTTTCTTTCAGACTTTAGCTTTTTCAACTCTTGGAAACTCCTTTGTTCGACTCTCGTTTGACCACATTGGTAAGATCCACTTTGGCCAACGCGGATACATAAGCGTCTCGACCAACAACGGCCAAACTTGGAGTACCCTCTCGGGCACTCACTACCGGGGAGCGAGCTCCAGCTTTGCAACCCTCGGCTACGTCAATGAAATCATGTATGCAAACTCTGCGACCACACCTTTTTGGGGCGGAGCTACTACAGTAGGCCAAGGAATAGCCCCAACCAACGGCTGGTGGTCCAACGAAGTTTTTGATATTTCGAGCATTGCAGGCAGCGGACCCACGGGCACCGGTACCGGATTTGCCCAGGTTTTAGTGCGGTTTGCCCTTCAGTACCGAGTCCCTAGTGGTACGGCCAACACCGCTGGCTGGTTTGTGGACAATTTAAAGGTGGAGGCAGCGCCCTGTGAGCTAATACCCCCAACCATTAATTGGAACTTGAATCCGCGGAGGGAACCCATTGGAGCGCGCTATCAAGCCTCCGAACAGATTCGCCTGCGAGCAATCGATAAAATTCTGCCCAAGTCAGGGATGGATTCTGTGGTGCTGCATTATCGACTCAACAACGGAATTTGGAATTGGCTTAACATGACGGCCATCAATACGGCCAACTGCCCTGACTCTTCGGAGTACACCCATACCTTCAACAACCTTGTGGTGGGAGATACCGTAGATTGGTACGTGCTTGCCTACGACTGTGCCTGCGACGAGAACACTGCTCGATCGCCTTCTACTGCTGCGGCAATTACCTTCAATACCTTTTGGCGCGATCCTTCGCCTCCTGCCACCTGTGGCCCCGCGCTGCCCAACAGCTTCCCCTTTGTGGTTACCCAGTTCCCCTATCTTGAGAATTTTGAACAATTCTTCTGGATGTCTGGCACTGGTGCTGGCACCTCAGGTACCCTACACCGAGGAGTATTCCCCATGGGCAACCCTCCCTCAGGACGCAACTACGAGGTCTCGCCCAACCCCCTTACCGCTGGTTTTGGCTGGTCGGTGCGGACCGGTCCCACCGCAACATTTGGAACAGGGCCTGCCGGAGACCAGACTACCGGAGGGGGCAAATACCTTTATACTG
>JABMNC010000134.1 GCA_013205365.1 Cryomorphaceae bacterium | reverse complement strand
TAGTCCCTGCGACCCATGTAAAGCATAATGTAGTAGAGCAGCTGGGTTACTGCTGCTGCGGCAGCTACTAGGTAGGTTCTCGCAGCCCACTTAAGCGCGTCCTCTGCCTGGTGGTGGTTGCTGGCATCGGTAATGCCTGCTCCCTGCAGCCAAACTAAGGCACGGCGTGAAGCGTCGTATTCTACCGGCAGGGTGACTATGGCAAATGTGGCCACGACAGCCTGTGCTGCAATTACTACTACAAGGGCCTGCTCAAAACCAAGACCGAGGACACTCATTCCCAAAATAGAAAACAAAAACACCATGTTCATGATTTTGCCGCTAAAGCTCACCACCGGAACCATTTTACTGCGCATGGTCAGCCATGCATAGGCCGTGGCGTGCTGCACCGCATGCCCGCACTCGTGGGCGGCAACCGCAGCAGCGGAGATGTTTCTGCCCTCGTAGACCTCGGGAGACAAATTCACGGTTTTGTTGGCTGGATTGTAGTGGTCGGTAAGCTGGCCAGGTACACTAATGATCTGAACACTGTCAAGCCCATAGAAATTGAGCATGCGCCGCGCAACCTCGGCTCCAGAGAGTCCGCTGGAGAGGTAGCTCTCGGAATACTTTTTGAAACGGTTCTTTAAGCGAGCTTGCACCGCGAAGCCGGCAACCATAAAAAGGAGGAGGATAATAAAAATCATAGTTTGGTCGATAAGTGAGTGGAAAAGTACAAATCTTGTGCCTGATTTTGCTAACGCTCCCTACTTAATTTGCACCCATGAATCTACCCCTGATTTTGGTTACCAACGACGACGGCATCACAGCGCCGGGAATCCGTCACTTGATCCATGCCATGAACGGCTTGGGGACGGTTGTTGTCGTGGCGCCAGACAGCCCGCAAAGTGGCATGGGTCACGCTATTACGCTGCACGATTCCCTGCGTCTTAGGCCGATGGAAATCGACGCAGGCCCGCAAACAGAATACTCCTGCAGCGGTACCACAGTAGACTGCGTGAAGCTCGCCCTGCACGAAGTACTCAAGGATCGCAAGCCCGATTTAATCGTTAGTGGAGTCAACCACGGCAGCAACGCAAGCGTCAACGTCATCTACAGCGGGACTATGTCGGCCGCAGTAGAGGGTGCCATGCAGGCCGTGCCTAGCATTGGATTCAGTCTTTTGGACTCCCGTTGGGACGCGGACTTTAGTTCCCTAGAACCCTATCTGAAGCAAATTGCGCGAAACGTGCTCGATCATGGCTTGCCTCAAGGTACCTGCCTTAATGTGAATTTTCCGCATGCCGATAAGGCGCCCTATGCCGGAATCAAGGTGGCCCGCCAGGCCCTAGGCTTCTGGAAGGAAGAGTTTGAGGAGCGCTTTGACCCCTATGGCAAGCCCTATTTTTGGATGCGCGGGGATTACTTTAACCCCGACGGGGCTACCGATACCGACATCTGGGCCCTTGATAATGGGTATGTCAGTGTGGTTCCGACCCGTTTTGACCTTACCGCTCACGGCGCTTTGGCTGAACTAAAAGGCCGACTCGACCAACAATGAGCCCTGGTCCCCGCAGAGAGCGACTCGAAGCCTACATGGGTCTTGCCGTTGCCGCGGGTACGCCCTGGTTCGCCTGGTCCTTTTTGCTGGCGACCTACCCGAACTTGCCTCCCGTTGCAGAGCTGGATTCTGACCTTTGGGCCTATTTGCTCAACCGGGTTTTGGGAATTTCGCTGGTGCTTGAGGGGATTTACTTGACGCTTGCCATCGTTTTGAAGCGCTACCGCATGGCCTTCAGTATTGTGCTCATTAGCGCTTTATACCTCATTCTTGCGGTTTATTGGCGGTGGGAATGGCTATAAAACGCGTTTTTATATTAGCCGGCGAAGCCTCTGGCGACGTTTTGGGTGCGGAATTCCTGCGCGCACTTCGCTCGGTGCAGCCTGATTGGTATTTTGATGCTTGGGGAGGTCCCGAACTCAGCCGGGCAATGGGCAAACCCGTGCTTCGCGGGCTGGAGAGCCTTGCCTTTATGGGCTTCCTTGACGTGCTGCGCAACAGCCGCAGGGTTTTGGCCAACCTTCGCGAGGCAAAGGCAATCCTCGAGGAACCCTGGGACCTTGTGCTGCTGGTGGACTACCCGGGATTCAACCTGCGCCTGGCCAAGTGGATGGCGAAGCGCCCTTGGCGCAGCGAGCGCCGGGTGGTTCAGCTCGTTGCACCAAGCGTTTGGGCCTGGAAGGAGTCTAGGGTAGAGACCCT
>JABMNC010000133.1 GCA_013205365.1 Cryomorphaceae bacterium | reverse complement strand
ATCGAATAGAGGTTGAGGGCGAGGAATCCGCCCGGAGCCAGCAAGGCGGCGCAGTCGCGCAGCAGTCCGTCGATGTCTTCTTCTAGAACCCACTTTTCTCCGTCGGGTCCGCGGCCGTATGCGGGCGGATCTAGCAAAATTCCCTGATAGGTCTTGCCCCGCTTGACCTCTCGGTGCACAAAGGTGGCGGCGTCTTCGACCACCCAACGGATGCCGTCGAGCCCGCTGGCCTCCATGTTGCGGCGGCCCCAGTCGACCACCTTGCGGACCGAGTCCACGTGGGTCGTGTCGGCGCCGGCGGCGCGGGCGGCGAGGCTGGCTCCGCCGGTGTAGGCAAAGAGGTTGAGGACCTTGGTGTCTGGCCCGGTTATCGCGACCTGGTCATAAATCCATTCCCAGTTGCTGGCCTGCTCGGGGAAGACGCCCAGGTGCTTGAACGCCGTGCGCTCGAGGCCCAGCGTGAGCTGATGGTCGCGCAGGTCGTAGGTGAGGGGCCATTGGCTGGGGGTTCCGGGCTTGAGGGCCCAATCGCCCGACTCGGGGTTTTGCTTTGACCGGCTAAAGTGCGCGTCGGCCAGCTTCGACCACTCGGCGGGGGTGAGCGACGGAGTCCACACTGACTGGGGCTCAGGGCGCCAAAGCACTTGGCTGCCAAAGCGCTCGAGCTTGGCAAAGTTGCCGCTGTCCAGCAGCTCGTAGTCGGTCCAGGGCGCTACGGCGACGTCGATGCGAAGGCTCATGCGCGCTTGGCGTTGTAGTAGGTCTGGGTTTCGGCCGCCGGATTGAAATAACCGTAGGCGATGTGCGGGTACTGCTCGCGCACGCGGTGCATCAGCTCGAGCACGCCAAAGGGGTTTCCGTCGGGCTGCTTGCGCAGCTTTTTAAAGTACCAGTCGGGGTCGATGTTGAAGTTGCGCCACTGAATCATGCTCAGGTCGGTCGACTCGATCAGGCGCTGCAGCGCGTCCCACTCGGCCGGAGTGTCGGTGCATCCAGGGAACACAAAGTAGTTGATGCTCGCCCACCCGCCATGCTGGCGCACGACCTTGAGGCTCTCGGCGAGGGCTTCAAATTCGTAGTTCCGCGGCAGGTAGTAGCCAGTGTACCACTCTTTTTGGGCGGAATTCAAACTCACGCGGATGCTGCGCAGCCCAGCCTCGCAAAGCTTGGCGACGTCGTCGGGGCGCGACCCGTTGGTGTTGATGTTAAAAATTCCGCGGTCGGTCACGGCGCGCACGCGGCGAATTGCTTCGGCCAAGGTGTCGGCCACCAGAAGGGGCTCGCCCTCGCAGCCCTGGCCAAACGACATGACGGGGTAGGGCGCCTGCTCGAGGTGGTGCAGGGCGATGTCGGCAATCTCCTGAGGGTCCGGAACGAACTTTAAGCGAAAGTGCGCGCTGTGCACGTCTTCGTCTTCTTGAAGCGAAATGCAGCCCAGGCAGGTGGCATTGCAGGCGGGCGACGAGGGGATGGGCAGTTCCCAGCGCTCGAGAAAGAAGTTTTGGGCGGCGCGGCACTGGTAGCTACCGGCGCACTGCGTGGCCAAGTGCTCAATCAGGCGGTTGTCGGGGAAGCGCTTTTTCATGCGGTCCACCGCGCCCTCGATCATGGGAGCGTGAAACTGGCTGACGTCTTGGCGCAGGTCGGGGTCGACGCGCACGGCGGTGGTCCAAAAGCGCCCGTCAAACCAGCCAATAGCCGTGTAGGAGTAGAGGGGTAGGATTGGGGCCGGCCCCTTTTTTTGGTAGGCGGCCAAATAGGTTTGCGTGTGTCCAGGGCTCACAAATGCGGCCACCGAGTCACCGTCCAGCTGCTCGGCTTTAAGGCCTTCGGGGTTCCATCCCATGGGGCTACGGCCCGGAAGGGTAAAAAACTCAGAGCCCTCGGGCAGGGGAATAAAGTCTTCGGGGCTCAGCGGCACCAGGTCGTTGCCGGTGCGGCCCATGCAGCGCAGCAGGGGGTGCTCCTCGATGTTGCCTTCGGCGTCAGCAGCCAGGGCAAAGGGAACCTCGGCGGGATGCTCGACGGGACGGGAATGGAACAGGGGGTGTTCCGGAGCAAAGTCAAGGCTTCGTACTGGCATGGTGCAAAGGTAGCGCGGAGCGTTCCGCGCCGAAATCAGTACAAAAAGGTATCAAACGGGAAGCGCACCGCGTGTATGGTAGCAGCGCTGCGGTAAATCATCTCGCGAAGGGCGTCGAACTGGTCTTTGTGCAGGGCGCTTATAAAGGCAGACTGGCCCTGGCTGCGGCGAGCCCATGCAGACTTTAGTTCGTCGAGGCTGCCCATGGGCCGGCCCTCTTCGTCGACCGGCGGGGTCCAGGCGTCGATCTTGTTGAAGACTACAATTTGCGGAATGTCTTGGCAACCCAGTTCGTGCAGAATTCCGCTCACGGATTCCATATGGTCCTCGTAGTTAGGGTGGGCGACGTCGACCACGTGAAGCAAAAGGTCCGCTTCGCGCACCTCGTCGAGGGTCGATTTAAACGACTCGACCAGCTGGGTTGGGAGTTTGCGTATGAAGCCCACCGTGTCGGTGAGCAGAAAGGGAAGGTTGCCAATGACGACCTTGCGCACGGTGGTGTCGAGGGTGGCAAAAAGCTTGTTTTCTGCCAAAACTTCGCTCTTGCTCAAGGCGTTCATTAGCGTGGACTTACCCACGTTGGTGTAGCCAATTAGGGCTACGCGCACCAGTGCACCCCGGTTGCCGCGCTGCGTGGCCATTTGACGGTCGATGACGGTCAGTTTTTCTTTGAGGTTCGAAATCTTTTGCTTGATGATTTGGCGGTCGGTCTCAATCTGGGTTTCGCCCGGACCACGCATTCCGATGCCGCCCTTTTGGCGCTCCAGGTGGGTCCACATGCGGGTCAGTCGGGGCAGTAGGTACTCGTACTGGGCCAGTTCGACCTGCGTTCGCGCATAGGAAGTCTGGGCGCGGGCCGCAAAAATATCGAGAATTAGGTTGGTGCGGTCCATGACCTTGACCTCCAAAAGTTTCTCAATGTTTTTAAGCTGCGAGGGGCTGAGCTCGTCGTCAAAGATTACGAGGTCGATCTCGTGCTCGCCTACGTATTCCTTGATCTCGTTCATTTTTCCGGAACCCAAGAAGAGTTTGGGGTCGGGACGGTCGAGTTTTTGGGTAAAGAGGGCAATCGTCTCCGCTCCGGCGGTTTCGGCCAAAAAGCGAAGTTCCTCGAGGTACTCCTGAACTTTGGTTTCGTCCTGAAAGCGAGTGACGGCACCTACTAGTACGCAGCGCTCTGGCCCCGTGCGGGGTCGCGGATCAATCATGCAGCTAAGTTAGAGCAAGCGACTCCAGGGTACGCGGCTTGCGATGAGCAAAAGTCCGAGTCCGATGAAGGCGATAACAGCCTGGTGCTTGCGGCTGTCGAGCGTGTGTTTTTTGAACCGAACTCGGCCCACGGTAACCAGGGCGATGCCGATAAGGTTGGTGCTGATGTGTTCCACGGCAAAATACCGTAGTCCGCTGTCGCGCATTACTTCGCCGGGATTCTCGCTCAAAAGACCAAACCATGGGCCTACAAAGTATAGGCTAAGGCCCAAGATTAGTTGAAGGTGGCCGGTTGCTAGGCTCGCCAGGGTAAGGATGTTGAGCGTTTTGCTGCTGGGTTTGTTTTGCAGACGATTGACAAGGGCCAAAATAACCGCAGCCAGTGAGGTGAGAATGAAGAGGTAGGCTAAGCTGCGGTGGCTGTGAAGCAGTCCGGTATACACGTTAAAATCGTTTAATTGGGCGAACCCGTTTGTTAAGCCAAAGTTAAGTCGCCGCTGTCGCCTCGAATATTAAATTTCTACGGACCTTTGCAGTATGAATAAAACGCCGATTCGCAAGCTCGATGTACTGGAATACCATGAGGGTAAGCGCCCCGGCAAGGTAGAGGTGGTCCCGACCAAGCCCTCGACCTCGCAGCGCGACCTGAGCATTGCCTACTCGCCAGGGGTGGCTGAACCCTGCCTCGACATAGCGGCTAACCCTGATGACGCCTATCGCTACACTGCAAAGGGAAACCTCGTGGCGGTTAT
>JABMNC010000132.1 GCA_013205365.1 Cryomorphaceae bacterium | reverse complement strand
TTGCAGCAGAAGCCGTTCCTGAAGTTGCAGCAGAAGCCGCTCCTGAAGTTGCAGCAGAAGCCGTTCCTGAAGTTGCAGCAGAAGCCGCTCCTGAAGTTGCAGCAGAAGCCGCTCCTGAAGTTGCAGAAGAAGTTGCTCCTGAGGTTGTAGCAGAAGTTGCTCCTGAGGTTGCAGCAGAAGCCGCTCCTGAAGTTGCAGAAGAAGTTGCTCCTGAGGTTGTAGCAGAAGCCGCATCCGAAGAAGCAAAAGAAGCCCCTGAAGCAACAGAATCGGACGATTCTGCTGCGGTAACGGAATAATACGACAGTTCGGTGGAGGGCTACTTCCAGGTGGGCTACGTCCGCAAAAAGCACGGTTTTAAAGGAGACGTTGTTGTTCGCATAACTGCGGACGACCCGAGCCCTTACGACGATCTTGATGCCTTCTTCCTTGAGAATCAAGGCAAAGCCATTCCCATTTTTATTGAAACAAGCCGTGGCGTGAAAGCCGACGAGTCTATTGTGCGCTTCGACGGAATTGAAGGAGAAGCTGCCGCGCAGGCACTAATAGGCAGCGTTTTATGGCTTCCCGAAGCCTTGCTTCCAGAACTCAAAGAAGATCAATTCTACTACCACGAGCTGCCCGGATATACCGTGGTCAATCCGGGAATTGCGGTCAGGATGCAGTTAATAAGGGTTTTGGAGTATCCGTCTCAGGATTTGTTTGAGATCCAGGTAGAAGGCCGGGAACAGGCCGTGCTCATTCCTGTGGTTGACGCATTTATCGAACGCCTCGACAAACCAAACACTACCCTCTACCTCTGCGCACCAGAGGAACTCTACAGCCTCTGAACCCGCTCGTCGAAGTGGATTCCGCGCTCGCCCAATTCTGCGAGAATTGGCTGGTACAAAGAAGCCAAGTTGGGCATCAGTACTCCGCGCTCGGGAATCAGGTTTAAGGCCACCAAACGGGTAGCCATCGCAACGGGCCATCCCACGGTAATGGCCATAGCCGTTGCGTCTTTGGAGCGCCCTTTAGCCACAAGCGAAGACTGCAGTCGATGGCGGACTCCAGAAAGCTCATACTCAATGCGGTGAATCATGGCGACCATGTCGGTATCGGCGTCGGTCATGGTCCACTTCTTCAGGAGAATATGCTGCAGAACCTGGGCCGGAGTACCCTCATTAATGCCTATTGACTCGTCGGTAAAAAGCCCCAACCACTCGAACTTCTCCATCAGGTCAGAATCTTGGCTGATGTTCATGTAGTGCATGAGCTTTAGCTCCACGCTGTCTGACGAGTGATAGGCCAAAAAGGTATTTAAGAAGTCCCGGTGGGTCATCTTATCCACTTGCTCCAAGGGATAGCTGTCGTCGGTGCAGCCGAGTTTGACAAAAACATCCCAGGCCCTGCAAAATCCAGGGCGACGCAGAGTTCCGCGGTACATAGTCCCAATGCCATTTAGGCCATAGGCGGACTGGTACTTCAAGGAATCTCGGTTGGCATAGCCCTCAAAACGTCCGTAGCCCGGTATTTCTAAGAATTCCGTGCGGCGAAATACTTGGTGGTAGGGAATGTGCTTGTATTTGTTCTCCTGAATAAAGTGCACTGCTCCTCCGGAACCTGCCAATACCACATTACGCGGATTCCACGAGAACTTGTAGGCCCAGGGGTTCGTAGGGCTTTCGGGGGCTAGGATACCTCCGCAAAAGCTCTCATAAGAGGTGATTCGCGCCCCTTCAGAGGTCAATCGATTCAGAATTTCCATGGTGGACATGTGGTCGATACCCGGATCAACTCCGCACTCGTTGACAAAAACCAATCCTTTTGCCCGCGCTTCTTGGTCCAAAGCCTGCATTTCTGGGCTGATGTAGGACGCCGTAACCAGGTGCTTGCCCTCCTGAACACAGCGCCGCGCTATGGGAAGGTGCATGAATGCCGGCAGCATAGAAACCAGCACATCGTGCGATTTAATGATGCTATCGAGCAATTCTTCATTGTTTAGGTCGCAGGCGGTAAATACAACATTTTCAAAGGACCGGCATTTTTGTGCCAAGGATTCGGAATCTTGATCATAAACACTTAATTCCCAAGCCCTAGAATCGGGGTGGGTCGCTAAGTATTCAATGAGGGGGCCGGCAGAACGACCTGCTCCGAGGACAGCGATTTTGTTCACAGTGTTCGAATGAGGGTGCAAGGTACCTTAATTTTGCGGTAACCCCCTTGATCATCTACTCCAATGAACCCTAGTATTTCTGAACGTCCATTAACTATTGCTGGCCTTAGCCAGTCCAAATTACAGTATCAGCTTGATCCTCAAACCCTCACTCAACATGCCCTTGAGGCCAATCGAGGAGCGCTCACTTCAAACGGAGTTTTAAACGTTCTTACTGGCAAGTTTACTGGTCGCGCACCGGAGGACCGCTTTATCGTTCGCGACAGCCTGACCGAAGACCGGGTTTGGTGGGGAAACGTTAACATTCCCTTTAATAAAGCACACTACGCCGCGCTTAAGTCTAAGGTTTTGCACTACCTCGACGGCAAGAACCTCTTTGTGCGCGACGCCTTTGCCGGCGCTGAGGATTCCGTGCGCATCAGCATTCGAGTGATTAATGAGTTCCCTGACCATAATTTGTTCTGCTACAACATGTTCCTTCGCCCAACTACGAATGAACTTGCAGGCCTGGATCCCGAATGGACCATTCTGCACGCACCAGGTTTTGAGGCCGAAGCCGAGCGCGACGGAACCCGCCAGGGCAACTTTGCCATTCTAAGCTTTGAGGACAAAACCATTCTCATCGGCGGCACGGGCTATACCGGCGAAATGAAAAAGGGCATTTTTAGCGCTTTGAATTTTTTGCTGCCTACGCAGCACAACACCCTACCCATGCACTGCTCCGCCAACATGGGTAGGGACGGTTCTACCGCACTATTCTTCGGACTCTCGGGCACGGGTAAAACCACCCTAAGTGCCGACCCCAATCGCCAACTTATTGGCGACGACGAGCACGGCTGGACCGCAGGCGGACTGGTGTTCAACTTCGAGGGCGGATGCTACGCCAAGGTCATCGACCTCACCGAAGAAAAGGAGCCTGAAATTTTTAGGGCCATTCGCCCGGGAGCCTTGCTTGAAAATGTACTTCTCGACGCGCAGGGAACGCCCGACTATTCCAATAAGAAGATTACCGAAAACACGAGGGTCTCCTACCCCATCGACCACATTGATAACTGCGTACTTCCCTCGCAGGGTCCGGCCCCAAAGCACGTCTTCTTCTTGACCGCAGATGCTTACGGAATCTTGCCTCCGCTCTCGAAACTGACTCGGGCGCAGGCCGCCTACCACTTTATGAGTGGCTACACCGCCAAGGTAGCCGGCACCGAAGCAGGAGTAACCGAACCAAAAGCTGCATTCTCTGCTTGCTTTGGAGCACCATTTATGCCGCTTCACCCCTCAGAATATGCGGAGATGCTCATGAGCAAACTCTCGGGCACTGATATTCAAGTTTGGCTGGTCAACACCGGATGGACCGGAGGAGCCTACGGCACCGGTCAGCGGATTTCACTAAAAAATACGCGCAGACTTATTCAGGCAGCCATGTCGGGAGAGCTCGATTCAGCAGCCACCGTGACCGATCCCTACTTCGGATTAGCCCGTATTTCAGAATGCCCTGGGGTTGGGTCTGAACTTCTTGACCCCCGAGCAACGTGGTCTGACAAGGAGGCCTATGATGCTGGTGCCCAGCGCCTAGGTTCGCTGTTTCAGGCCAATTTTACCAAGTTCGAAGAGGGTACCGCAGCCGAGATTAAAGCCGCAGGTCCACGCTCCAACTAGCCTAGAGCATGTCGTTAGCTAAGTTAGCGAGTTCGCTTCGCTCACCCTTGGCTAGCGAAACGTGCGCATATAGCGGTTGACCCTTAAGTCGATCTACGAGGTAGCTCAGGCCATTGGATTGCTCGTCGAGGTAGGGGGTGTCAATTTGGCGCACGTCTCCGGTGAAAATGAACTTTGAATTTTCTCCTGCTCGAGTAATGATGGTTTTTACTTCGTGCGGAGTAAGGTTTTGAGCCTCGTCAACAATAAAAATCACGTTACTCAAGGATCGCCCGCGTATGTAGGCAAGTGGAGTTACTAGGATTTTCTCGTTGGCAACCATCTCATCGATTTGCTTGTAGTTGCGGTCCCGCTCGCCGAACTGGTTTTTGATGAACTTAAGGTTGTCCCATAAGGGCTGCATGTAGGGATTAATTTTTTGTTCGGCATCTCCGGGCAAAAATCCGATGTCGCGGTTGCTCAGAGGCACAATGGGTCGCGCAAGATAAATCTGCTTAAAATCGCGCCTTTGCTCTAGCGAACCCGCCAAGGCCAGAAGGGTTTTGCCGGTTCCGGCCACACCCGTTAACGTAACCAATTTTATGTGCGGATTCATGATGGCATGCAGCGCAAACGTCTGTTCTGAGTTCCGCGGCTTAATGCCATAATAAGCGGACTTCTCTACCAACTCCATCTCCGAGGTT
Organism: Cryomorphaceae bacterium; assembly: GCA_013205365.1. Classification (GTDB taxonomy): domain Bacteria; phylum Bacteroidota; class Bacteroidia; order Flavobacteriales; family Schleiferiaceae; genus TMED14. The sequence continues at coordinate 8,269 of JABMNC010000132.1, read as the reverse complement.
TGTGCATTGTAAAATCCCAGGCCGCTGTTCTTACCCGACTTTAATATATAAAAGATGTTGGGCTTGAGGTTGAGCTTTTGGTTGGCCTTTTGACTGGAATCAATGAGCACACTTTTTTGCTCATAAAGCGTTTGAAGAAGCTTCTCTGGGAAACCATCGAGCTCAGCCCTTCCAGTAAAAACGGTGTCGCTTTCTTTAACCTTACCCGTGAGGTAGTCCTCTGCTTGAACATTAAGGGCCTTGGCCTTAAGGCGCAAATTAATGTCCTTGGTCACGAGTATCACTGGGCGTTGGGGCTCCTGTTCCTTCAAATACAGGGCAGCATTGAGAATCTTGTGATCCATCTTGCCCGCTCCATAAATTGAGATGGCGTCCACGCCCAGGCCTGGAGTATCCATTATTACGCGGAACTTCCCGCGTTTGGGTCCGTCCAAAGAAATCCAATCGGTCAGCGACTTGTTTCCGGCCTTTTTATCGAGCATGCGAATGAACTCCCTCGCCTCAAAATTCTTGGTATCGGACCCTTTTTTGAACTCGTCCAATTCCTCAAGAACCGGGATGGGTATGGCCACATCGTGCTCTTCAAAATTCATGATGGCGTTGTGGTCGTAGAGTATGACCGAGGTGTCGAGCACAAAAATCTTGCGAACCTTCTTAGAAGCAACTGGCATAGAGAGCGATTTAATCTGTGCTGAAATTAGCCCCTTAGTCAATTACGCCAAGGTTAAGTCCACTAAGTTTTGCACATGCCAGGTTGATAACCTAAAAAACCCTGTATGGGAACTGCGCGACCGACTGCCAAAGCAGACCCAAGACAACAATAATGAAATCCAAGAAGAATCAACCGTAGAATAAAAATCCTCTGGGGCTCCTGACCTACTTTTGCGCCATGATTCGACGCTACCTACGCCTGGCCTTGGCCGCAGCAATTTTGGCCTTTGCAACCTACCAATACATCGACGGAAGCTGGGGAAATGGCATTTTTCTTACCTTGATGGCGGGCTTCCCCGTTCTTCTGCACTTTCGCAACGAACGCATTTTAATGGCCCTATGGTACCTGCGGTCTCAAAATTTCACCAAGGCAAATAGCCAGCTCGACTCCCTTAAGCATCCGGACCAAACCCTAATCAAAGGGCAGTTGGCCTACTACTTCTTTTTGCGCGGACTCATGCTGTCGCAGACCAATCTTGCTCAGGCGGAATCCTTTATGCGCAAGGCGCTTAACACGGGATTGCGAATGAAGTCCGATCAGGCCCTTGCCAAAATGCAACTGGCCGGTATGGCTATGTCACGACGACGCAAGCAGGAAGCCCAAGCTTTGTTGACTGAGGCTAAAAAACTTGACGACAAAGGCATGCTCTCGGAGCAGCTCAAAATGCTGAAGGAGCAGCTCAAGCGCATTTAAAAAAATCTCGCTTCGCCTTGGGGAATCACTCCCCTATCCCCTTAAACCAAAGGAAAATTACTTCTTCTCCTCAACCTTGGCACTCTCTGGGAAGCGCGAGGCCGTGAGCTCTTTGCTCACCGAAGAACGCTCAAACCGTAGGCGGCTGTTCTCGGATTCAAGCACAAAAGTGTGCTCGTCCAGGTCTGAAATCTTGCCGTGAATGCCCGAGCTTGTTACCACGCGCATTCCCTTGGAGAGTACGCTGCGGAACTTGGTCTCTTCTTTTTGGCGCTTCATTTGCGGACGCAAAAAGAAAAAGTACATAACAGCAAGAATGGCAATCAGGGGCAAAAAGCCGGCGATTCCACCCTCAGCATTGGCTTGCAGAAAAAGATTCATAGTTATTTGGATTTTGGAGTAACGTTTGCGCTGATGGTGAGCACCTTAGTGCTTGGGACCGCGTTGGTTGTCAAGGTGACCGTTTTGGATTGCTGGTTTGGCTTGCCTTCGCTGTTGAAGCTCACAAGAATCCTTCCCTCTTCACCAGGGCCAATAGGAGCCTTCGGGTATTCAGGAATCGTGCAGCCACAGCTGCCTTGGGCCGCAGAAATGATGAGCGGAGCTTCTCCGGTATTCGTGAATTTAAATTCCGTGTCAACTACTTCGCCTTCGTTGATGCTGCCGAAGTCGTGCGACTCCGCCATAAACGTAATAATCGGAAGCTCTGCGCTTTGCACTGCCTGCAAGGCCATTCGCTCTTCTTGGGATTTAACCTGATCACTAGGGTTGGCGCAGGAAGACCATAAAAGGCTCGCTGCGGCGAAGGCGGTAAAAAGACGTGTATTCATGGCGGCAAAATTAGGCGCCAATTAGCCCTCTTCCTAACTTTTGAATGCGACCTTCTGCCTTAAGGTCCTCCACTAAGGCATCCAAGAGTCCGTTTACAAAAGAACCTGCCTTGGGTGAGCCATACTGCTTGGCAACTTCAATGGCTTCGTCAATGCTAACCTTGACCGGAATCTCGGCAAAGGCTACGATTTCACTGAGGGCCATCTGCACAATGGTTCGGTCCACTGGGGCCATGCGGTCAAAATCCCATTGCTTGGCCTTACTTATCATACGCTCCTTCCATTCCTGGGCATTACGAAGGGTGTGTAGGTAGAGATCCCGAGCAAATTCCGAGTCTTTTTTGTCTCGATAAAGAGAGACCAGCACCGATTGATTTTTGCGTGCATTCTGCATGGTTTGCACGGCCATCATCTGAGCGGCATCCAGGTCGTCGGACCAGTGTATGCTTATTGCTTCGTAGAGCTGATGGAGCACTTCTTCGTTGGCAAGAAAATCCCGATAGAACAAGCGCATGTGCGAAATCTGCGCCTCGGCAGTCTGAAGTTCGGGGGCGGTCCAAAACGGGTTATCGCTCCACTGGGTCCAGTACTTAAAAAACAAGGACCTCAGCACATCAACCGACTCTCCCCAGTGAATTCCGTGCTGCTCCCATGCCTTAATGACCGCGTCGTCTGAGGTAATCTGCGTCAAGAAAGGTAAATTCAAAAAGTGCTTAAGCTGAGCCTGCCTGGCGGAATTCGCGAACTGCTTGTTGGGCTCTAGCTCAAGACGCTCCTCCATAAAGTGCCTAAAATGCCAAAAGATTCGGAGTTCGTAGAGGTAGAGATGGTGTATTTCTCCGATGCTCTTCTCAAGCTGGCGGACTCCCAACTCTGCGTCGCTGAGGTCGGACTGAACGTACGCATAAAGTGCTTGCATCGTTTTGATGCGTAGGTGTCGTCGGGTAAGCATAGAACGGAATTTCGATGCAAATTTAATGATTAACCCGCAATAAGTTTACTATAGAATAATTAGTGAGTGATAGATTTAAAAAATGAAATCTGCAATACCACTATTAAGAATACCCGATTGGTGCATTGCGAGCATTTTTTCACTATCGCAATCACGCTACGCTCGTCAACGACCCGAGTTACTTAAAAAGTCTATCCGCGCTAGCAAGCTGTTGCAAAGTATTCCTCCATGGACCAAGATCCGGTGTATTCGAGTATTTACCGAAGCACAAGACCTCGGCGTTCACTTGAGAACCATAAAAGGACCAAAGCATTGGGTTCGTGCTACAGATACCATACTGCAGTATTGTCAGTACTCTGGCTATCTACCCTTAGAGCTCCAAAGCTGCTTGCGCGACCAATGAACGCCGGCAGTATAGATCAGCATCATAAGCATTCCATACAAAGCGTCCTCTATCGGAATCGTCCCGAGACGAATCCCCATATTCTCGGCATTATTATACCACACGATTGGCTCGGTTAAATAGGCTCCTGTAAGGATTCCGTTTACCATAAAAAACGGTATGAGGCCTAGGCCCCAGCTTCGCAAAAAAGCAGCCGTCCACCAGGGCCTTCGCCAAACAAGCCAGGCAGAACCCAAGGCGAGTCCGCCCGATGCGGTAAGGGTGTACCAGCGATCAGTATGCGTCAAAGCCAAGGCGGCACAAGCGAGGCCGATGAATCCGACTAACCAAAACGAGGCGGACTTTGAGGACTTCCATGGGAAGAACAGTTGCATAACCTCGTAGATAAAAAAGGTGGCCCATGGTACGACTATAAAAAAGAGCCATTCCTCAAGAGGCAGGCCCCAAAGAGAGGGACCCATGAGGTATTTCGGATTGAATCCCCAGACACCGTAGGCAGTTTTTGCAACGTCCCAAGGAATAAACAAGAGCATCATAAGCAAGGTCGCAATGGCTAGGTGCTTGGTTTGCCCTATGTAGCGAATGCGCGGCTCAAAAGCACGGGTGAGCGGACCAGCAAAAACCAAGGCATCAATTAAAAGGTACAAGCCCTTCATTGCTCGAGCTTCATTTTGCGGGCCTCTTCTCGGACCAAGCTCAAAGGCACCCAAAGCAAGCCGAAGTGCTGAGAATTCTCTTTGCCCAGGGTTTTGTGGTGCCATTTGTGTTTGAGGCGAACGGCCCTAAAGTAGGCGTTATCGGTGTGAACCCACCAGCGAAAGCGCTGGTGAATAAAGACTTCATGAACCAAAAAGTAGGTAAAGCCATAGGCTGCAATACCAAAACCAAAGGCGGTCGATGCCGGTGCCTGATGCGTCATTCCCAGCATGATGCAGAGCCACGAGGGAATAGCGAAAATCAAGAAAAAAGCATCGTTCTTCTCAAAAAATCCAGGTTCTTTGCTGTGATGGTCCGCGTGCAGGGACCAGAGCGGTCCGTGCATTAGGTAACGGTGTGCGGCCCAAGCGGCGCCCTCCATTAGGACATAGGCTAATAAAAACATTCCCGCTGCAATCATCGCCTTAGGGTAACGCAGGAATGGGTACGGAGTTCACGCCCACTTTGGGGTCGTAGCGGTAGAGTTCGACCGCTTTGTTGTAGGCTCCGCCCTGAGGCTCTGAGCCCCAGTCGTAGCTGCGCCGAGGGCCGGTGTAGCGACCTGGTTCGTTGACCAAAAGCATGAGTGCGGTATCGTAGCCCAACCAAGCCCAACGCGACTTAGAATCACCAAGCGCTCGGTGAATTTGCTCGTCAACCGCGTCGTAGGAGGCAAATTCAAGGCGGTCGGTTTGCACCCAGACGATGGGTTGGCGAAGCAAGAGAAAGGCATCCAGTGAGGGACTGTTTACGGTATTGCTTACGGTCCAAAATTCCGTTTCACTGGCGGGGCGCAGTCGGAGACCCTGAAGAATTCGTGCGGCGCTCAGGACCTTATCGTCAAGAAGCACAAATCGAGTACTTATCAAATCGTCGCGACCTACCCGCTCCACCAAATTAGCATTGGGACGACCGTCCCAAATCTGCACTAGGTTGCTGTCGCCACCAAATTGAGAAAATCCCTTGAAAAAAGCCCTTCGCTGAAGTTGGCTGTTCTTGTCTCCGAGGTCAAAAAGCACCGTGCGTGAATTGGGGCTGCTGCTAAAATCTTTAGCCGCCAATCGCCCTAGAGACTCAGACTCCAAATACCTTTTGGGCGCGCAGACAATTAACTGCGGAAGACCCGAAACGCTTACATCCCTCGAAACGGGATTAATCACATAGGTCGAAGGGTTCGCATGAAGTGCCAGAGCCTCTGAATCCTCAGCCCTAAAAGGGCCAATTACATAGCGAAGCACCTGACCCTCTTGGCTTTGCATGAATTCCTTGGGCGACTGAGAAAACTTGAGTCCGTCGGTTTGAACGCTTATAACTCGGCCCAGGGTCTCATCAAAATCATAGATGTCGAGGGTGATTGGATCGCCCGAATACTTCACGGAATCCATAGCAGCCTTAAACCCAGAATAGAACTCTGTGGCCATGCGTTGCGGATTGGCCCCAGTACTGTCGTTTTGAATCTGAAAAGGGAGTACAAGCGCCCAATGCACCCTGCTTTGAGCCGAGGCAGCGAATGCCGTGGCCAGCAAAAGATAAATCGAGGCAGTGCGGAGTAATGCCATTTTTAGCGTTCCAGGTCGATTATTCCCATTCTATGGTGGCGGGAGGCTTGGAACTAATGTCGTAGACGACCCGGTTCACGCCCCGCACTTGATTGATGATGGCATTCGAAGTTCGTGCCAAAAAATCATAAGGAAGGTGCACCCAGTCTGCAGTCATGCCGTCAGTGGACTGAACGGCCCGCAGGGCAACTACTTGCTCGTAGCTCCGCTCATCGCCCATCACACCCACCGACTTGACCGGTAGAAGTATTGCGCCCGCCTGCCAGACCGAATCGTACAATCCTGCGTCTCGAAGACCTTGAATAAACAAATGGTCAACCTCTTGAAGAATAGCTACTTTATCGGCAGTGACCTCTCCCAGAATTCGTATTGCGAGGCCTGGACCGGGGAAGGGATGGCGACCAAGAAGGTCGGGCCTTAGGCCCAAGGCGGCTCCAACGCGGCGGACCTCGTCTTTGAACAGGCTGCGCAGCGGCTCCACGATTTGAAGCTTCATATAATCAGGGAGACCACCGACGTTATGGTGCGATTTAATGGTGGCGCTTGGTCCGTTCACGCTGACAGACTCGATGACGTCGGGGTAAATGGTTCCCTGCCCAAGGAAGTCAACTCCCTTAATGCGTTGCGCCTCTCGGTCAAAAACCTCAATAAAGGTGCGCCCGATTGCCTTGCGCTTGGCCTCGGGATCCTCCTGACCTCGAAGGGCTTCGTAGAACTCTGCACTGGCATCTACCCCGACCACATTGAGACCAAGGTGCTCGTACTGCGTCAGAACGCTCTCGAATTCATTTTTGCGAAGGAGTCCGTTGTTTACAAATATGCAGTGAAGCCTATTCCCAATGGCCCTATCAAGCAGGGTTGCCGCCACGGTGGAATCCACCCCTCCGCTGAGGCCGAGAACGACTTTGCCTTCTCCAATTTGGCTTTTTAAGGAAGCGACTGACTCGTCAATAAAGCTTGCGGGCGTCCAACTCGGCGAACAGCCTGCAATTTCATAGACAAAGTTTCGCAGCAATTGAGTTCCGTGCTCGGAATGCACCACTTCAGGATGAAACTGTATGCCGTAGGTTTCTTCATCGCGGAATCGGAATGCGGCCACGGGAATGCTCTCGGTGGTAGCTTCCACAACCGCATTGGCCGGAAGCCGCACGATGCTGTCGCCATGGCTCATCCAAACGCTGCTGCCCAAGGGTATTCCCTCGAGTAGGCGCGAATCGCTCTTGAGAAAGTTGATATGAGCACGACCGTACTCACGATGCGTGCTTCGGGCTACTTCTCCGCCGCGGGTCTTGGCCATAAACTGGGCTCCGTAGCATACTCCAAGCAGGGGAATTTTTCCATAAAACTCCGATAAATCGGGATTGGGTGCCGCCTCTTCGAGGGTGGAATAGGGAGACCCACTAAGGATGACGGCCTTAAACTGCTGATGCCAATCGCTAGGGATGTGGTGAAAGGGATGGATTTCGCAATAAACGTGAAGCTCGCGTACCCGGCGCGCAATGAGCTGGGTGTACTGGGAGCCAAAATCAAGAATTAGAATAGCGTCGGTCATTACTGCAAAAGTAAGGCGACCGCAATAGGTTCAGCGAAATTCCCACCAACCGGCTTCATCCCAATTTTGCGTGCTCGAGAACGCCTTGAGGTATTGGCCAAGGGCATCGTCTCCCGCGTATTCCGCGAGGTCAAAATGAGTCCAAATGCGTTCTTGAAGGGTTCCTGACGGCAGGAGGCTATCGCTCAGCGTAGCCAGATGATTAAGCCTGTTGGACTGGCCGCGGGCGATTTCTCGGCGAAGACGCTCTAGCATTTTGCCTTCTTCGTTGCCGATTCGCTTTACCCAAGCGGCCACCGATTGCTCAAGCCCTGGCATGCCGTAGCGTTCGGTAATTTTTGATTTAAACTCCTCGGCGAGCACAAGTGCGTTGCGGTTCGGTGCGCCGGCCTCTTCGAGAATACTTTGGCGAACCTGTTGGGGATTCCAAGAACCCCTAAAAAAGTCCGCACTAAATTGTTGACTGGCTTTTTGAGCCTTTGCTGGGAACCAAGCCGAGCTGTGGCGAAGCCTCCACAATGCGTGAGGAGAACCGGAATTCCTCCAGTATGGGGCAAGTTGCTGGGCATAGGCAACCTCGGCAGCCCCGCCCGTGTAGGAAGCATTGGGCATAATCCACTCTTGGTAGGCAAGCCTTAAGAGTGCATTGGGGCTCACCTCCTGCGGATTCGACGACGCCCAAGCAGCCACGTCACGATCGCTTCCCATGGCAAAACCGTCGGAACGAAGCCAGGAACCCTGGGCATCGCGATCAATGCGAAGTCTTTTGCCTTGGCTGTCGAGCGCAAAAAGTGCGGACTGCCTGAAGGGAACCGGCGGTTCGGCACCGACCCATGGCTTCGATGCTTCTTTTGCACTGCGAAAAAGGGTTT
>JABMNC010000022.1 GCA_013205365.1 Cryomorphaceae bacterium | reverse complement strand
GCACCTCAGCCACACCTACGCCCGCGAATCCTTTCGCCGCGCTTCCCTCCTGGCACCCTACACCCGCGGAACCATCAGCGGCCTCGGCTGGATGGGTTATCGCTTGGCGATAGAAGGGCTGCTAGCTGCAAGTAGCTAGTTACCTTTAGGGTCTGCCCAGCAAACCACCAATCAATTTACAATCCAGACCAATGATTAAAAAGTTCACCACCCTTGTCCTCGCCGGTATGCTGGCGGTCGCCTGCACGAAAGAAACCGTCTACATCTACGATTTTCTCGTAGTAAACGAAACCAACAAGCCGATCTACGTTCGCTACGACTGGCAAGGCCAAACGACGATGGACACCATTGCATCCTACAGTGGAACGGAATTGAAAAATGCTCGACTTACCCTCAATAGCGACATCCCCTTAATTGCAGCAGACGTTCAAAATGGCTATTCGTGCACCGCTTGGAGCGCCGACTCGTCCTACCAAGCCGATTTATCGGACCTAAGTGGGTATGTCTTCACGACCTCAACCGAAATGATGGGTACCATGCAATCCTTTGTGCAGAGCAAGTACGTTTTTGTGATTCAATAATAACTTGGTTACCGGCAGAACCCAGTGCGATTTGCGCTGATTTTTTAATTACTAGAACACACGAAAATTTTCAGCAAGCATCTTCGCGAAAAACCTAAGGTCGCATAAAAAATCCCGTGATCCGGTTTTTGAACCCCTGGAGTTCTTAAAGCAGTTTGAGGAATTCTGCCTTAAGGACTAACTAGCGGTAAGGCCGCCCTAGCAGCGCCGACCCAAAGCCCACGGCGTAGCCAGCAAACATTACGGCAGTGGCGGCGACGCTGCGCAATCCGACTCCGAGGGAGCAGTTTTGGATGGTGCTAAGCACCAATACTGCGATAAAGTAGCCGTGAAAAAGGTGAACGGGCCAAGTCCAAAGACCCGTGAGGTGCAGCCCAAGGGCCACGATCCAGGCGAGCATGAAGGCAAACGGGAACGCATGGGTCAGCTTCATTTGGCCTTTGTGGCGCTGCGCCAGCGCAATTCGTGCGGAACCAAATCGGCGCACCTGCCGGTAAAACTGACCCAGGGTAGCGCGGCGCTTGTGCCAGACGATGGCCTCGGGGATGAGGCCCACGCGGAAGCCTGCCGCGCGCACCCGAATGCTGAGTTCAACGTCTTCGCCGCATTTGAATTGGGTGTCGTAGCCGCCGACGGCCCAGAAGGCCTCGGCGCGCATGCCCATATTAAACCCCCGGGGGTAGTAGGTGGCGGTGGGCTTTGAGGAGCCGCCGCGGATGCCGCCCGTAGTCAGTACCGACGTCATGGCGAAGCTGATAGCCTTCTGGAGCAGGCTGAAGTCGGGCGGGGCGGCATCCGGGCCGCCGAAGGCGTCCCACGCGTCGCGGGCCAGGCCTTGGACCACCGCGTCAAGGTAGCCCTGGGGCAGCAGGCAATCCGAGTCCAGGAAGATGAGCCATGGGGCCCGCGCCGCGGCGGCGGCGGCGTTGCGTGCGTCGCTCACGGGGAGCCCTGCACGGTACAGGACCGTCACGCCGAGGCCTGCGGCCTCGGCAGCCGCTTGGATTTCGGGGCGAAGGCTGTCGTCGGGAGTTCCGTCGGCTAAAATGACCTCAAAACGGCTTTTAGGGCCCGCAAGCTGGGCGGCGCTGGCAATGAACTCGCGCACCTCGTCGGGGCGCTTGAACGTCGGAGAAATCAGGGAGAACTCAGGCTCCGCGCTGCGCGCGGGCCCATAATGCGACTGCTCTAAGCCCTCGAGCAACTCAGCGCGCGGGGCGGTCGGCATCGGGGCGGTTCAGTTCTTCGGCGACAGCATACTCTGCGCGGCGGCTTCCGCTTCTCACGACCAGTTCAGCCAAAAGACCCGTCACAAAAAGCTGGGTTCCGAGAATCATGGCCGTCAAAAAGATGAAAAACCAAGGATCGTCGGTGATGAGGCCGGGGCGCTGTCCGCTCCAAAGTCGCATGAGTTTAACTACACCCAAAACGGTGAGCGACATTCCGCTAAAGAAAAACATTGCCAAGCCCCAGGCTCCAAAAAAGTGCATTGGGCGACGCCTAAAGCGCGATACCATGCTCAAGGTTATAAGGTCTAAAAGTCCGTTTGTGAAGCGGTTGAGG
>JABMNC010000131.1 GCA_013205365.1 Cryomorphaceae bacterium | reverse complement strand
TGGAAGACCCTGCCCGAGACCGCAGCGACTGGATGCCCGAGGCCATGCGCGACGCCCAAAAGTGGCCGAAGCGGGATGAGGCCGTGCGGAGCATGCACCACCCCGCAAGCAACCTGAGTCTGTCGGCATCGCGCAACCGACTAGCCTACGAAGAGTTGTTTCTAGACCAGCTGCTCTTTGCCTACCAGCGCATGCAGCAGGGCCGCGGACGAGCAGGGCATCGCTTTGAAAGCGTAGGCAATTGCTTGAAGCGCTTCTACGACGAAGTCCTACCCTTCCCCCTGACCGAAGCGCAAAAGCGCGTGGTGCGCGAAATTCGGCGCGACATGGGCTCGGGTGCGTCCATGAACCGCTTGGTGCAAGGCGACGTAGGCTCGGGCAAAACGCTGGTGGCCTTCATGGCCATGCTCTTGGCCGTGGACAACGGGTTTCAGGCGGCGCTCATGGCCCCGACTGAAATTCTTGCGCAGCAGCACGCGCGGTCGCTTGCGGAATGGACCGAGCCCCTGGGGCTTCGAATGGGACTTTTGACCGGCTCGGTTAAGGGGTCCGCCCGCAAAACGCTGTTGGCGGAATTAGCCGACGGAAGCCTGAACCTTCTCGTCGGAACGCATGCCTTGATCGAGGATCCCGTGCTGTTTCACAATCTTGGGCTGGCCGTGGTGGACGAACAGCATCGATTTGGAGTGGCCCAGCGGGCCAGGCTTCAGGCCAAAAACCGACCGGCGCCGCACATGCTGGTGATGACGGCTACGCCGATTCCGCGCACCCTGGCTATGAGCCTCTACGGAGACCTGGAGCAGTCGGTAATCGACGAGCTTCCGCCGGGCCGCAAACCGATTCAAACGCTGCATCGAACCGATTCCAACCGGCTGGCGCTGTGGAGTTTCATGAAAAAAGAAATTGCTTTGGGGAGGCAGATTTACCTCGTTTACCCCCTTATCGAAGAATCCGAAAAACTCGATTACAAGGACTTAATGGACGGCTACGAGAGCGTGTGCCGAGATTTTCCGCAGCCCGAATACCAGGTCAGTATTGTGCACGGCCGCATGCGCCCCGAGGCCAAGGAATGGGAGATGGGGCGGTTCGCCCGCGGCGAAACCCACATCATGGTGGCTACTACGGTGATTGAAGTGGGCGTAAACGTTCCCAACGCCTCGGTGATGGTAATTGAGAATGCGGAACGCTTCGGGCTCAGCCAGTTGCATCAACTGCGCGGACGGGTTGGTCGGGGAGCAGAGCAGTCCTACTGCGTGCTCATGACCTCAGAGAAGCTCAGCGACGACGGGCTGACCCGCATCGAAACCATGGTCCGCACCAACGACGGATTTGAAATTGCCGACGTGGACCTGCAGCTGCGCGGACCAGGCGACCTCATGGGCACGCGCCAGTCTGGGGTGATGGAGTACAAACTGGCCAGCTTAGTACACGACGGTCCCTTGGTGGAATGGGCCCGTCGAGCCGCTGCGCGCATTGTGGAGGAAGATCCTCAGCTCGAGCAGCCGGAGCACGCTGCCTTACGCGCCCGATTCAGCGACTATGCTCGGGGCAGAATGGCCTGGGGGCGGATTGCCTAGGCCTGACTTTTGTTTTGTTGGCAGAATTCCTCGGGGCGCGGCTGGCCTATCTTTAAGCAATGAAGCTGCCGCTGCCCAAACCCAAGATTCGCCCCTTTTGGAAGTCGGTGCACTTGACCCATCGGTTCTACCAAATCACCGGCGGGTACCGGTTTTTTATGGATGGAATGCGCAAGCTCGGATGGGCAATGCTGGTCATGGGATTGGTATTATGGGCGCTAAATAAGTACGTCTTCGACCTGACCGACATCGCAGACTGGATCACCAACCACCTGCCCTGGTACCTGGTCGCTGCCACCCTGTTTGCCTCTGAAATTGTGGTCGGATTTCTGCCACCCGACCTCTTCATACTTTGGGCTCAAAGCCTGACCTACCCATGGCTCATGGTCTTGCTCCTCTCGGTTCTCTCTTATTTAGCCGGAATCGTGAGCTACCTGATTGGAGAACGCCTGCATCATTTGCCCAAGGTTCAAGGCTGGATTGACGTAAAGTTTGCCACACAATTCATCCAAATTCGCCGGTTTGGGGGGCTTTTGGTGGTGATTGCCGCACTGACACCCCTTCCCTTTCCGATGATTTCGACCATTGCAGGCATGGTGGGCTACCGGTTTCGCTGGTACCTCATGGCCGCCCTTACTCGTTTTTTGCGCTTTGCTCTTTATGCAGCCGTAATTTTTGGTCTTGTCTAGCAGAGAGTACTTTTGAGCCATGCGTATTTCTTTGGATTGGGTATCGGACTACCTCCCCACTAACCTTAGCTTGACCGAGGTCAGCGAACGACTCACCGCAACCGGACTCGAGGTTGAAAAAGCCGAGGTATTCGATGCGGTTCCGGGCGGACTCCGCCACGTTGTGGTGGGCGAAGTACGCAGCCTGCGCCAGCATCCCAATGCCGACCGCCTGCGGGTAACCCAAGTGGACGTCGGGGCTCCCGAATGGTTGAATATTGTCTGCGGAGCCGCCAACGTAGCCCAAGGCCAAAAGGTGGCGGTTGCCATGGTTGGAGCCGAACTCCACCCTTGGGGCAGCGAAAGCGCATTGGTAATTAAAAAGTCCGCGCTGCGTGGCGAAGCCTCCGAAGGCATGATTTGCGCCGAAGACGAACTTGGCCTTGGCAGCAACCACGACGGAATCATGGTGCTTAGCGCTGATGCCCCCGTGGGCCAACCTATGGCCGAATACCTTGGGCTGGAGAGCGTTAATGTTCTCGAAATCGGCCTAACTCCCAACCGGATGGACGCTATGAGTCACTACGGAGTGGCCCGCGACCTTCGCGCCTCGATGCTGCGCGACGGCCTCGACATTCTCTGGACGGAGCCGACCACCGTGGACCTCAGCGCAGTCAAAACCGGCGCCACTCGTTTAACATTAAACGATTCGCATTCCTGCCCGCAGTACGGAGCCCTCAAAATCTCTGGCCTCCTTGGCGGCCAGGCTTCGGCCGAACCGATTCAGCAGCGGCTCAGGGCCCTTGGACTGAATCCGATTAACGCATTGGTCGACGCAAGCAACTACGTGATGCATGCGCTTGGACACCCGCTTCACTGCTTTGACGCCTCGGCGGTACAGGGCGAAATTACCGTTCGCCGAGCCCATGCCGGAGAGAAGCTCACCACGCTAGACGGCGTAGAGCGCACTTTGCATGCTGAGGACCAGGTAATTGCCAACGGCACTGCCGCAATGTGCCTGGCAGGAGTTTTTGGAGGCCAGCAATCGGGAGTCTCGAGCAGCACCACCTCGGTGGTCGTGGAATCGGCCTGGTTTGACCCCGTGGTAACCCGGGCAATGGCGCGCCGGCACGGACTCCATACCGACGCCAGCTTTCGCTACGAGCGGGGCGTAGACCCCGCGATGGGCCTACCTGCCCTTGAGCTTTTTTGGACCCTCATCGAGGCCCAGTTTCCGGATGCCAAGATCGAAGGACTCGATTGGATTCATGCGGCGGACTCCCGCTTTCAACCTACCGTTATTGAGGTTTCGATGGACCGTATTGCCGAACTTTTAGGCGACCGCCTGCCCGACGAAGCCTGCGCAACCATACTAGAGTCCCTCGACATTGAGGTGGTCAAGCAAAACGGACCCCTTTGGACCCTGAGCCTGCCGGTGTACCGCTGGGACGTTCGCCGCGAAGCCGACGTCGCCGAAGAACTTTTGCGCGTTTGGGGATTCAACAACCTTGCGGAGCCCGAGGGCATGCGCGTGCGCAGCCAGCCCGAAGCCCGCCGAAACGCCGAATCACTGCGGCGCATCGCTGCCGACTATCTAGTCGCCCATGGATTAAACGAGGTCATGAACCTTTCGCTCACCCGCCTGTCCTGGTTCTCCAACCATCCGAGCATTCCAGCCGCCGAGGTAGTGCAGGTGCTGAATCCGCTGAGTCAGGACCAAGGAGTAATGCGTCCGACCCTGCTCTACAGCGGGCTCGAGACCATTGCCTACAACCTAAAGCGTCAAGAAGAACGCCTGGCTATTTTTGAGTTCGGACGCCGCTACGGTCAAAATTCCGAGGGGCGCAACGAGGCAGGCGAACTAGGCATTTGGCTTTGCGGGACCTATCCGGACGCGCACTACTCGCGCCCCAACGCAAGCGCCAACTTTGGCATACTCAAGGGCCTTGTCTGCGGACTGCTGCAGCGCTTCGGAATTTCGTTCACCGAGCGCCCAGGAACAGACGTGGCTGGATTGTGGGCCAGCCGCCTGGACCTCGTCGGCCTACAGGGCGAAACCCTAGCCTACCTAGGCTGGCCCGACAGCCATGCGCTTGAGGCAACCGACGTCGACAAGCCGGTTCTTGCCTCGCTGATTCAGTGGGATGCCTTAGTTGCCGCGGTGCAAAAGGTGCGAACCTCCTACATCGAGCCCCCTAGGTTCCCCAAGGTCGTGCGCGACCTCGCTTTGGTGGTTCCGGTTGGTACCGCCTACGGCACTCTAGTTGACGGTCTTCAGTCGGCGCCGGTGAAAACCCTGGAGTCCGTGGAGCTTTTTGACGTGTACCAGGGCAAGGGCCTGCCCGAAGGAAGCATGTCCTACGGCGTTCGCCTGACCTTTAGAGATACGAGCAAAACCCTTCAGGACCAACAGGTTGAGGGCACCTTAAAGCGCATGCTTGAAGGCGCTGAAAAGCACTGCGGAGCCAAGCTTCGCTAGAGAAGCCCGGAGCTAGAATTTACTTGGTTTCGCTAAAATTCAGCGCGTTATCGTAGATATCGCGGTAGTGCGCGACCGTTCCCCAGTCTTGGTCGTCGACGCGAATGGAGCCCTTGGTGACGTGACCCAGCAGGTCAAACTCAACCGCGTTGCGCATCATGCTGTCTACAAAGCGGTCGTCTTGGTCGGGATGAACCGTAACGACGATTCGGCTCTGGCTCTCGCCAAACAAAAAGGCATCCGGGCGAATCTCGCCGTCGGTCGTGAGGTCAAACCCCATGCCTCCGGTAATGGCCGACTCCATAAGCGCCACAAAAAGTCCGCCCTCTGAGGCATCGTGGGCCGAGGCAATCAACCCCTCGCGAATGAGTTCTGCAACCTGGCGCTGCACGAGGTATTCCTCGTCGAGGTCAAAATAGGGCGCCGGTGATGCCGTGACGCCCTGCAGGTGAACAAGGTACTGGCTCGAGGCCAGGTCGTTGCGGCTGGTTCCGATGAGGTAAATCAGGTCGCCCTTGGCCTTGAATCCTAGGGTGGTCACGTGCTTGATGTCGTCCACCAAACCAATCATGGCAATGGTCGGGGTCGGGAAGACCGGCTCTATGCGGTCGCCCATGGCGGTTTGGTTGTAAAAACTAACGTTCCCGCCGGTGACGGGGGTATGGAACTTCAAACAGGCCTTACTCATGCCCTTAATAGCGCCCACAAACTGCCAGTAAACCTCTGGATTGTAGGGGTTTCCAAAATTGAGGCAGTTGGTGATTGCGCTAGGGCTTCCGCCCGAGCAAACGATGTTGCGGGCGCTCTCGGCCACGGCAATCATGGTGCCCACTTCGGGGTCTGCGTGCACGTAGCGGCTGTTGCAGTCCACCGTCATGGCCAGGGCACGGTTGGTTCCGCGCAGGTTGACTATCGAGGCATCGCTGGGAGCGTTGGTGGAGCGGTTGATGGTTCCGACCATAGAGTCGTACTGCTCATAAACCCAACGCTTGGAGGCAATGTTGGGCAGAGCCATCATTTGTGATGCTAGGGACTTGAGGTCTGTGGGCACTGGCACCGAATCGACAGAAAACTTTTGGTACTCCCCATAGTAGGCCGGCTCCGACCACTCGCGGTGGTAGACCGGTGCGCCTCCGCCCAGAACCAGATGCTCGGCAGGCAGGTCGCCGACCAGCGCTCCGTGCCAATAGTACTGCACGTTGGGCCCTGCCGTTACCTCCCCAATAAGGGCACAGTGAATGTCCCACTTGCTAAAAATGGCTTCCACCTCAGCCTCGCGGCCCTTTTGAACCACTACGAGCATGCGCTCCTGCGATTCCGACAAAAGAATTTCCCAGGGGTGCATGCCCGTTTGGCGGGTCGGAACCCGGTCAAGATGAACCGTCATTCCGACCTTGCCTCCTGCACTCATTTCAGTAGTTGAACAGGTAATACCTGCAGCACCCATGTCTTGCATGCCCATTACTGCTTCCGTCTGGGCCAGCTCCATGGTGGCCTCAAGAAGCAGCTTCTCTTGAAAAGGGTCGCCAACCTGAACCGAGGGTATGTCGTTGGCGGAGTCTTCGCTCAAGTCTTTGGACGCAAAGGCGGCTCCGTGGATTCCGTCGCGGCCCGTCGAAGAACCGACAATGTAGACGGGGTTGCCCACACCGCGAGCCTTGGCGCTAATTTGCTCGCCCACTTTAACGATTCCGGCCGAGAATGCATTCACCAGCGGATTTTGCTCGTAGCAGTCGTCAAAGTAGACCTCACCGCCGACAGTCGCGATACCGAAGCTGTTGCCGTAGTCCCCAATGCCCTTGACCACGCCATTAACCAACCATTTAGTGCGGTTGGTGCCGGGATTGCCAAAGCGAAGGGAATTCAACTGAGCAATGGGCCGAGCGCCCATAGTGAAAATGTCGCGGTTGATTCCGCCCACTCCCGTCGCAGCACCCTGGTAGGGCTCAACAGCCGAAGGGTGGTTGTGCGACTCAATTTTAAAGGCACAGGCTAGTCCGTCGCCAATGTCCACTAAGCCGGCGTTCTCTTCTCCTGCCTTGACGAGCATGTGCGGACCGTCCTTGGGCAGGGTTTTGAGCCAAACTATGGAATTTTTATAGGAGCAGTGTTCGCTCCACATGACCGAATACATGCTCAATTCCGTGAAGTTCGGCACGCGGCCAAGGCGCGTACAAATCGCGTCAAATTCTTCGGGAAGCAGTCCAAGTTCCTTGGCCTGAGTGGGAGTAGTAAGTGCAGTGGATTCCATAGGATAGATTCAATAGCAAAGGTAGGGCGCAGCCTTCCTATCTTGTGGCCGTGAAGCAGGCTTCCTTACCCCTCTTTGCTGCATTTTTTGCCGCTGCTTTGGTCGGATGCCGTTCCACCCCAGAGTACGACCATGTGCTTACCAATGCGAGGGTAGCGCAGTTCGACGGCGACGCCATCTCCTTTGTGAACGTGCATTTGGCCCTGCGCGACGGTCGGATTGCAGCACTTATTCCGGCCACGGAGGCGCTTCCCCTTGCGAGCGACAGCACCGACTTGACAGGGACCTTCGTGTACCCTGGATTGGTCGACGCCCACGCGCATTTTATGGCCCTGGGGCAGGCCCTTGAAACGGTGAATTTGGTTGGAACCCGAAGCTGGGCCGAGTGCGTCGAGCGCGTTCGCCAGTATGTGGCCGACCACCCCGAGGTCGCCGTGGTTCGCGGTCGCGGATGGGACCAAAACGATTGGACCCTTGACGAGTGGCCAACCTCGGTAGAACTGGACGCTTTGAGCGACAAGGCCATTGTGCTGTCGCGCATCGACGGCCACGCGGTCGTCTGCAACCAGATCGCCCTCAAGCAGTCCGGAATCACCGCCGCAACCCGCATCGAAGGGGGCGAAATCATTACTGCGGCCGGTAAACCCACGGGAGTACTCGTCGACAACGCAGAAACCCTGCTGCGCATTGCGGAGCCTTCTCGCGAAGAAAAAATTCGCTACCTGCAGGCCGCCGAGCGCTGGTGCATTGAATTGGGACTCACTGGCGTACACGACGCAGGCCTGCCCACTAAGGACATAATGCTGATCGACAGCCTTCAACGCGCCGGAGGCTTGCGCATGCCCCTCTACGTTATGGTCTCAGAGAGCCCTGAGGCCCTAGACCACTGGCTTCAGAGAGGCCCCCTTGAAACCGACTGGATCTCGGTCCGCAGCTTCAAATTTTACAGCGACGGCGCCCTGGGCAGTCGTGGTGCCCTGCTCCGCGCACCCTACCGCGACCGCCATGACCACTTTGGACTGGCACTACGCGACCAATCCTACCTGAGGACAGCCGCAGCCCGGCTCGCCAAAGCCGGCTGGCAAATGAACAGCCATGCCATCGGGGATTCTGCCAACCATTTGGTCTTGAGCATATACCGCGAAGCCTTAGGAGCAAAAACCGCAAAGCCCGACCTGCGGTGGCGGGTGGAGCATGCCCAGGTGGTGAGCCCCGAGGACCGAAAGGAATTCGGAGGAAGTCTCGGAATTGTGCCCTCGGTGCAGCCTACCCACGCCACCAGCGACATGGACTGGGCCCCGGACCGCCTTGGCGCCGATCGCATGCCTCATGCCTACGCCTACCGCTCTCTGCGGGAGGCCAATGGCGGATGGATTCCGCTCGGAACGGACTTTCCCATTGAGCATCCAAACCCCATGTACACCATTCTGGCAGCCACAGCTCGCCGGGCGCTCGACGGCCACCCTTTGGGAGGATTTCAGACCGACGAAGCCCTGACCCTTGACCAAACCATCCTGGGCATGACGCGCGACGCCGCACGCGCATCGTTTCGCGAAGGCCAAGCCGGTGAAATACGTCTTGGAAATTGGGCTGACTTCACCATCTTTGACACGAACCTAAGCGAAATAGCACCCATGAACCTGCCCAAAACCCAAGCCCTACAGGTTTGGATTCATGGGGAGCGTCGTAAGTAACACCCTGTTTTAAGCCATGAATACACCCAAACGCCTTTTTGACTTTGCCCACTACGCAGCGGCAAAGCATCCGCGCCCCGACGCACTGAATACTAAAATTAACGGCCAATGGCAGTCGATGTCAACCGTCGAGTTTGTCGCGAAGTCCGAGAAACTCGCCTGCGGACTCATCGAAATGGGACTTAAACCCGGCGAGCGAGTGGGCATCATCTCTGCCAACAACCGCAGCGAATGGAACCTCTGCGACCAGGCCATTTTGAGTGCGGGATGCATTGACGTTCCCATGTATCCCACCATTTCGCAAGCAGACTACGAATTTATTTTAACCGACTCCGGCATGCGCTTTTGCTTTGTGAGCGACGTGGAACTGCGCGATAAAATTGAAGCCCTTCGACCAGGCATACCGACCCTAGAGGCCGTTTTTACGTTCAGCCCAACCGAAGGTTCCGTATGCCTCGACGAGGTCGTTGCCCGCGCCAAAGACAGCCACTACGCCGAGCTCGAAGCCCGCAAAGCCGCTGTGGGTGAAGAAGACCTTGCTACCATAATCTATACCTCGGGAACCACGGGAACACCCAAAGGCGTTATGCTAAGCCACCGCAACATCGCATCCAACGCAGTAGCCGGTGCCGCGCGCCTGCCGGTCGGCCCCACAGGCAAGGCCCTTAGTTTTTTGCCCCTCTGCCATAGCTATGAGCGGGTATGCGTCTACGTTTACATGACCAACGGCGTGGGCGTCTACTTTGCGGAGTCCATGGAGACCATTGGCGACAACCTGCGCGAAGTTCACCCTCAGGTATTTACGGCGGTTCCGCGCCTGCTCGAGAAGGTCTACGACAAAATAATGGATAAGGGCAAGGCCCTAACCGGTATCAAGCGCGGACTCTTCTTT
Source organism: Cryomorphaceae bacterium (assembly GCA_013205365.1). Taxonomy (GTDB): domain Bacteria; phylum Bacteroidota; class Bacteroidia; order Flavobacteriales; family Schleiferiaceae; genus TMED14. Next base: position 755 of record JABMNC010000131.1, on the reverse strand, counting down.
TGGGCCGTAGGCCTGGCGAAACGCTACGAGCACGAAGGCCTCAGCCCCTTGTACTACGCCCAACTCAAACTGGCCCGCAAGCTGATTTTTAGCAAGTGGCAAGAGGCTCTAGGCGGCGAGGTATTGACCGTTGCAAGCGGAGCTGCCGCGCTGAACCCAAAACTAGCACGAATCTTTGCCGGAGCCGGAATCAACGTTCAAGAAGGCTATGGACTGACCGAAACCTCCCCGATTCTTGCAGTTAACTTGCCAACCGGCCGCGGCCATAAGCTGGGCACCGTAGGCACCGCCATTGAAGGCGTAAGCCTAAAGCTCGACACCGACGGAGAAATCCTGGCCAAGGGACCCAATGTTATGATGGGATACTACAACCGCCCCGACCTAACCGCCGAGGTCATGACCGAAGACGGCTGGTTCCGCACCGGCGACATCGGCGAGCTCGATCCCGAGGGCTACCTGCGCATCACCGACCGCAAAAAGGAGATTTTTAAAACTGCTGGCGGCAAGTACATCACGCCCCAAGCGATGGAAAACGCATTCAAAATGTCTTCATTCATCGAGCAATGCATGGTGGCCGGCGACAACCAGAAGTTCCCTGTGCTTCTGATTCAGCCGCAATACGACTTTTTGAAGTCTTGGTGCAGCCGCAAGGGCATCGACTGGACTAGCCCGGCCGAAATGATCGCAGATCCGCGCATCATTGCTCGCTTTCAGCGCGAAATCGACGCCACCAACGACCAGTACGGCCAGTGGGA
>JABMNC010000130.1 GCA_013205365.1 Cryomorphaceae bacterium | reverse complement strand
GCGGGCTCGCGGTGACCGCGCAGCAGCAAATACAGACCCCAAAAAAGAACCACCACCGCAAGCTCAAGGCCTATGAGGTAGTAGGGCCAAGCTCCCTGCACCAGAGGATGATTGACCGGGGGAGGTTGGTTGACGTACCAGTAGTTTGATCCGAGCGATGAATTAACTGCCATAATAGTGAAGCCCGTCAGGTTGGTGATTCCGATGATTCGCCAAAAAAGCCTGCGCGGCAACCGCGCTCCGCCCCGCAGAATGAGGTAGAGCGGAACCACCACCACCGAAGAATGCGCCAGATAAAACTGCAAGACATAACCTATGGTGGTGGCGGTCTCGAGCGCCGGAGTCAAGAAGGCTTGAATTCCGCCAAGAGGACCCCAAAAAGCCACCAGGGGCAGCGCCCACTTTTGCTTGAGAACCAAGTACGAAAAAAGCAGAAACTGGCTCAGCCCGCACATGTGCAGAGGCAGGGACTCGCTCAAACTAAAAGACCCGTCAGAGAGCGCCATGATCCAGTACCAGGACTGGTTGGCCAGAATGCTCCAGCCGAGTATTTTTTGCCATCCTTCAAACTTTGGATGGCTTTTATTGGGGGCAAGAGTGAAAAAGAGCAAAAACAGAAGAGCCAAAAGGCCAAGGCCAGACCACCAGATTGGTCCGCCGACCTCGACCACCACCATGTCCCACTTGCCCATTATGCTTGTGCTTTAATGCGCTTCCAAAAAAGCAGGGTGAGTACGAAATAGTGCAGGGCTCCGGCCACAACAAAGGCAATGAGGTAGTAGGGCCATTCGCCGATAACTAACGGATTGTCTACCATGGGGCGCTGGCATAAAAACATGTAGTTCGCGTCCAGGAGGCGGTTAACAATTCCGACGGGAACCATCAAAAGCAAGTTGATGCCGAGCACCTTGGCCCAGGTCCACTTGCCAACCATGTAGCCACGCACCCAGATAAAATAGAGCGGAATTATTATGATTCCTCCGTGCACGATGTAGTACTCCGCATACATAAACGGGGTGTCGCCGCCCGTGAGTTCGGGGGTGAGTAGGCTGTGGAATCCGCCAATGATTCCCCAGAAGAAGAGGGGATAAAAGGCCCAGCGGGCGCCGCTGACCAAAAGGACAATGCTGAGGATTCGGCTAAAGCCGCATAGGTGCATTTCGAGGTTCTCTTGCACGCTCCAGAGCCCCGACTGATGGAGGTAGACGTGCTTCACCAGCAAAAGTGCGGCAAGTGCTATGCCCCAGACCCGTTCAAAGGTTCGCAGGCCTTCGCCTTTAAGCCATCGAGCAGCCCCGATTACCACCGCGGCATAGGCCACAAAAATGGCAATGCCCGACCACCAGGCCGGCGATCCAATGGTATATACTGCGTGCTCAGTCATATAGGGTCTGCTTAGGTGAAGCCCAAGTTAGTTCACAGACACAGAATATACCAATTCCTAAAAGCTGGGTTTGCGCTTGTCTAAAAAAGCCGACGTGCCTTCTACAAACTCCGCGCTGCCAAAGCGGGCCCCAAACTCCCGTACTTCGGCGCCGAAACCCGGCCCTCCCTCAGTCGTGGCGTTTACCGTCCGCACGATGGCCGCCTGAGCGTCACCGGAGGCCTTGATAAACTGGCGCGCCATAGCCTCTGCGGCCTCTAGAAGCTGGTCGGGCTCGTGCACGGAATTTACCAAACCCCAGGATTCTGCCTTGGCGGCATCGATCATTCCTGCGCCCAGCATCATCTCCAAGGCGCGGCCCTTGCCCACCAGCTGAACCAGGCGTTGGGTTCCGCCGTAGCCGGGAATCACTCCCAGCGAAGCCTCAGGCAGGCCCATGCGCGCAGTGGTCGAAGCCAGCCGAAGGTGGCAGGCCATGGCGAGTTCCAGTCCGCCACCCAATGCAAAACCATTGATGGCGGCCAGGTAGGGCTTGCGCGCTTGCGCAATCCGGTTAAAAAGCAAATCATGGCCTCGCTGGGCCATAGCCTGGCCTTCGGAGGGGCCAAAAGAGGCAAACTCGGCAATGTCTGCCCCGGCCACAAAACTCTTTGGACCTGCTCCGGTGATTACCACCACCCGCAGGTCGTCGCGGGCGTCAAGGGCCTCAACATGCTCGTGAAGCTCCTGAATAACCGAAGCGTTTAAAGCGTTTAAAGCCTCAGGGCGGTCAATGGTTAAGAATGCGATGCGGTCGCGGATTTCAAGGCGTACGTGGGGCATGGCTTTATTCGTGGGTTAGATAGATGGCGTACTTTGGCCGAACCAAAGATACTTTCTGTGCTAAAGCGCCTTCAAAAATGGTTTCAAGACAAGTCGGGCATCGGTGAAAACCGCGACGCCTTAGCCCTTCTGCGCCTTAGGGTTGACGCGCTAGCCGCCCTGCAGCAGCAGCACCTTCCGGAACTTTTGACCCTCCCCTGGCTGCCCCCTGGCCTGGATGGCGTTTCGACGGCCATTCACCGCGCCGACGCCATGCTTCGCCTGCCCTTAAGTGCTTCGGGCGGAAGCTGGGCTCGTGCAGCGACCGAATACTTTGCGGCTGGCCGCGAGCTCGCCCAAACCCTTAAATCAGTAGCTCCCGAGGCGCAGGACCTACTGGACTTTGGCTGCGGCTACGGCCGAGTTGGCCGCTTTTTGGCCTTGGAATACCATGATGCCCAGCGCTGGGCCTACGACCCCAAGGCGGGGGCGGTAGCCTTTCAGCAGGAGCACTGGGGGGTGCAGCCCTGGAGCGGCCAATCCCTTGACCTAATTCTTGCCGGATCCGTCTTTACCCACCTTCGACCAGAGTCCGCCCAAGCCGAACTTTTGCGGCTCACCGAGGCACTTAAGCCCCAAGGCGCCTTGGTCGCTACGCTGCACGATTTTACCGGGCAGACCACCGTCAGCAAGTACACCGAAGAATCCGCATTGCCTGAGCTCGAAGGGCCAATCGACCCCAGGGACTACGTCACGGTGTATTTCAGCCAAAAAGACTGGGCGGCCCTCACTCCCGCGGGTTATAGCTGGAGCACTAGGCCGGAGCGCTACGGGGGAACCCAGCAAATTTTAGTGCTTAGGCGCGTTGAAGCCTGAGGTTGAATTCCGTGCCCTCGGCAGACGAGGCTTCGACCCAAATGCGTCCGTCCATGCCCTCGACAATGGACTTAACCATGGCAAGGCCCAATCCCGAACCCGAGGACTTCGTGGTAAAATGCGGCTCAAATATGCTCTCCCAACGCGAAACTTCGATTCCACCGCCGTTGTCGCGGACCAGGACCAGGACTGCGCCCTCGTC
>JABMNC010000129.1 GCA_013205365.1 Cryomorphaceae bacterium | reverse complement strand
CAGTGACGCACCAAAACAGATCCAATTCTATCAGTTTGGATTTCGCCCCTCTTGGGCCACCTCGAAGATGATGTTCATCAATGCCCGAGCGGAGGGCGATCATAATCCCGATAACGATCCGCGTTATAATGGGGCCAAGGGAATCATTCAGAAGCCGAGTTTTCGCAAGGCCATACGGAGTCAACGCTGCTTGGTCTTGGCCGATGCCTTTATTGAAGGTCCGTTTGACCGCAAGCTCAGCGAACCCTACTTGGTCTACCTCCAGGGCAAAAACCGCCCGTTTGCCATGGCTGGAATATGGGATTCTTGGATGGATCCAGACAGCCAGCGCAAACTGTTTTCGTTCGCCATTATTACCACTACGGCAAACGAGGTGCTACAGCATATTCGCCATCCGCGGTCGCCAGTCATTCTTTCGCAAGAATCCGAAGCTGCTTGGCTCTCCACCGATACTCCTTTGGCAGACGTCACGGACTTGCTCCGACCATGGCCCTCAGAAGGCATGAATGCCTACCCAATCAATCCGGCGATTAAGCACCCCGGAGCTCAGGGATTGGACCTTCTTCAGCCCATAGGTGAGCGCATAATGCCCGAAGAGGCACTTATTCTGCGCAGCAGCATCGATAATCAAGCCGGCAGGTAAGGGGCCGTGCGCATTACTCACTCAGCCATGAGCATGCGCTTTGGGCTGCATTCACCCGAGCAGGTGCTTCGTCTTGCGGAGCAGTGGGGCGCCGGCCCGCGACTCATTTTTGCAGAAATCAACAGCAGCGGAGCATGGCTTCAGGTGCTGCGCAAGGCCAGTATCGCGCTGCAGCCCGGCCTTGATTGGCGTCAGGGCGGAATCCGAACCCTTTTGCTTTTGCCTCGATCCATGGAAGCCTATCGATTTATTATGGATTGGGTAAGCCAGATGCGCAACCAAGGAAGGGTGGGGGATCCCTCCGACTGGCAGCAAGGGCCACTGCACGCTGAGGTTGACGTTATTTTCCCTATTCAACGATCACCAAAGCGCCCTCTGGGTCCTCGGGAGTGGTTGGGCACTGCAGACCACGAGCAGCTTCGAGCTCAGCGCCACCCGGAGGCAAGTCGGGCCCTGGCATGGAAGACTTGCGCCTTTATGCGACCCGAAGATCCAGAACTGCACCGAGTGCTCCGTGCCGTGAACCGCAACGGAACCCTTGCCAACTTGCCCTTGCACGAAGTCATCGAAGAACGGGACCCATGGTGGGAATCAGCAGAACGCACCCAGCAGCGCTTTGAGCCCTGGATTTGGCGTCAAACCGAACGCTTTTTGGCAAATCTGCCAAACTGGACCTACGACCAGTGGCGCGGAACCGGAAACCAAAACCAATCCAGCTACACTGGTCGACCCGGCAAGGACCAAGCCCTGCTTAGAATGCTCTGCGAAGACGCATTGCCCGAGCGCTATCCGGGGCGATTCAACGACCCCCAGCTGCGAGCTCGCCTCGAGAAAGAACTGGACCTCATTCAGCAAAAAGACTTTGTGGCCTACTTTCTTCTCAACTGGGACATTATTCGCTATGCCCAAAAGCAAAATTTCTTCTATGTAGGGCGGGGGAGTGGAGCAAACTCTGTAGTTGCCTATCTACTTAAAATTACCAATGTTGACCCTATTGAATTAGATCTTTATTTTGAACGTTTCATCAACCTATACCGCAGCGCCCCTCCCGACTTTGACATTGACTTTTCCTGGCGCGACCGACCCCGGCTCACCGAATACATCTTCACGCGCTTTCCCCATACTGCACTGCTTGGTGCGGTAAGTACCTTCCAGCATCGGGCTGTCGTCAGAGAACTGGGTAAGGTTTGGGGGCTCCCCAAATTTGATATCGACGAACTGGCCGACGGCAAACTGCGCGATCGCGACGAAATCGCCCACAGCATTCTGCGCTACGGCCGTCTTCTGCACGGACTTCCGAACCGTATGACACTGCATTCCAGCGGAATCATTATCGCAAAGGCGCCGCTAACTACCTGGTCGACAACCTTTATGCCGCCCAAGGGCTTTCCGACGCTTGACTTCGATATGCATACCGCCGAAGACGTCGGGCTTCATAAATTCGATATTCTCGGCCAACGCGGACTCAGTAAAATATCAGAGACCCTAGATACCCTCCGTGCTGCGGGCATTCCAACGGCTGACATACACGACAGCCATCGCTTTAAAAACGATCCGCACTGCCTAGAACTACTCCGCAACGGCGGCGCTATGGGCTGCTTCTATGTGGAGTCTCCCGCAATGCGAATGCTAATGACCAAACTGCAGACTTCCAACTACTTGGAACTTGTTGCCGCCAGCTCCGTCATTCGCCCGGGTGTTGCTTCTTCGGGAATGATGAAGGCCTACATCGACCGCCATCGCGATCCAGTCCGTCGTTCTGAAGCGCATCCTATGCTTTTAGGGATTCTCCCAGAAACCTACGGAGTCATGGTGTACCAAGAAGACGTCATCCGCGTTGCGCACGAGTATGCGGGCCTAACCTTGGCCGAGGCAGACGTCCTGAGGCGAGGAATGTCCGGAAAATTCCGTTCCCGCGAAGAATTCAACGCGATGGAAGAGCAATTTTTTAAAAACTGTGCGGAGCGGGGCTATCCTGCCGAAGAATCCCGCGAAATCTGGCGGCAAATCGAAAGCTTCGCTGGCTATGCCTTTGCCAAGGGACATTCCGCATCCTACGCTGTGGAAAGCTTTCAAAGCCTCTACCTTAAAGCATACTTCCCGGTGCCCTACATGGTTGCCAGTGTCAACAATGGCGGCGGATACTACCGTGCAGAACAGTACCTGCAAGAAGCTCGACGCCACGGCGCGCGGATAGAGCCGCCCTGCGTCAACGAAGGAAGATCATTCACCCTGCTTCGTGGCCTGCGCGTAATTCTCGGAACCGACCGGATTCGAGGCTTGGATTCCGAATTTGCCCGCCGAATAACGTATTCTCGTGAGGAGGGAGGAGCCTTTCTCGATTTGGACGACTTCATAGACCGCCTACACCTTCCAAGCAGCCCCGTTCCGCTTGATTCCTTGCTCCTTTTAATCCGGGCCGAAGCCTTTCGCTTCACGAACTGCTCCGCTCGCAAACTGCTTTGGGCAGCACACCGCCGCCTTGGACACCGTCCGCCACCGTCGCCCGGGCCCAGTTTGTTTGACTCTCTAGCAGAGTTTCGAAGCAAGGAGCTCCATGTACCAATACTAGAAACCAATGAATTAGAGCAGGCCTACGAGCAAATTGAACTCTTCGGATTCCCCCTGTGCGACCCCTTTTTGCTGTTTGAAATCCCTGAAATCAAGAACAGCGTCCTGCCCGAGCATTGGCCGGAACATCCTGGATTCTTCACCGAAATCCTGGGCTACCTAGTAAGCCTTAAAAACACCAAAACACAGCGTGGCGATTGGATGCAAATCGGAACCTTCGAAGACCGCCGAGGAGTGGTATTCGATGTGGTGCTTTTTCCGCCGGCAGTGGCTCGTCACGCAATTCGCCGCCGCGGAATCTACCAAATGTCGGGAAGGATTTCTGCAGAATACGGCTACGCAAGCCTCTCCGTGCAGCACTTAAATCGATGTTCCGCGCTCCTGGATCCGCGCTTTGACGAAACTCCTGCTCATTTGATACCTATGCCAGCCAAACCGAATCGCGCCTCCACGGTGGGTCAGAATCCAGTAAAAGCGCATCTTCGCAGCAGCTGAACGATTTAAGCAGGTTTAAAGCCTTGAGTTTACTGAACTAAAGACCTTGATATTTTATCCTATAATATATATTATGTTAATTAGATTTCAGATAACCACTAAAGACTTAAAACTCCACACCACCTACCGTAAAGAAAAAAGCCCGCATCAGCGGGCCTCTATTCAATAACGTAGAATCCTTCTCTACAACTCACTAATCGCAGCAGCAATTCGCTTCACGTCTTCGTACTTACCCAATTTATAGTAAACCTCTCGCAGGGCTTCCAAGGTTGATGAATCCTTTGGGTTCAGAACATAGGCGCGTTCAAAAAACGTCAGGGATTTTTGAAGTTCCGCATTCTTTTTCTTATCAAGTTCGTCAAACTGCTTTTGGGTCGCATTTCTAGGCAAGCCATTGATCTGCTCTACATACTTATTGCTCTCGTCGATGTACACCAGTCCAAGCATATAGATTGCATCCACATAATTAGCATCGGAATCAATTGCCTTTTGGTAGTATTCAATACCCTTAGGGATATTTTTAAGCTTTTGGTGGTGCAAAAAACCAGCATTGTATAGGTACAGTGGGTTGCCCGGCTCCTTAATCAAGGCTTCCTCAAGCTTTGAGATGGCACCCTTAAAATCTTCGCGATCCAGGTAAGCCTGAAGCTCAAGCTTGAGTAAGTCGTCGTCGTTCGGGAACTTAGCCCTCGCCTCCGCGACGAGCAAATCAAAATCTGTGCTGCGTTTGGCCTCAATGTACATAAACAAAAGTCGTACGTAAAAATCAACCTGAATGCTCTCAGAGCGCTGTGCATCACTGGCCTTCTCTAGCTTCAGGTACATGTCTAGAGTGGCTTTGTCGGGGAATGGATAGCGCTTACCGTCTTCAGCAAGGACTGCAGTCCACTGTATGCCCTTGTAGTCCATTTCGATGAGCCGCTTAAAAAGCTCTTCTGCCTTGACCTTGTCTCCCAATTCAGCCGACAAATAAGCAATATAGGAGAGGTTGGTGGTATCCAACTGCCCCAACTTGCCGCGGGTTGCAATAGCACTTTCGTAGGCTTGTATTGCGGACTTTTTATCGTTCTGATTAAAGTTATAGTCCTCGGCCATCTGCACGTATTCCTGCGCCAGCAAGGGGAGCTTCTCTTGCGAAGCGAGTGCAAGCTTGATTTTACCCAACTTGGTTTCGTAGTCCAGCAGGTCACCATAGGCAGCAGCAGCCTCGTTAAGGGTCTCTATGCTTTTGCTCGACGGATCACTAAACAAGGCATAGTAAATATCGCCTCGGTATAAAAAATACTTAGGCATTAACTTGGGGTTGCGAGCCTGAGAAGCAATCGCATCAATGGATGCCTTTGCCTCATCAATATACTTTTTTGCCTCTACTAGATCGCCGGCATTAAGGGCAATTTTGGCACTCGAGATGGTGGGTCCATCTTGAGCATGAGCAGCAAAGGCTGCAAAAAAAAGAACCGGGAAGATGATATTTTTCATAAATCCAATAAATTTTAACAAATGTAATTACTCATAATAACTAAGCCATCAGGACAAACATAAAGCGAAGATTAAACAGCCACCCTAAAATGCATCAACCCCTACCCCTATTCAACCGCCTCTGAACCTGCTTCAGAACCTAAATCAGGGCCTAATTCGGGACCGGTCAAATCTTCGAGCTCCAAATCAATAAGAACTTCAGTAGCCGGAACCTTTGCTACGGATGCAATAGACTCTCCTGACTTGAGGTTAATAAGCCGCACGCCTTGCGTAGCGCGACCCATCACCCTAAGATCTGCAGCAGCCATACGAATCATGATTCCGCGCTTGGTGGTAATCATCAAGTCCTCTTCGTCGGTAATGTACTTTATGGCAATAACATCTCCCGTCTTTTCGGTAACGTTCAGAGTTTTAACCCCCTTACCTCCGCGGTTGGTAATCCGATAATCCTCAACCAGGGTGCGCTTGCCGTAGCCATTCTCGCTTACAATGAGAATGGAATCCTGATCACTTGAGGCGCAAACCATGCCCACCACTTCGTCGTTGTCGGTATCCAGGGCCATAGCGCGGACTCCAGAAGCATTGCGGCCCATAGGTCGAACCTTCGCTTCAGGGAAGCGAATGGCCTTACCGCTGCGCACAGCCATGACAATTTCATTGGTTCCGTCGGTCAGTCTTGCTTCAAGCAATCGATCGCCATCACGAACGCCGATAGCATTAATTCCGTTTGCCCTTGGGCGACTGTATGCGTTCAGTGAGGTCTTTTTAATGATGCCCTTTGAGGTACATAGAACCACAAAATGACTATTCACATAGGCCTCGTCCTTTAAATCTCGAGTATTGACATAGGCTCTGACCTTGTCGTCGCTCGGTAAATTGATAAGATTGACTATGGCCTTACCCTTGCTGGTGCGGTTGCCTTCGGGTATTTCATAAACCCGCAGCCAAAAACAGCGTCCGAGTTCGGTGAACAGGAGCAAATAATTGTGGTTGGTCGCTACAAATACCTGCTCAATAAAGTCTTCGTCCCTCGTGGTTGCTCCGCGAGAGCCTACCCCTCCCCGACTCTGGGTCTTGTATTCTGATAATGCGGTGCGCTTGACGTAGCCCAAATGAGAAATGGTAATAACCACCTCTTCGTCGGCTATCATGTCTTCCATGCGCATGTCTCCTCCGGCAAAATCAATGAGGGTCCTGCGCTCGTCACCAAACTTATCGCGGACTTCAATTAACTCGTCCTTAACAATTTGCATTCTAAGGTCGATCTCGTTAAGTATGCGGTTGAAGTATGCAATTTGCTCCATCAACTCGTTGTATTCTGCCTTGAGTTTGTCGCGCTCTAGGCCGGTCAGCTTTTGAAGACGCAGATCGAGAATGGCCTTAGCCTGAAGCTCACTTAAGCCAAACTGGCTCATGAGTCCATCCTTAGCCAATTCCACAGTCTGGCTGGCGCGAATAAGCTTAATTACGGCGTCGAGCTGGTCGATGGCAATCAGTAAGCCCTCTAGGATGTGTGCACGCTTCTGCGCCTCTGACAGGTCATACCGGGAACGTCGAACAACTACCTCGTGGCGGTGATCCACAAAGTGCATAATCATCTCCTTGAGGTTAAGCATCATTGGGCGCCCGTGCACGAGGGCAATATTGTTTACGCTAAAGCTTGACTGCAGCTGGGTGTACTTGTAGAGCTTGTTAAGTACTACGTTGGGCACCGCATCGCGCTTGCATACATATACAATACGCATTCCGTTGCGGTCTGACTCGTCTCGAATGTCGGCAATGCCGTCGAGCTTTTTATCATCGACCAAATCAGCGGTCTTCTTAATCATGTCCGCCTTATTGACCTGATAGGGAATCTCCGAAACAATGATGCAGTCCCGGCCGTTTACCTCCTCAATGTGAGCCTTGGCTCGCAGTACAATGCGTCCACGGCCCGTTTCAAATGCCTCGCGCACTCCCTCGTAGCCATAAATGGTACCGCCAGTAGGAAAATCTGGAGCCGAAATATGAGCCATTAAGCCAAGGATATCAATCTCCTTGTTCTCGATATAGGCTATGGTTGCATTGATAGCCTCGGTAAGGTTGTGCGGAGGCATGTTGGTGGCCATTCCTACGGCAATACCAGAGGCTCCATTAACCAAGAGCGCCGGAATGCGAGTTGGCATAACCGTGGGCTCCTTTCTGGAGTCGTCGTAGTTCAGTTTAAAATCGACGGTATCCTTATCGATGTCCCGCACGAGTTCTTCCGTGATTTTACGCATGCGCACCTCGGTATACCTCATTGCTGCGGGAGAATCGCCGTCCATGGAGCCAAAGTTTCCTTGGCCGTCCACAAGCATGTAGCGCAGGCTCCATTCCTGGGCCATGCGTACAATGGTATCATAAATTGCAGAGTCACCGTGGGGGTGGTACTTACCCATCACCTCACCTACAACTAGGGCAGACTTTTTATAGGCCTTGTAGGAATGGTTCCCCATCTCATTCATGCCAAAGAGCACGCGGCGGTGAACGGGCTTAAGGCCGTCTCGCACGTCGGGAAGAGCACGAGAAACAATTACCGACATAGAATAGTCGATGTAGGAGGTCTTCATTTCCTCCTCGATGTTTATTGGTATAATGCGTTCGCCTTCGGCCATAATGTCAGTTCGCTGGTGTAATTTCCAAATTTACGATTTTAGAGCGGCTCAATAGTCCGCGCTTGGCTAGTTTTTCAGCGCTTTTATGCACATTTTGATGTTTATAAATATGATTTGCGTCTTGACCACGGCACTTGGCACAGCATTCGTTACTTTGGAGTCATGGACGAGAATTTTTCACCCCGAGTTAAGGACGTTATAGGCTACAGCAAAGAAGAGGCCTTGCGCCTTGGGCACGACAGCATTGGTACGGAACATTTGGTGCTCGGCTTAATCCGCGAAGGGGCAGGTTCCGCAATTGAACTGCTTCAAATACTTAATATTAACCTTCAGGAGGTGCGGGCCAAGATCGAGGCTTTGCATCAAGCAATCGAAAATCCGTCGCTTAGTCGCAAGAATATTCCACTGACCCGTCAGGCCGAGAAGGCATTAAAGACCACCTTTTTGGAGGCCAAACTTTACGGTAGCCCGGTAATTCGCACGGCGCATTTGCTGCTTTGCATCCTCCGCAACGACAACGACCCAGTAGCAGCAGTTCTTCGCGGATTCGGCCTAGACTACGAAACACTTAAAAGCGAGTACCAGAATCGGTTTATGGAAGACCGTAAGCCCGACCGTGGCTCTACCAACCCCTCGGCCGCACTTAGTGGCGACGACGAGGACGATGAACCCTTTCGTGCCGGCGGCTCAAAGGCCTCAAAACCAGGCGAGAGCAAGAGCAAAACTCCCGTTTTGGACAATTTTGGCCGAGACCTTACCAAGCTCGCCGAAGAAGACAAGCTTGATCCAGTAGTCGGTCGAGAGAAAGAAATTGAGCGGGTAAGCCAAATTCTGAGCCGCCGCAAAAAGAACAATCCCCTACTCATTGGAGAGCCGGGCGTAGGTAAATCCGCAATTGCCGAAGGTTTGGCTCTTAAAATTGTTCAGAAAGAGGTAAGCCGGGTCCTATTTGGCAAGCGAGTAGTTACCCTTGACCTTGCAAGTCTTGTCGCGGGCACTAAGTACCGCGGACAGTTCGAGGAGCGCATGAAGGCCTTGATGAATGAACTCGAGAAAAACGACGACATTATCTTGTTCATCGATGAAATCCACACCATTGTCGGCGCTGGCGGAGCGACCGGATCCCTGGACGCCAGTAATATGTTTAAACCGGCCTTGGCCCGTGGTGAAATTCAGTGCATTGGGGCGACCACCTTTGACGAGTACCGCCAGTACATCGAGAAGGACGGAGCGCTTGAGCGCAGGTTTCAAAAAGTTTTGGTGGACCCCCCTAGCCCAGAAGTTACCCTAGAAATACTGCAAAACCTCAAGCCTAAGTACGAGGAGCACCACAATGTTACCTACACCGACGAAGCCTTGGCGGCCTGCGTAGCCTTGACGGTCCGGTACGTTCCCGATCGGTTCTTGCCCGACAAGGCAATTGATGCCTTGGATGAATCCGGAAGCCGCGTGCACCTTGGTTCGATCACGGTTCCGCAAGGGGTCCGAGAGCTCGAAGACCAACTCGAAGAGGTCCGCAAGCTAAAAATGGAAGTTGTTAAAAAGCAGCGCTACGAAGAGGCGGCCAAGCTTCGGGACGACGAGAAGCAGATTGAGGTCAAATTGGCTGCGGTTCAGGCTGAATGGGATGACGAAGTGCGCAAGAATCGGTCGCCAGTGACCGAAGATGACATTGCTGAAGTCGTGGCGATGATGACGGGTATACCTGTTCGCAAAGTCTCTAATAACGAGCTTATTAAGCTCGCAGCCATGGAGCAAGACATTAAGAATAAGATCATTGGCCAAGACGAAGCCGTTCGCAAGGTTGTTCGGGCAATTCAGCGCAATCGCGCTGGCTTGAAGGATCCCGAAAAGCCGGTGGGTTCCTTTATTTTTCTCGGACCGACTGGTGTAGGTAAAACCCAGTTGGCCAAAGAAATAGCCATACAGCTGTTTGATTCTGTCGACGCCTTGATACGCATCGACATGTCGGAATACATGGAGAAGTTTGCGATTTCTCGTCTGGTTGGAGCGCCTCCGGGATACGTGGGCTACGAAGAAGGCGGCCAATTGACCGAGAAGGTTCGACGCAAGCCCTATTCTGTGGTGCTTCTTGACGAGGTAGAGAAGGCGCATCCTGAGGTTTTTAACCTACTGCTGCAAGCGCTCGACGAGGGGCATATGACCGACAGTCTTGGCCGAAAGGTGAGCTTTAAGAACACGCTTATTATTATGACCTCGAACATCGGCTCTCGCCAGCTCAAGGACTTCGGTACTGGGGTTGGATTTGGCACACAGACTCGCGAGGAACATTCTGAAGAACTTGCCAAAGGCGTTATTGAGTCTGCTCTTAAGAAGGCTTTTGCACCGGAATTCCTAAACCGAATAGATGACGTTATTGTGTTTCAATCGCTTCTCAAGGATGATATTTCTAAAATTGTCCACATCGAATTGCGCAGCCTGCTCAAGCGAATGGAGCTGCTGGAGTACCATGTGCAGCTTGAAGACAGCGCCGTGCACTTTCTCGCAGACAAGGGTTTTGATTCCAAGTTTGGCGTACGACCCTTGCAGCGGGCCATTCAGCGATATATTGAGGATCCGCTTGCCGAAGAGATCGTAACGGGAAACTTTCATCCTGGAGATACCGTGGTCTTTAGTGCGGTCGAGGCGGCAGAAAAGCTAAGTCTTGCCATTCAAACGAATACAGTAGAGGGTTCCGATGCTCCAATTCGTGAAGCTTCCAGTGAGGTTAAGGGCTCCGATACCGAAGTAGCGAGCTGAATGCAGTCGGGAACTACAGGCTAATAAGGCCTTCTATGTCCCTTGCTTTTTGGTAGCGCTCCAATACGGCATCAGGGTCCATCATGAGCTCCCTTGCAGTGAACGAGACATAGCTGCCTTTGGATGATGGACGCAGGGAAATCTCGGCCGCTTCGGGGTCAAACAAGTCCTGAAGCTGCGCAACGGCCTCATTGTTAGCGGGGCAAATGAATTTAAACATATAGAGCGCTGGCCATGTGTAGTTTTGCTTGAGAAGTTCTCGAAAATCAGTTTCCTCCATGACTCAAAGTAACAGTATAACCCGCAGAATTGTGCTCACCGGAGCGCCCTCGACCGGAAAAACCTCAGTAGCAGAGAGGCTTCAGGTTCTTGGACATGAGGTGAAGCGCGAAATTTCGCGAGACATCATTACTCAAGAGGGCACTAAACTTGGCGGAATAGACCCTTGGCGAAACCTCCTGGCCTTCTCCGAGGTCATTTGGAAGCTACGCTCTGCGCAGTACGCCGAGGCTGAGGGTGTGGTTGGTTCGGTTTTTTATGACCGAAGCCTGCTGGATACCCTGAGCTACATGCAGGCGGGCAGCAAAGAAATACCCTCTTGGATGGATGCAAAGCCCTACCCCTACTACTACAAGGTCTTCATCTTCCCGCCTTGGGAAGACATCTACCGCACTGACCAGGAACGCTGGGAACCTTTTGAGACCGCCGTAAGGGTGCACGATTCTTTAGTGTCAACCTACTCGAGCGGCGGATACGAACTCATCGAAGTGCCGCGCAAACCCGTCGACGAACGGGTTGAATTTATTCTTCATGTCCTCAACAGAAGCTAATCGGCTTGAACAGGTCTTGCAGGAGGTTTGGGGCTATCCGGCCTTTCGCCCCCTGCAGCTGCCAATAGCGGAATCGGTCCTTTCCCAACGCGATACCGTCGCACTTCTGCCAACCGGAGGGGGGAAATCCTTGTGTTTTCAGGTTCCCGGCATAGTACTCGGGGGCACGACCGTAGTGATTTCGCCCCTGATTTCGCTAATGAGCGATCAAGTGGCGCAGCTCAAGCAGCGTGGAATCGACGCTCGCTCTCTTGCGGGCGACCTTAGCGCGGCAAATTGGATGGATTTGCAGCGAAGACCGCCGCAGTTTGCCTACGTTTCTCCGGAACGGGCTCAATCGCGGAATTTCTTGGCAATCCTGGAGCATTGGGACGTGCGTCTGCTCGCTATTGACGAGGCCCATTGCGTAAGCCAGTGGGGTCATGACTTTAGACCACAGTACCGGGAGCTCTTTGCACTCCGGGAGTTTTTGAAGGGCGTACCCTGCATTGCGCTCACGGCATCAGCGACCCCCGAGGTACTCAAAGACCTAGTCAAACTTCTGGGTTTGCGCGATCCCAATATTTTTCAAGCATCCTTTGCACGACCTAATTTGATTTGGACCGTCCGAGAAGTGGCAGACGTGGCGCAGGCCTGCATTTCTTCGATCCGACCCAATGACGGCCGGCAAATTGTGTACGTGAGAAGCCGCGACGGCGCAGTCCGTTGGGCGGAGGAGCTAAAGCGAAATGGAATTTCGGCGGCAGCCTACCACGCTGGGGTTGCCCCAGATTTGCGCGCGCGCTTACAGGATTCCTGGTCTACTGGAGGCATTAGAACCATGGTTGCGACCACGGCTTTCGGAATGGGAATCGATCAGGCCAATGTGCGGCAAGTGCTTCATGTGGAGTTACCTGAGAGTCCGGAGTCCCTCTACCAAGAAATCGGACGGGGCGGTCGGGACGGCCATGACGCACAGGCTCTAATTCTGCTTAATTCCAAGTCCATTGCACAATTTAGGCGCAAGATGGAGCGCACCATGCCAACCTATGCGCAATGGGTGACCGAGTACCACGCTCTGGCCAGTCGGTCTCAAATCGCGGTAGGAGACGGGGTTGGAGTCCGCATTAACCCGCAAACCACGGCCGACGAACGCATTCTTGGAATAATGGTGCGCAAAGGCCTGGCCGACCTTCTTGAAGATACCAAGACCACCGCTAAAATTCAGCTTCGATCGGGCGGGACCGAATTGGTGGATATGGCCGAAGCTAACCCCAAGTATTCCGAGCTGCTTTATGCTTTGGCGCGCCGGTTTCCGGGAATCGTCACCCAGCCAGAGCGCGTGGAGCTCAGTGCTCTTGCCTCCTTTGGTGGTTGGACGCTGGCGCAGGTGCGCAAACTTTTGAGCGAAGCCGCGGGAATGAATCTTTTGCATCTTGAGGCCGCAGGTCAAGGAAGCGCATACCGTTGGATGCATCCTCGCTATCCGCCCCCAACGAGCCCAATTCTCAAGTCGGATTGGGAGGTTGATCGCAACCGCATTCTTCATCGCGCAAGAGCGGTGGCGGCAATGCTCGACCCTAATGCGCTCGACTGCCGGTTTGGTCAGCTGCTGGAGTATTTTGGGGAATCGCCTTCAGACTGTGGACGATGCGACGTTTGCGAGTCCAAGAAAAGTCCGTCGGATGATGCTGAGAACCTGGTAATCATGTTGCGCGAGTCACCCGGTCAAAGGATTTCGGTGACCAAGGCCTTTGAAAATTTGGGGATTCCAAGGCAGACCTACATCGCCCTTTTGGGTCGAGGCGCGACCCTTGGCTGGTGGTCCATTGATGCCGACGGCTGGATACAGGCTTAATGGCGACCTTTGAGGAATGATTCGAATTGTGTTTTTTGGCACTCCGGACTTTGCAGTGACCTGCTTGAATGGGCTTTTGGCTGCCGAAGGCATTGAGGTAGCAGCCGTGGTAAGCGCTCCCGATAAGCCAGGCGGACGGGGTCGTCAGCTTCAAGCTAGTCCTGTTGCTGCCCTGGCCCGAGATCGAGGGCTTCTTCTTTTGCAGCCCGAGCGGCTTAGGGATGAAGGTTTTATTGCCACACTCCAATCCTTAAATGCCGACCTATTTGCCGTGGTAGCATTCCGAATGCTTCCTGAGGTAGTTTGGAGCATGCCGCGCTACGGTTCGCTGAATATTCACGGTTCGCTTCTGCCTGACCTAAGGGGGGCTGCCCCAATTCAGTGGAGTATAGCCCTAGGCGACCGCATCACGGGGCTCACGGCATTCTCACTAAACCATGCTATTGACGAAGGGGACATTCTCGCCCAGACCGAGGTCGAGATCGGCCCCAACGAGACCTTTAGCTCGCTGTATGACCGTATGGCTGCCCAAGGAAGCCAACTTGCCCTGTCGGTTCTGCAAGAAATGGACTCCAAAGTGCATCCAAGAATCACTCAGAATAGGGAAGCAATGCATCGTTCTGCGCCGAAGCTTGGGCCAGAATTCCCTAAATTGGAATACTTGAAGACGGTAAAAATGCTTCATGATCGCATAAGAGCCTGTGATTCAGTTCCTGGAGCAAGTTTACCGAGCCCAATGAATCCCGCGGAGCGCTTTAAGTTGTTCTCAAGCCATTGGCATTCTGTAGGCCTGCAGAGCAGTCCTGCGAACATTCATTATATTATTTATAATGAGGGTATTAGGCTTGTAGACATGGACGGTTATGCAGATATTCTTGAAGTTCAGTGGCCCGGTAAGCGCCGAATGCAGACCTCCGAATTCCTTCGCGGATCGCTTCTCAGGGGATCTTTTGCACTAAATGGTCAAAAATTTGAGTGAATCCCCGTATGTATTGAGTTTCCGACTATATTTGAAAAGACTTAAACGTTTAATAATTAAAAATCAACAAGCATGAATAAGGCAGAACTCATCGACGCAATCGCTGCAGACGCAGGAATTTCTAAGGCTCAAGCAAAAACAGCTTTGGATTCAGTAACAAACAATGTTGGAAGTGCATTAGCTAAAGGTGGCAAAGTGTCATTGGTAGGCTTTGGTACGTTCAGCGTATCCGCTCGTGGAGCCCGCGAAGGCCGTAACCCACAAACCGGAGCGACTATCAAAATTGCTGCGAAGAAGGTTGCAAAGTTCAAGGCAGGCGCTGAGCTAGCTGGCAAACTGTAGTAGCACAATCACCTAAACGCAAAGGCCGCCCTCGGGCGGCTTTTTTTATGCCCCTAGGCTTAGCCTAGCGAGCAAGAGCATAAATGGACTCAATAATCTCGACCACCTTTAATCCTTCGAGGGCATTGGTCGTGATTGGGCTGGTGCCTTCGAGCACGTCGCGCACGTTTTGATACACAAACATGTGGTTTGCCGCCGAACCCTTGTAGGGTCCGTAGTCATTAGGCGGATTGCTTGCCGCAAGTTCCGGCATTTGATAGCCTTCAATGTGGCAGTGCACTACCTCGTTCATGTATTGGCCCGCAACCTTGATGCTACCCTTCGACCCTATTACGGTCATGGAGCTCTCCAAATTGGCATCCCAAACGCTTGTGCTGTAGTTGAGTGAGCCCAATGCAGCTCCGTGCTGCGGAAGGGCAAAGTGAACCAGTCCACTGTCTTCAAATGCGATGCTTTTGCTGTGGTTGTAGTTGCGCAACAAAGCAGACAGGGGCTTAACCTCGCCAAAAACCCAATACAGAATATCAATAAAATGGCTGAATTGGGTAAAAAGGGTTCCGCCGTCCAAATCCTTGCTGCCATGCCATCCCCCACTTCGGTAGTACCGGTCGTCCCTGTTCCAGAAGCAATCAATGTGAACCTGAAAAATTTCACCCAAACTGCCGTTTTGCACAACGGACTTTAGCCATTCCGAGGGCGGAGAATAACGATTCTGCATCACTCCAAACACGTAAAGACCTTTTTGTAGGGCAAGGTGAAGAACGCGCTCTGCATCAGACTTCGTCAGAGCCATGGGCTTCTCGATGATTACGTGGGCTCCTGCATTAAGGCCAGCGATGGCCTGCTCTGCGTGAAGGCCATTTGGGCTGGCGATGGCCAGCACGTCAACATGGTGAGCAGCAAGAAGTTCGTCGAGGGATTGGTAGTGAGGAGAATCCTTAGCTAAACCGAGTTCAGACGCCGTCTTCAGGTCGCAGGTGGCAACAAGCTCAGCTCCCTCTAGATTGCGGATCATTTCAATATGGCGCTGGCCTATGCGCCCGCAGCCCACTAGGGCAAAAGTTGATTGCTTCATGGTTGTAGTCGTTCAGTGGTCCATTCTCCCAAAGGTTCACGATTGAACCGTATGCGGTCGTGCATGCGGCTATCTCGGCCTTGCCAAAATTCAATACGATCCACGCTTAAGGCAAATCCACCCCAATCGGGAGGGCAGGGAACCTGAGTCGGATAAGCCTCCTGGGTAAGTCTGAGTTGGTCATCCATTGCAGCCCGGTTTGAAATGGGCTCAGACTGCTGGGATGCCGCTGCTCCCCATTGGCTTTTAATGGGTCTGCTTGCGAAGTAGCGTTCGCTTTCGTCGCGCGGAATTCGCACAACGGAACCGAGTATGCGCACCTGCCGTTCCAGATTGGACCAAAAAAACAAGGCATGGGCCCGTGGATTCTTATTTAAATCGCGGCCCTTCTTAGAGTTGTAGTTGGTGAAAAAAACCAATTGTTCGTCTCGAACCTCTTTGAGAAGTACAATCCTCGAGTCGGGATCACCATTACTCGAAACGGTACTGATCGCAAAGGCCGTGGAGTCTTCAGCTCCAGTCTCTCGGTATTCCTGAAGCCACAAGCCAAACTGAACCATTGGATCATCATGGAGCCCCTGGTCGTCGAGGCTTTTTTTAAGGTATTCTTTGCGGTCGTCGTGCAGGGCCATATTTGCGCTAAATTAGGAAGCATGCGGGGGAATCTAGGCTATTTTTTAATGGCGCATCCACTAATGGAGGATGAACATTTCACGCGCTCTGTCCTTTTGATGACCAAGTGGGATTCTGAACGGGCTGAAGGGCTTATTATCAATAGAATAAGTCAATATACCCTGGATCAAGCTTTGAATGGAGCTTGGCCCGACTGGCCTCTGTATATAGGAGGCCCTGTTGCTACCGATAGCCTTTACTACGTTCACCGGAGGCCCGACTTAATTCCCAATACCGACCAAGTTGGACCTGATTTGTTTTTTGGCGGAGATTTTGAAGCGGTTCGGTCCGCGGTCGAAAGGGATTTGATAAACTCCTCTGAAATTCGGTTTATGGCAGGCTATGCTGGGTGGGCTCCCCAGCAACTGGAGGCAGAACTCGAGCAGGACAGTTGGATTGTGCGAGAGCCTTCCGCTCTTTCAACCTGGTGGAACCGCGAAGACCTCTACCGATCCTGGGCTTCAGAATGGCCCGATCGCCACAAGCTTTGGCTGAATTCGCCCGAAGAGCCTCACTGGAATTGAGCAGTTTCGGCTCTTTCTTGCACCAAGGCCTGCATTAACTCTGCCTTAGCGCAACCAAATTCCGTCTTGCGAAACTGGCGTACCGCCGACACGCCGTGCAGGGCATTGGTCAACCATAGTTCGTCGGACTGCTGAAGAGTAAAGGGACTGAATGCCTCCTCGCGCACCGTGAGGCCTAGCTTCGACGACAAGCCGATAACAACCTCTCGCATCACGCCTTTCAGAGCACCAGAACTTAAGGGTGGAGTTATCAAAGAATCTCCTTGTAGGAGCATTACATTGGATTTTCCGGCTTCGATTACTTGATTCTCAGGGTTGAGAAGAAGAACGTCGTCGACCCCCTGTTCGCGAGAAAACCCTGCTGCAAGCACATAAAGCACTGCACTTGTGGTTTTTAGGTTTGCGAGCAAGCCCGAATTTTTACGATGTTCTTGAAAAAGTCCTAGCAGGGGACGGTTGACCGGCATAGGGTAGCCAATACCGTCCAAGGCCGATGCCTCTACCGCCCAATCAACTCCTGATTCGGGTTCTGGCGCGTATCCCAGTTTACCCTTTCTCCAAACAGTCAGCCGCAGGCGGTAGTCCAAGCTTCGGTCGAGTTTGTCGAGCTCTAAGGCTTGGAGCCATCCTTCAGGACTCCAGCTGCTGGGTATTTGCATGCGCAGAATGCGCATGCCCGACATGAGCCTAAAATAGTGTTCTTCGGGGTGAAGAATGAGTCCACGGTGAATCCTCATAGTCTCAAAAAGACCGTCTCCGTAGGCCTGAGCCCTGTTCATGATCAAGCTTTTACGCCGAAGAGTTCCGCCATACGCTTGCCAATGTGGGCCGGGGAATCCACTACATGCACTCCACACTCACGCAGAATCGCCTTTTTGGACTGCGCCGTGTCGTCAGAACCGCCTACAATAGCTCCCGCATGACCCATGGTGCGGCCTTTAGGCGCCGTTTCACCAGCAATAAATCCTACTACGGGCTTGCGGTTGCCGTCGGCTTTGATCCAACGCGCTGCCTCGGCCTCGAGCTGTCCCCCTATTTCGCCGATCATCACGATGCCTAGGGTCTCGTCGTCGTTCATTAGAAGCTCAACCGCCTCTTTAGTGGTGGTGCCGATAATGGGATCGCCACCAATTCCAATAGCTGTGGTAATCCCTAGGCCAGCCTTGACCAACTGGTCCGCCGCCTCGTAGGTAAGGGTTCCTGATTTTGAAACGATTCCGATGCTTCCTTTTTTGAAAACAAATCCCGGCATGATGCCCACTTTGGCTTCGTCAGCCGTAATAACTCCTGGGCAGTTTGGACCAATAAGGCGAACTCCGCGCTCTCGGACGTATCCTTTTGCTTTTGCCATGTCTGCCACAGGGATACCCTCGGTGATGCAGATAATTACCTTAATGCCTCCGTCGGCGGCCTCCATGATGCCGTCTGCCGCAAATGCCGGAGGAACAAAAATGATGGAGACGTCTGCGCCAGTAGCCTCAACGGCCGAACTTACGGTGTTAAAAACGGGCAGGCCAAGATGGGTTTGTCCGCCCTTACCGGGGGTAATGCCACCGACCACTTGGGTGCCGTACTGTAGCATTTGCTCAGCATGGTAGCTGCCTTCTTTGCCGGTAAATCCTTGTACAATGATTTTCGATGATTTGTTAACGAGAACGCTCATGATGGCTACAAGGATTAGGGGTTAATTGCGCGGCAAAAGTACGACGCGAACCGGGGTTTAGCGGACGATATTCATCTCTTGAATGAGTCGATCTGCCCCGGCGTAGCGGTCGACAACCCACAGGACGTAGCGAATGTCTACCATGATGTTGCGGCAGCGTTGGGGTGTAAAGTAGAAATCGCTCATGGTCCCCTCCCACACTCGGTCAAAATTGAGTCCAATCAGCTCGCCACGGGCGTTGAATGCGGGACTTCCGGAGTTTCCGCCCGAGGTGTGGTTGGCGGCCAAAAAGCATACGGGCAGCTCGCCGTTGCTCAGGGTATAGGGTCCGTAGTCCCTTGCCTCAAGCTTTGCCCGGTAGGCCTGTGGAAGGTCAAACTCGTAATCCCCGGGGCGGTACTTGGCCAGCACACCTTCGGCGGTTGTGTGGGTCGTGTAGTGCATTCCATCGGCAGGAGAAAAGCCCCCGGCGCGACCGTAGGCCACGCGCAAGGTAGAATTGGCGTCGGCAGCGATTTGCTTTTTGGAGGCAGCGGCGTAGGCAAGCTGAAGGGCCATCCAGTCCTTCATGCCCAATTGGTACTCGGTTTCGGCAGCAGAGAGTTCACCCATCAATGCGGAGTATTCTTCACGCAGGCTACCACTCAGGCCGAGCGCGGGGTGCGCCTTGACTGCGGCGTCGAAGGCCTCCCACGATGCGCCATCGGCTGGCAATGCCGGAACCGAGGCTGCCACCGAAGCCTCGGTGAACGACAGCCAATCCGACTCCGCATGCCCTACTTCAGAATTGGCGTTCCAGGCGGCAAGGAGTCGCTGCGCGGCGCGGCGGTCGAGTTCGGGATTCCAGTCTTTGTAGAGTTCCTTCAGGGCTGCGCGGGGCTTTTCAAGGTTATCGCCCATAGCTAGGGTCTTCAGGTAGGCTGAAGCAAGCCGGCTCCAAGTCGCGAGCTCCCAACGCGGAATCAACTCTTGGTAGTACAGGGCAGTCCAGCGGGCCTGCATCAGGGCGTCGTTCTGTTCATTAAAGTGCTGCACCAAAGCATTGCCTTGGGGCGAAAACCCGGCAACTTTAGCCTCGCGGGCAGCTAAGGTGTCTAAGCCCGAAACCTCGGCCATACCCTCTATTTGGCCGATCCACTTCTTCCAACCGTTCGCTACACTGGCATACTTGGATGCGTACTGAATTTTAACCACCGGATCGACCCGCATCGCGGAATCCCAGGTGCGCAGTACCTCGTGGCGCATAGCCACACGGGTCGGAAGCATGGTCTGAAGCTGCTGCTGCACCTCGGAGGCCGGCATATAGCTGTCGGTACGCCCAGGGAATCCATAAATCAAGGTAAAGTCGCCCTCTTCTACTCCGCTCAGGCTTATGGCCAATGGATTATCGACATTCATCGGAACATTGCTCACGCTGTATTCTGCCGGGCTACCGTCTGCAGCGGTGTAGACCCTAAACAGCGAGAAGTCACCGGTATGGCGCGGCCATACCCAGTTGTCGGTGTCGGACCCGTACTTGCCCACGGTGCTCGGTGGCGCACCCACAAGCCGCACGTCGGGGTAGCGCCGGGCGCTGGTGAGAACGAAGCGGTTTCCGGCAAAAATGGGCTTGACGCTGTGAATCCACGAGGCGTCGGGCTTGACTTGGGCCGCAGCGACCGCCTTCATGGCCTCAGCGGGCTCTTGGCCCTTGGCGATGAGCGACTGAACCGCAAGGGTGACGTCTTCGGTACGAAGGACAAAATCCACGAAGAGCCCAGGGTTAGGCTTCTCGTCGGCGTAGGATGCTGCCCAAAATCCCTTCTCGAGCAGGTTGTCTTCTATGCTCGAATGCGACTGAATGGCGTCGTAGCCGCAGTGGTGGTTGGTGAGCACCAAGCCCTTCGATGAAATCACTTCGCCCGTGCAGAATCCGCCAAAGTGCACGACGGATTCGTTGAGGCCTCCGCCTTCTGGACGGTAAATCGCCGAAGGCTTCATCTTCATGCCGGTGGCCTTCATGTCGGCCTTGCGTCCCGCCACTTCGTGCGGAAACCACATTCCTTGCGCCCATGCTGAGGTGGTTCCGAGGGCAGCCATCCCAAGGGCTGTTAAGAGTATTTTCTTCATAAACCCGAAGATACGTAGGCCTAAAAAGAAAAAACCCGCCGTGAGGGAGGGTTCCGAATGAAGTTATTCACGAACATCAGGTCAAGAGACCGCCATCGACCTGCAGTACTTGGCCGCTGATGTAGGACGACAGGTCGCTCGCTAGAAAAACGCAGGCATTGGCTACGTCTTCAGGACTGCCTCCACGCTTCAAGGGTATCGCGTCGCGCCAGGACTGCACCACCTTCTCGTCAAGAACAGCGGTCATTTCGGTTTCAATAAAACCAGGTGCAATTGCGTTGCAGCGGATTCCGCGCGAACCCAGCTCCAAGGCTACGGACTTGGTGAAGCCGATGATTCCGGCCTTAGAAGCGGCGTAGTTGGATTGGCCGGCGTTGCCTTTAATTCCGACAATACTTGAGATATTGACGATGCTACCGGACCGCTGCTTCAAAAAGTGCCGTTGCACGTGCTTGGTCGTGTTGAATACGGACTTCAAATTTGTTGAAATTACCGAATCAAAATCTTCTTCGCTCATGCGGAGCAGTAGCGTGTCGCGCGTGATTCCGGCGTTGTTCACCACCACGTCGATGCGACCAAAACGCGCCACCACGTCTTCGATGAGCTTTTCAGCCTGTTCTCCGCTCGAGGCATCGCTGCGGAAGCCAGCGGCTTCGCCGTACTGGCTGAGTTCGTCTTCGAGCGCTTGGCCACGCTCTACGCTGCTCAAGTAGGTGAATGCAACCTTTGCCCCTTCTTGCGCAAAGCGCTGTGCGATTGCCTTGCCAATTCCCTTGGATGCGCCCGTGATGAGGGCGACTTTACCGTCAAGTAGTCCCATTGTTTTCAAATTTGTTGCTCAAGGTACGCTCGGCGAACCAAGCAGCACCAAGTCCAATGGCCCAACCCGCCATTACGTCTTGGGTCCAGTGGTAGTGGAGTATAATGCGACTTAGGCCTACCATCACTCCAAAGATTAGGTAGAGCCAAACCCATTGGGGCTTGCGGTAGGCTAAAAACAGAGCAAAAAATGCTCCTAGTGAACTGTGTCCTGATGGGAAGGATCGATAGTATGCCGGGTCAAACAACTTTGAAAAGCGGAGTCCTTCGATGACTGCTTGTGGCCGAGCGGCCTCCGGCCAAATGAGTTTACCGAGCTGAGGCAGCAGTGAGGCTAGGGTAAATCCGACCAGAAATACAAGCCAAATGGATCGATTGTTCTTTGTTAAGAAAAGCCAAAGCACAATGATCAGTGCAAATGCCCCATCTCCCAGTACCGTAAAACCATGCATCAGTTCAAACCAGGGGAGTCGATCCGACAGGATGTGCAATTGCACATCTCCAAAATGAAGCCTCAGCAGGGTAAGTACCGCTGCCGAAAGACTAAAAACGATAAGGGCTCTCTGGGTACTTAGGACCCGATTGCCCGAAGCAAGGTCATTATTTGGCTTTGCCATAGGGATCTCATTTCAGACTCCTCGTCTTGCTCAATATAATCAGTTACGGTAAGCAAGCCGTCTCCCGTTAAATCGTCAACGTCGATGCGGAATTCAAAAGAAAAGCGGTTGGCACTGTCGTCGTGATCCCACTTGTATTGAATGAAGTAGTTGGTCTTTTTGCGCACAATACTCGCTACTTCTTCGGTTTCGCCCCAAAAGAAGCGGTAGGTATCGCCTCGAGAATTGACGTCGTCGCAGAACCACTGCGACAAACCACTCGGTGTGCTTAAGAACGTATACAGCATGGCCGCAGAACAACGCACTGGAAACTCGATTACTAGCGGAACTCGGTCGGACATTGGATTATCGTGAAGATTAGCTTGCAATATAAACGCTCTAGCGAGTTGTTTCGATATTAACTTATTGATTTGGTTTCATTTTTTTACTTTGACTTGGGGCCAGGCCTCAAAGGGCGGTAAAACTGAAGGAGGATCCTTGGGGCCTCTTCTGTCTTCTCGCGGCAGTTGATTGGGTCGGGCGGGAGTTTTGCAAAGCTTTGGGCAAGGTCTTCATTGCTTGGTACTCGCTTATACCCTACTTTTGCCGCCCTATACGGCGAGGTAGCTCAGATGGTTAGAGCGCAGGATTCATAACCCTGAGGT
>JABMNC010000128.1 GCA_013205365.1 Cryomorphaceae bacterium | reverse complement strand
TTCAGGTATCGTGGCAAGAATTTTGCCAAGCAAACCACAGTTAACTTTATGCCATGAGAATTTACCTCCTTTTGTCTTCTGCCCTGCTCGCTCTTGCGCTCGAAACTTCGGCCCAGGTCACGGTAAAGCGCTACACTCCTGACGGACAAACCAGCCAAACCAGCCAATCGAGTTCGAGCAGCCGCCAGCGCGTGGAGCGCTACCCAACGGCGCTTAAGTACAACATTGGATCCTTTTTTGCCGGCCACTATCCCATTTCTGTGGAGCAGCGATTAAGTCCCTACCTAACCGCAGAAGTAGGCTTAGGCATGACGCTCAACAACAGTACCGATGCATTCTTTTCGGAGTTGCTCTATTTTGATAATTATTTCTATAGTTCGTCCTCCAAAGTGAGATTGGGTGGGAGCCAAATGCTGAACGTTAAGATCTTCCCTTCGGGAGATGCCTACAACGACGCCTTTTATCTCGGATTTTTTCTGCAAAACAAAGCGTACAACCGCAAGTTTGCGGGCATCGAACAAGACTTCGTAAGCTTCAAGCGCACTTTTGACCAGGGCCTGATGCTGGGATACCAGATACGGTCGAGCAAGCAAGTCATGATAGACCTTAGCTTGGGCTTATCGAATCGTTACGTGAACTTCCCCAAGGTATTGGAGTTCACCACCATTGATCCCAACACGGGAGAACTCATGGTCGTCTTTGACTTGATTCCCGAACAGAATAAGTACCAGACTATTGGTATCGTTGGTGGACTAAAAATAGCCTACCTCCTAGAGGAAAGGCGCTAAAATTCCCTTGATCCTTAAAGGAACAAAACGGCATCGCCGTAGCTCAAGAATCGGTAGTTTTCTTTGATAGCAGTATGGTAAACCTCCATGGTAAGCTCGTGGCTCGCAAAAGCAGCCGTGAGCATAAGCATGGTCGATTGGGGTGCGTGAAAATTGGTGATTAGGCTGTTGGACACACTAAACTTGTAGGGAGGGAAGATGAATTTTGAGGTCCATCCGTTGCCCGATTTAATTCGGTTGTCGGTGATTCCGGCAGACTCCAAAGAGCGAATTACACTGGTTCCGACCGCGCAGACCCTACGCTTCTCGCCCTTGGCCCGGTTAACCCGCTCGGCCGTTTCGGGGTAAAGCCAATACTGCTCCGACTCCATTTTGTGCTTGCTCAGGTCTTCTACCTCTACCTGACGAAAGGTTCCGAGGCCCACGTGCATGGTCATTTCTACCGTGTCGATGCCCTTAATTTCAAGCTTCTTCATCAGGTTCTTGCTAAAGTGCAGCGAGGCAACCGGCGCAGCCACGGCGCCCTCAACCTTGGCAAAAATGCTCTGGTATCGGTCTTCGTCTTCGGCCTCAAGAGGGCGGGTTATGTGCTTTGGCAAAGGGGTCTCGCCCATTTGGTTCAGCTTGAGGCGGAATTCCTCATAGCTCCCGTCAAACAGGAAGCGCAGTGTGCGTCCGCGCGAAGTCGTATTGTCGATTACCTCGGCAACAAGGCTGTCGTCCTCGCCGAAGTACAGCTTATTCCCGATGCGGATTTTGCGAGCGGGATCCACCAGAACGTCCCAAAGGCGGCTCTCTGAATTGAGTTCGCGCAGCAAGAACACTTCGATAAGAGCACCGGTCTTCTCTTTGTTTCCCCACATTCTTGCCGGGAATACTTTGGTGTTGTTGATAACCAGGAGGTCGCTGGGCTCAAAAAAATTGGCCAAATCCCTAAAGTGGTGATGCTCAATGGTTCCCGTTTCACGGGTAACAACCATTAGGCGAGCGTCGTCGCGAAAGTCAACGGGATGCTGTGCGATGTGCGACTCGGGCAGTTCAAAGCCAAAGTGGGAGAGCTTCATTTTCATAGGGCGCAAAGGTACCCTTTTATAGTAGGCCTTGTCAAGTGTGAACCATGAGCAGACTATTTTGGTTAACTATGCATGATGGGAACAGATTTAGAACGCGTACTTCTCAAGCGCAGCGCCGCCGACAGCGAATTATGGAACCAGTGGCTGCAAAGCGATCAGGACCAACGGAGCAAACTTGAGCAAGCCTTTGAGCCGGCCGGAAGCCTCCCCTTGGAGGCAATGAGCAGCGACCGAATCGTGCACGAGGATCGCCTCAGGAAGCTTTGCATCGACTACCGTCTGCGGTTTTTGGACGCCGAGCACTTTAGCAACCGAATTCCCTACGAGGCCGTCGCTGCGATGGAACAGCTCGACAGAGCAGCCGGCCAAAGGCTCAACGGCTATAAAATTGTTGCTCCAGCCTCCATGTTTCGCCTGACCTACCAAGACAAGGACCCCATGCTTATGCTGCAGCTCGGCGGGGGCTACTACTACTTGGTGCACAAATGGGGTGGCGAGGTCAGCCTTATGCGCCGCATGGTAATGTACCCGCTTCGCTCCTTTGCCGCGATGCTCCAAACAATTTTTGGCCTTTGTGCCTTGGTCGCCCTCTCGGTGCCAGACGCCATTCTGGGCGCTCAACCGGGCATGGTGCGGATTATTTTCTTCTTCTACCTGCTTTTTGCAAGCTCCGCCATGACGGCGCTTTATGGATTTTCGCGAGCCAAAAACTTTAGCGAAAACCTCTGGAGTTCGCGCTACGACGACTGAATTTCAGCGAGTACCGCGTCCATTGAGGCCATGGCTACAAAGGGAGCCACCTCGGTGCGGTGCAGGGATTTAAGGTAGGCTCCGCATCCAAGTTCCTGGCCGAGGTCGTGGGCCAGAGATCGTATGTAGGTTCCCTTGCCGCAGCGCACCACAGCCTCCCAAGTTTGATGGTCAATGCTTCGAATCTCCAAAGAGTCAATCTGCACGGGGCGAGCTTCAAGCTGCACGGCCTTGCCGCTGCGTGCAAGGCTGTAGGCGCGCTGGCCGTCGACCTTAAGGGCGCTGTAAATGGGCGGAACCTGCATTATAAGGCCGGTAAACTTAGCCTGAAGTCGGGCTGCGAGCTCTGCACTGAGCTCGGGAACGGGAACCTCGCTGGGATGCTCTGGGGTTTCGGAATCGTAGCTGTCGGTTTGCGAGCCAAGCCGGATGGTGGCCAAGTAGGCCTTGCGGCCCGCCATGACCGACTCAATGTCTTTGGTTTTGCGGCCTACTGCCAGAACGAGCATGCCGGTAGCAAGAG
Organism: Cryomorphaceae bacterium; assembly: GCA_013205365.1. Taxonomy (GTDB): domain Bacteria; phylum Bacteroidota; class Bacteroidia; order Flavobacteriales; family Schleiferiaceae; genus TMED14. The sequence continues at coordinate 9,812 of JABMNC010000128.1, read as the reverse complement.
GGTCCAGGGTGCCCGCGTGACCAATTTTGATGCGGGTTCCGTAGCGTCGTTTTAGCGCGTTGCGCACTTTGGCTACCACGTCAAAGGAGGTCCAGCCCAGGGGCTTGTCGACGGCAATCCAAAAACCTGCCCTTGCCCCCTCTAGGTCGGGTAGAGCGCCTAGGCCAGAATCACCCACAGGCTTGATCCGACACCGACGACCATGCAGTAGTATGCAAAGTACTTCAGTTTTGCCCTTTTAACGAGCTGAATCATCGCGCGGCAGGCCCAAATTCCCGTTGCAAATGCGGCGACAAAACCGAGCATTAACGGAGTGAGCGAGGAAGTCGCTGCCTCTGGGTTTGCCGTCAGGCTCAGCACGTCGAGCAGAAGCTTACCCATGATTAGGGGCACTACCATCAAAAACGAAAAACGGGCGGCATGCTCGCGGTCAATGCCCAAGAGTACTGCGGTACTGATGGTGGCTCCGCTGCGCGAAATCCCGGGAAGAATGGCAATGGCCTGGGCAATTCCAATGGCCGCTGCGTCAGAGAGTGAAACTTTTTTATGGGTCTTCTTGGCCTTGTCTGCCAGCAGCAGCAGCAGGCCCGTAATGACCAGCATGCTGCCTACCAGCAGGGTGGAGTCTTCAAAAATCGATTCAATGGCGTCCATAAAAAGCAGACCAATAAATGCCGCTGGAACCATCGACAGCAGAATAGCGCCTGCAAACTGGCGGTCGTCTTCTCGACCCTTGATGATGCCTTGAAGCACAGACACTATGTCTTTATAGAAGACTACCACGGTGGCAAGCGCCGTGGCAACGTGCACCGTGACGGTAAAAAGCAGGCCGCCGTCGCCCGAGCTTTCAATGCCCAAAAGGGCCTTGCCCAGCTCAAGGTGTCCCGACGAACTTACCGGCAGGAACTCCGTTAGGCCCTGAAGGATTCCGAGCAGGATTGCGCTTAGCCAATCCATGGATTACTGGGCCTTGGGTTTGTGCATGATGGCCCAGATCTCGAGGGAGAGTCCGAGTACAATTAGAAAGGGGGCCACGATGATGCGGCGCGCACTAAAGAGCTCCGGGTTGTAGACGTTGGGGTCCTCAGAACCTCCTCCGGCCATTAGGGCTAAGCCCAAAACAATCAAGACAATACCGGCTATCATGATTGCGTAGTTTTTGCGCTCAAAGAGGAATGTAGTCTTCATTTAGTCGTAAAGTTGGTGGGTTTTAAGGGCAAGGTAGCGGCGAACAGCCAATGCCGTTGATGCCGTAGTCAGGGAGATTCCAATAAGAATTTGGGCTGCTGCCAATGCCATCCAAAGCGACCAGGTAAGGCTAAGGGCCAGGCGAGGCCACTGGGAAACAATGAGGGAGAAGGTGAGGGCGAGCAGCAGGGCTGCGAGCAGTCCGCCAAGGGCACCGAGAATAATTCCCTCTCGCAGAAAGGGCTTGTGAATGAAGCTTTTGGTCGCGCCGACCAACTGCATGGTTTTGAGGGTAAACCGCCGTGCATAAATGGCCAGTCGAAGGGCATTGTTGATGAGCATAAGGCTTACCAAAAGCAGGAGCACCACGGCTGCAAGCATTGCCTTATTGATTTTGCCGACGTTCTGGTGAATTACCGACACGAGGTCTCGGTCGTAGGCCATGTTGTCGACGATTGCGGACTTTGCAAAGCGCTCCTGCAGGGTGGCGAGCTGGTCGGGGCTCACAAAGTCGGCCTTGAGCTTGATGTCGATGGCGTCGCTGAGCGGATTGAATCCCAAAAAATCGACGAAGTCTTCGCCGAGGTCCTTTTGGAATTGCTGGGCTGCCTCGTCTTTGCCGACAAATTTTAGGCTGCGAATTTCGGTCTCGTCAGACCATTCCTTGATGAATGCGTCGGCTCGTTCCTGCGAGGTTCCGGGCTTTAGAAAGAGGGTGAACGTGAAGTTTTCTTTTAAATCGTCGGTTAAAACCTGCGATTGGTAGGCCAGAGTGGCCATAATTCCGGTTAAAAAGAGTACTAGGCCGATGCTGAGCACCACGCCGCCGTGAGAAAAGCGCAGTCGGCGCTTGTTGAAGGCTTCTTCACCTTGAGCTTTAGCCATGCCGCAAATCTACGCGAAATCGGAGGCATGGGGCTACTTTTGCATTGATGGAATACAGACCAACCGAATGGGATGCCCGCGCTCAGCAGTTATGGCGCGATTTAGCGGTATACCGTGCAGATTTTCCGTCGGACCGGGAGCCTTTTTATGTGCTGGATATGTTCCCCTACCCCTCGGGGGCGGGCCTTCATGTGGGGCATCCCCTGGGCTACATTGCTTCTGATATTGTGGGTCGTTTTATGCGCCACAAGGGTTTTAATGTGCTGCATCCCATGGGCTTTGATGCTTTTGGCCTGCCTGCTGAGCAGTATGCCATTCAGACAGGGCAGCATCCTGCCGCTACGACGGAGGCTAATATTTTGCGCTACCGCGAGCAGCTGAACCGCCTAGGGCTCGGTTTTGATTGGAGCCGAGAGGTGCAGACCTGCGACGCGGACTACTACCGCTGGACGCAGTGGGTGTTTTTGGAGTTGTTTAATGCATGGTTTAATAAGGGGAGCGCGCGCGCGGAGCGGATCGAGACCCTCATGGAGCACTTGTCTGCGCGCGGAACCGAAGGACTCGAGGCAGCATGCCACGGTAAACCAGAGTGCAGCGCCGCCGAATGGGCCCAAATGAACCCTTCAGAGCGCGAAGCTCTACTTCAGCACTTTCGATTGGCATACCGGAGCGAATCCCTAGTGAATTGGTGCCCTGAGCTGGGTACCGTACTGGCCAACGACGAGGTAGTCAACGGGCTCAGCGAACGCGGCGGACACCCCGTAGTGCAGAAGGCCATGCTGCAGTGGTCCATGCGCATCAGTGCCTTTGCCCAGCGACTGCTCGACGGCCTCGAGGACCTGAACTGGAGCGACAGCATCAAAGAAACCCAGCGCCATTGGATCGGGCGAAGCCAGGGAGCCCGAATTGCGTTCAAGGTGCTTGGTGGTCTTGGCGAAGCGGGGCTACTCGAGGTATTCACCACCCGCCCCGACACCATTTTTGGGGCCACCTTCATGGTCATTGCCCCTGAGCATCCCTTGCTCTCTCAGTGGACGAGCATGGATCAAAAGGCCGACGTCGATGCATACCGCGAGCGAGCGGCTCGGCGAAGCGAGCGCGAACGTCAAGCTGACACCAAGAGCTGCAGCGGCGTGTTCACGGGAAGCTATGTGGAGCACCCCTTCACCAGAGAACCAATTCCGATTTGGACCAGCGACTACGTGCTTCTGGGCTACGGAACCGGTGCGGTAATGGCGGTCCCCGGCCACGACAGCCGCGACCATGCCCTAGCCAAGGCTATGGGCTTGCCCATCGTGCAAGTGGTCGCATCTACCGAGCCGGTCGACGTGCAGCAGGAGGCCTTTGAAGCCAAGTCGGGTCGGGCCATGGCCTCCGACTTTTTAAACGGACTTTCTACCCTCGAGGCCATCGATCGCGCCATAGAGGAACTTCAATCGCGCGGACTCGGCACAAGAACCCTGCAGTTTCGGCTGCGCGATGCCGTCTTTGGTCGCCAGCGCTATTGGGGTGAGCCCATTCCCATAGCCTATCGAGACGGAGTACCCGAGGGACTGGATGCCGCGGAACTTCCCTTAAGACTGCCGGCGGTCGACAAGTACCTGCCCACTGCAGACGGACAACCTCCCTTGGCAAGGGCGGAACATTGGTTTTCGGCCGAGGGTTTGCCCTTAGAAACCACCACCATGCCCGGCTGGGCCGGCAGCTCTTGGTACTTCTTGCGCTACATGGATCCGCGCAACGACCGCGCCTTAGTAGGCAGAGCCGCTGCGGACTATTGGGGTCAAGTAGACCTCTATGTGGGCGGAAGCGAGCACGCCACCGGCCACCTCTTGTACAGCCGATTCTGGACCCATGCGCTTCATGATCTTGGGCATATTGGCTTTAAGGAGCCCTTTAAACGTTTGGTAAACCAGGGCATGATTCAGGGAATCAGCGCCTTTGTTCACCGCATTGAGGGCGGCAAAACAGTGGTTAGCGCGGAGTTGGCCGGAGGGTACTCCACCCAAAAGCTGCACGTCGACGTGAGCCTGGTCAACGAGCGTAACGAAGTAGACCAAGACGCATTGAAAGCATGGATGCCCGACTGGGCCGAGACCCAATTCATTCCGGCCCAAGGCCCCATTAGGGTCGAGCGAGAGGTTGAAAAAATGTCGAAGTCCAAGTACAATGTGGTCAATCCAGACGCATTGGCCGACCAGCACGGCGCCGACGCCGTGCGCCTTTTTGAGATGTTCTTAGGCCCCATTGAGCAAAGCAAGCCCTGGGACACCCAAGGCATGTCTGGGGTGATCAGCTTCCTTAAAAAGTCCGCACGTATGCTGCCCAAGAGGCAGCGAGGTAAGGCAAGCGCAGAGGAACTCCGCATCCTTCATCACCTCATTGACAAGCTGCAGCGAGATGTGGAGACTCTGTCGTTCAACACCTCGGTGAGCGCCATGATGATTGCCGTAAACGCCTGGAGCGCATTGCCTGAAATTGCGGAATCTACCCTGCTCGACTTCGCGGTGCTGCTCGAGCCCTTTGCGCCCCACAGCGCCGAAGCCATGTGGGCAGAACTTGGCGCTCAGCGAAGCGTGGTTCTTGCCCCCTACCCGATTCTTTTGCCAGAGTACTTGGTGAAGGATACCGTTTTGTACCCGGTGCAGTTCAATGGCAAAACGCGCTTTCAGCTCGAAATGCCGTCGTCTGCAAGCGCTGCGGAGGTAGAGTCTGCCGTGCTTGCCCACGAGCGAACCGCGCACTTTTTAGAGGGGCGGACTCCCAAAAAAATCATTGTAGTACCCGGACGGATCGCCAATGTAGTGGGCTAGAATCCGCGCAAAAAAAGCGAAGCCTAGGACGCTTTTTGGTCGAGTTCGAGGCGGTAGTATGCGTTGGTCACATAAAGCATGAGTACCCCAAAGGCCACCCCGCAGGTAATAAATATTTGCGACAAACCGGGCGCAGCCGCAAAGGAAAGCTTGAGCAAAATGGTCGAAATCACGAAGCTCGAGTTGCGAATTATGGTGGGGAAGTCGTCGCTGTACAGCAAAGACAGCAGCAGAATGAGCACGTCACTCATGATTAAAATCGTGTAGAATTGATCAAAAAACACCGCGTTGAGGTCAATCACCGCACCGGTGAGTCCTGGGCTGGTGGTCCACCAATCCCAGAAGCTGGTAACGGCCAGCCCCACGAGAACCGCGAGCAGCACATAAGAGAGCAAGTACTTGGCCTGAATAAAACGGCGGATGGGCAAGGCCGAAGTTCCAGCCATGGGCTCGTCGGGGTATGTATTGTTGTGTCCCGAGATGCGGTAAAACAAATAAATCAGGGCATAAACCGCAATTACGCAGGCTAAATCCCATACCAACTCGAGGTTCCCGGCACCGTTGAAGGTTCCCATCTGTAAATCCAAGTGGGTCAAATCCTTGAAAATTCCGCGTATCAGCAGCAAGGCTATGATTTCGTACTGCTTGGCGATGTAGTTGGAGGTCGACCTGCGCAGGTAGTAGACCAGTAAATAAGCTTCGTAGACCAACAAAACCGAGAATGGCGTGTAGATGGCATTAATGGGATGCAAAAAGAGGGATCCGCCTGTGAAACTCGGAATCCATGGACTTAGGGCAAAGAGTAGAAGGTGCACCAAAAAACTCAGAATCGCCACATAAAGGGTTATTCTGCCGAGGCCTGAGCGAAATTCAGGACCAAAAAACCATGAAAGTCTGGAGTACATTTTAGCGTTCTAAGTTCATTATTCAAAGCAATTTACGACACAATGAGCTTGACTTACCTCCCGGGTCGCGACGAAGTCTATTCTTTGGCAAGCGAATCCAGAACAGCCTTGCGGGCGGTCATTTCGGGCTCAAACTCCGTCCAATGAGAGCGCGGCAAGGGATCGGCTCGCTGCATTGGCTCGCGCAGGGGATCAACCTGGCGGCCGTTCTTCCAGAAGCGGTAGCAAACGTGAGGACCGGTGGCCAAGCCCGTCGACCCCACATAGCCAATGACCTGGCCCTGCTCGACCCTGGCGCCGTTGCGAATCCGCGCGCCAATTCGACTCATGTGCAAGTATTGCGTGGTGTAGGTTCCGCTGTGCTTGATTTTCACATAATTGCCGTTGGCAGATTGGTAGGCTGCTGCAACCACAGTTCCGCTTGCCGTAGCAAGGATTGGAGTGCCCGAGGGAGCCGCATAGTCGGTACCCAGGTGCGCCTTCCAACGCTTTTGCACAGGGTGAAAGCGATTCATGGTATACCGAGAGGTAATGCGGGCAAATTCGAGCGGAGCCTTGAGGAACATTCGCTTCATGCCCTCGCCTTCTTGGTTGTAGTAGCCCTTGACCGATGCGTCCTTGTTTTGGTACTGAAAAGCATAAAAGGACTTGCCGTTGTGAAAAAATCGGGCTGCCAGAATTTTACCCGTGCCCACAAATACGCTGTCGTCAACGTAGGACTCTTCGTAAATTACCTCAAAGCGGTCGCCGACTTGAATTCGAAAGAAGTCAATAGTCCAGGCATAAACTTCTGAAAGCTTCACGGCAACCGCCGGCGAAACCCCCTGCTTCTCCAGCGTGGCATAGAGTGACCCTTCAATTTCACCGCCGACTATGCGTTCTTTGGTGACCTTGGGGCGCTCCACCTTGCGCACGAACAAGCTGTCGCCCAGGCCAAAAAGAACGTATTCTGCCACGGAGGGCTCATAGACAAAGAAGGCCGCACTGCGGGTACTGTCCTTAGCCCGAAGCAGCCAGTAGGAGTCGCCAGCCCTCCACTTGCGCGGATTAAAATCATCCTTACCGAGACTCAAAAGCTGGTCAACCCGGTCGGCTTTAATGCCCCATTGGTCCATCAGCCCGCCAAAGGTTTCCCCGTCGCCAACCTCAAAGCGCTGGGCCTCAAAATCGCGCAAGGAATAGCCAAATAAAAATCCAGGATCAACTTCTTCTCCTTCTGCGGAGTTGGCCGCGAAGCTTGCGGGCATAACTCGCGCAAGCAACCAAATCCCTAAAACGAGCACCAGGCCGATGCTGGCGGCGAGCCAAATGGGCAAACTTCGCTTTGGTGAGGGTTTTTTAGTCATAGAGCGGCCTAAAATAGTCCTGATTTCAACGCAAAACCATGTTGATAACTAGATTTTCTACTAAATATTGATAACACAGGGGTCACAAACCTGTTATGTCTTTGCTACTTAATGAGTTCTCGCCGACCAGTCTCCGCCGTTGTCCTTAGTGACGTGCATCTTGGCACCTTCGGTTGCCATGCCCGAGAGCTGCTTGCCTACCTCCATTCCATTGAACCCGAGGTACTAATCCTCAACGGCGACATCATAGACATTTGGAGTTTTAAAAAGTCCTACTTCCCAAAAAGCCATTTTAAAGTTCTAAAGCGCTTAATAACCATGGCCCAAAAAGGTAGCGAGGTATACTACATCACGGGCAACCACGACGAAATGCTGCGGCGCTTTGCCGACGCGGACCTCGGAAGGATCCACCTGCGCAACAAGATGGTTTTTAATTTCGGAGGAGTCCGCACCTGGATTTTTCATGGGGATATTTTTGATGCGAGCATTCAAAATGCACGTTGGTTGGCAAAATTGGGTGGATTTTCTTATGACCTGCTCATCTGGCTGAACCACTGGCTCAACGTGCTCCTCGAGCGCTTGGGGCGCGAAAAATATTCGCTCAGCAAAACCATCAAGGATTCCGTGAAAAAAGCGGTGAAGTACGTGGGCGACTTTGAGCTTGCCGCTGCAGAAATGGCCCTGCGCAAAGGCTACGGCCGAGTTATTTGCGGTCATATTCACCAGCCCCAAATGCGCAAAATCACAGTGGGTGACCGGCAAATTGAGTACCTCAACTCCGGCGATTGGATCGAGAACCTCACCGCACTGGAGTGGGACGGTTCAAATTGGACCCTATACCAGCATCAGGACGCCCGCGAAGTCGAAGAAGACGACGAAAAAGTGGACGCTTCGGCTCGGCATTTGCTCTCTTTGCTGCTGAACGAAGCAGATTCCGACGAATGAAAATTTTGTATGCCGTGCAGGGTACCGGCAATGGTCACGTGGCTCGTGCGCGACACCTGATTCCATTGATTGCCGCCCAGCCGGGAGTTGAGCTTGAAGTCTGGATTTCGGGGACCGAGAGTCAGGTGAACCTTCCCATTAAGGCGACCCAAACGTTAAAGGGTATTTCACTCAAGTACAACCGTCATGGCGGACTCAGCTACCTTAAAACCCTTTGGCAAAACCGCTGGGGACAATTCGTGGCCGACGTCTTCAAGGCCCCCATTAAGCAGTACGACCTCGTGGTTTGCGACTTTGAGCCGGTTTCGGCATGGGCCGCCAAACTGCGCGGCGCACGACTTCTCGAGGTAAGCCATCAGGCGGGGGTGCGCCACCCGAAGGCACCGCGGCCCAAGCAGCATAACCCAATTGGGGAATTCATCCTGAAGCATTTTGCTCCGTCTGAACAGGCCATTGGCTTTCACGCCAAAAGTTTTGCAGAGGGCATGTACCCGCCCCTGATCCGCAAAGAAATTAGGGATTTACCGCAAAATGCGCAGAATCAAATTCTGGTATACTTGCCCGCATACGGAATCGAGGAGTTGATTGCCTTTTTCGCTGACTGCCCGGTCTCGGTGCGAGCCTTTGTGGCCAAAATCGACCATGCACGTCAAGAGGGATCCTTAAGAATCGAGGCCGTCGACAGCGAACAGTTTTTACAGGCCTTTGCGGAATCGGATTCCGTGCTCTGCAGTGCAGGCTTTGAACTGCCGACCGAGGCACTCTTTCATAAAAAACGCCTGGCGGTGATTCCCATCAAGGGCCAGTACGAACAACTCTGCAACGCTGCAGCCCTGGTCCAGATGGGGGCATGGCAGGCGAGTTCGCTGCAAAAGTTGAATCTAGCTCGCTGGCTCCATAGTCCGCCCCCACAGGTGGCCCCATGGCCGGACTTTAGCGAAGAGCTCGTAGAGCAGATAATGAAGGTTGCTCGCGGCGGAGCGCTTTAGGCACTCAATGGCCCCATTGCTCCCGTTCTTCTGAAGACCAAAGAAAGGGAAATGCAATGCGCAACTGAAACTTTGGAGGCAGGTACTTAGGCCAGTTTGTTCCGCCGGTTGCGCGCAGGTCGCTGGGCTGCTTGGCGAGGTATCTGCCCGCGGTCTTTAGGTGCTGCATCGGCCATCGAACGTTGACTTGATGGTCGAGCTCGCGCAGGGCGAGGCGCAGCTCGTCACCCAACTCTTTGTTTTGCTCTAAAATTTTTGCCCGGTCTGACAGCGTAAGGCCCCGAAGCTTTTGAGCCCTGTCGGCAAAAACCGCATCGTACTTGGCCTCAAATTGCTTGAGGGTAAGTGCTTTTTCTCCGGTAGCAACCAGGGTGGCACCGCGCCTCCAGTATATATTCTCGAGGAGTTTTGAGAGGTCGTTCTCTTGGGCGTACTCGCTGCGCAGGTCGGCGTGAACCAAATCATTGAGCCGGGCCATCGCCAGCTCGATCATGCGGTACTGGCTTGATTGAAAACCACTTGCCGGAATAAGCGCCATGCGAAAACGCAAAAACTGCTCGCGATTGAGGCCGTCGGTCATTACGGCAAAAGAGTTTTCGAGGGCCTCAAAGTACCGAGTGCATCGCCGAACGTGCTCGGTCAAGGCAGCGCTATGGTTGGCAGTCCATTCCGCCGTATCGGGCATCGGAGCCGCCACCGCTGCATTCAACTCGTGCAGTACCAGCTTAAAGTAAAGCTCGG
>JABMNC010000127.1 GCA_013205365.1 Cryomorphaceae bacterium | reverse complement strand
GGATGGCTGGATTACCGCTGGGAAGAATCCAAGTCGGGCCCACCCCGCAAATACTACCAACTTACCGAAAAAGGACGCATTCTACTCGAAGCGCTGAATTCGGAATGGACCGCTTTTGTCGACGCTGTAAACTCCCTCAAGAACTCATGAAAAAGACCATTGACATCAATTTGGGCGGAATGCTCTTTCATATGGACGAGGACGCCTACGCCGTTCTTTCGTCCTACCTCGAAGCCCTTCGCCGCCACTTGGCCGCTACCGAAGGCCGCGAGGAGGTGCTCTCCGACATTGAGGCGCGCATCGCCGAACTGTTCAGCCAGTATGCAGCAGGCAGCCCCAAGGTAGTTACTGTCTTCAATGTGCAGGCAGCGATGAGCACTTTGGGCCAACCCCAAGACTTCGGTCCCGAGGCAGAGCCAGCTTCTGAATCGTCGGCAGAATCGTCATCAGAATCGTCATCAGAATCCAAGGATCGCCGCCGCCGCCTTTATCGCGACGCAGACGACAAGGTCATTGGTGGTGTCTGTTCTGGATTTGCCAACTACTTCAGCATCGATGTAGTTGTGGTGCGTGTAGTATTTCTCGTCCTCGGTTTTTTTACGGGTTTCGGTTTTATTCTCTACCTGATTTTGTGGGCGGCGACCCCCAAGGCCGTTACGCCCGCAGAGCGACTTGCCATGAAGGGCAAGCCAGCAACCTTTGAGAACATACGTCAAACCGTCGAAGAAGAATTCAGAAACGTCGAGGGCAAAATAAACAATGCCGAGAGTCGGCGCAAAGTGCGCAATGCAACCAAAAGTGTTGGGGGCCTCATCGCTTCGCTTGTTCAAGGCCTTGCGCGCTTTTTTGGAATGCTGTTTCTGGTTTTTGCCTTACTGCTTGGTGCAGGTATTTTGATCGCGGTATTTGGCAACGGCATCCTTCAAGAAGACGCACAGATCTCCGTGACCGAGCTCCTGGGTATTTTCTTGCCGGCGGGCGGGTTTGGCAAGGCCTACTTCTGGACGGCCACGGCGCTCGTACTGATTGGTCCCTTGGTCGCCCTACTGCTCTTGGCATTGCGTCTGCTTTTTCGCCATCAGGGCCTTGTTCAGCGCGGACTATTGGGAGCCGCACTGATTCTTTCGGTGGGCGGAATCGTTATGATGGCCCTCCTTGGGGCTCGAATTGGCTCGGAGTTTCGCGAAGAAGCCTCGGTGGTGCATTCCGTGCTGCTGCCCGAGCAGGTTCAAACCTGGAATCTTGCAATGGAATCAACTGCCGTCAAGGGCGGAGTCGAGTTTAATTTTAACGACGACGATCTCGACGAGTCTTCTTGGATTCTCACCGACAATAGAATATACTATGAGGGCATAGAAATTGACCTACGACCCACAGTACGCGACAAGCCAAGCCTGGAATGGACCGCGGAAGCCCAAGGAGGATCTCGCCGTGCCGCCCGCGAACGTGCCGGCGGAATTGACTTTCAGGTGCGCACGGACAGCACGGGCCAAATCTTCGTGGGCGACCTCTTGAATTATGCCAAGGCAGATCGATTCAGGGGGCAAAGAGTCCAGCTCACCCTCTACCTGCCCGTAGGCCATCGGGTACATTTAGATTCCAATACCTCCGCCTACCTTAAGGACGTCAGCAATACCTCGGATGCTTGGGACGAGGATATGGCCGGCAGAATGTGGCTGATGACCGAGCAAGGCTTGGCCGAGTTCAAGTAGCCGAGTTCAACTAGCCTTCGGGCGCATGCCCGCGAAGCCTCAAGCTAAGGAAGCCGGTAGGCAACCGCGTTCTGTCCGCATCGAACTAAGGCAAGTCCGTCGCTGTGCAGGGCTAGCGGAGACAGCTCGTCTTCGGTTAAAATCACGGCACCAGGTTTGTCAAAGTTCCATAAATACAGTGATTTGCGGTAATTAAATACCCATGGGAAGGAGGACCATCGGTCCAGCCAAAGGGGATCGATTTGCCCCTGAGCTCCTTCGCTGCCGGTCGCCGGGTCAAGCCGAATCCACCATCCTCGGCTGCTGAGCAAGTCCCAACTTTGGTGGTCGGGACGCAGTCCGTGCACCCCAAAGTCGAAACCGCCCGGCAGAGGACGGGCCCAAATGCGTTTGCCGCGGTTGAGGTCAAAGGCCATTGCGCTGTCTTGGCTAGCAAAGACAAGGGTTGTGCCCTGAACAGCCGGAGGGTGCCCCGTGCCGTCGCCACCCACGAGCTTAGCCTGGTGCAACTGACCCCGATCGGTCCACCAAAGCTGGCAGTGATCGCCCGTTCTCAGCACGGCATACCATCCGCGCTTCCACCAGCCGGGCGCATCAAAAAGTCCCTTGGCGCTGGCTGCGGTTGCCGCCGCGGTCCACTGGTTTTGCTTCCATTCGAGCACCTGGTTCTTTGCCGCGCCGGCAGAACTGGAATCGCTTCGCCAACTTAGCATCAGTTCCCCTTCGTCGCTGAGGGATCCGGACCTAAAACTGGCTCCCCCACTCGGGTAGGGCAGCAGGTCCATACTCCCGTCGGCCTTGAGCACTGCGGCGGACTGCGCGCCAAAAAGAGCAAGACCGTAGTCGCTCCCCGCGACGCTCTCTTGGCCCCAAGGCAAGCCCTCAAAACCCTCAGGCCAAGCCCAGGTCGCGAGGGTACTGCCGTCTCTGGAGCTAAGCCAAATCAAGGAATCTCCGTGGCCAAACACCGCCCCCTTGAGCCCGTCTGCAGCGCGATTTAATTCATAGGGCCCAAACTCAGAGGGCCCAATGCCTCGAGACCACAGCACACTAGGCTTTGGGGGGCTTAAAGGGCCGCCGTCGGGCTTGCTGCAGCCCACCGTGAGCGCTATGGCAAGGCAGGTCCAGACCAAACCTCGAGAAAACCAAGTCCAGCGTCTTGGCAGCACCCCAACCAACCAATCAAACCGGCTCATCGCGTTGGGGTGGCAAAAAAGGCTCCGCCTGGAACTTGGCCGTTCATCAGGCGGTTCAGCACCAAGCGCGTAGTCGACGAATTCCGCATCTGCTGGTGGTTGGTCCCCGGCATCATAATAGAAGCCACGGCACCCTGAAGCTGGCCTGCAGACTCCGCCAAAACCACCCCGTCGCTGGGCTTCTCCACGAGCAGGTACTCGTACCGCGGGATGGTAATGCACTCGTCGTCGCCCCAGCAGTCCGAGGCATTGGCAACGGGGAACCAACTCGGATTATTTTGGTCGTCTCGGCAGCGGCACCAGAACCCGCTTAGACTCAAGGTCATGCGCCGTGCCCCAATTAGCTGCTTGTAGCTGCTGTTGGCATCGAGGTACCATCGGGCAGCCTTATCTGCCGCGGCAGCCTCGCGCTCCGCCTGAATGGCCTGCCATTCCGCAATAAGGGCGCCCACCAAGGTTGGCGACAAAATCCAAGCCCAGGTGCGCAGGTTTTGGGCCCGCTGAAGCGCGTCGGAAGCCTGGCTCCCGTGGCGGTCGTACTGCTGCGAGGCAAAGGTCACGAGCTCTTGGTCTGCGTCCATGGCAAAGGGATTGCTCGCAAGTGCAAGACCTACCGAATCGGTTGCGAGCATTGAGGTGGCGGTTCGCCAAAAAACAGGCTCGTCCTCAACCCCATAAGCCAGGACTACTGGCACCGAGGGCGTTCGCTTTCCAAGCCGCTTCGCCAAGGGAGCATTGGGAAAAAGCTCCACCATGCCGGGGCTGTTGAACTTTTGAAGGGCGAAGGGCACAAAGCTGCTGCCGAGTCCGCAGGTTTGGTCCACCGCATTGCGCAGCAAGGGGTCCAGGCCCGGAATCCAGCGCATCGCGGGGAACTGAGGCGCCCACAAGCGCGGATTGCTCAGGGTAATGCAGGCATCCTCCACAAAGGCCACCGCAAGGTTGTCGCCCGACGGATGCAGTGCCTTGGCCATATGGGCTCCGTTCACGGCCGATCCGAAGGCAATAATTCCTCCAAACTGACGGTCAAAGACGTAGCGGTTCTGGTACAAACTGTCCAGCAGCAGCGAGAGCACGCCCCCATAAGAATGCCCCACGAGAATGTTGTCTTCGACAAAAATATTCTGGGCCGCTGAAGCCGCCGCTCCGACCGAACTGAGGTAGGCATCGATGTCCATGGCCGAGGCCAGCGCGTTCCCGTTCTGCCAATACTGGTGCGGATTGAGGTAAACTACCTGACGAGCGGGGTAGCCGGCACTTCCTTGAAAGGCAGTTCGCGCAGCAAGCAGGTTCCAGCTGTCGGAACTTCCACCCAGTCCGTGCAAAAAGTGCAGGATTCGGTAGCCCGACGTCGCGGTCTTGCCGGCCCAGGAGAGGTTGGGCGCAGGGAGAATAGGGGACTCCCATGCGCTGGGCCCCAAAGGCAGGCTCGGGAGTGTGGCCGGATCGCTGCAGGGTTGGGCCGCGGCCGACCAGGAGAGCATGAGGCTCAGGGCGGCAATAAGCCCAACGACCAGGGCAATGGGTTTTGAAGATTGGCTGCGTTGGCGTGAAGTGGGCATGATTAAAAATACTTTAAAGTTGAATAAAACTACTGGCATAGGTTTGATTACCTAACTGAATTTGAATACTATACCTGCCGGAATTAAGTCCCTTCGGATTCCATATAAGCGGCAGGGTTCCCTGCGGGGGCTGCTCTGCCGTCAGGCGGCCGAAGGAATCCACGCATCGTATGGCCGAGGGCCAAATTCCCGCGGAACCTTCTAAAGAAACCTGCAGTTCCTGCAGACCTCTTGGGTTGGGCTGCAGGCTTAAACTGGGCTGGGATTCGGCGCCAGAGGGCCCGTAGCCAACCAGGCTGCTGCGTTCGGTGAGGGACCAATCCTGCATGCAAAGTCCGTTCAGGGTGCTGCGGCTAAAAATCCGCTCCTCGGCCCAGACGGACCAGCGGTTCCCCGAGGGTCTCCAGCTGAAGGCAATGCTGCTGTCGCCCTTGGAATAAACCTGCTGGGGCGTCGTGCTGCGCCAGGTGAGGGTCCAGCCCGATCCCAGCTCCATGGCTTCGTCAAGCCTGATCCCCTCGGGGGGTATGCTGCTTCGCATGGGCGGCGATCCAAGCTGCTCGCTCGGGGCTGGGGGGCTGCCCATCCAGTCTTCTCTAGGGCTCAAGAGCACCTGGCTCGAGGTGAGTTCGCTTCCCTCGGGGTCGGTCCACCACTGGCGGGCGGTTCGGGTTTCGCGCATTTTAAGAGCCTCGAGATCCCAGGGAAGGAGGTAGGCAGTATCGGCCAAATCGCTTAAGCGACTGCCGCGAAGGGTGGTCTCGGTGGCCGTCCAAAAGCTGGATTGGGCGCTTGCCGAGTGCGAGAGGGTCATGGCCATCAGGGACCAAGCGGGGAATAGTAGTACGTGCTTCATGGGCCAAAGCTGCCCCAACCCTGGGGGCCCTAATCGTGTTTAAACGAAAGCCAACGGCCGCCTCTGAAATACCCGTAAACGTCGCTAAGCCAGGGCGCAAATTGGCAATTATGCCCGACCTTTGCAGCATGTACAATGTAGAGGCCATTCGAGCGGAGTTCCCCATCCTGCAGCAGACGGTGCACGGTCGGCCCTTGGTCTACCTGGACAATGCCGCAACCACTCAGAAGCCGCGTTCGGTAATTCAGGCCATCGTCAACCACTACGAGAACAACAACAGCAACGTGCACCGGGGCAACCACACCCTGAGCCAGCGTGCCACCGATGCTTTTGAGGCCACCAGGGGCAAGCTGCAGCGCCACCTCAATGCAGCCTTCGAGCACGAAATTATCTACACCACCGGCACCACAGGAGCCATCAACCTTGTTGCGCACGGATTTCGCTCGCTTCTTGGCCCCGGCGACGAGGTTCTGGTCAGCCAGCTGGAGCACCACAGCAACCTGGTTCCTTGGCAGATGCTTGCCCAGCACAGCGGAGCCACCCTGCGCTACATTCCGATTTTGCCCGACGGTAGCCTTGACCTCGACGAGGCCCAGCGCCTGATCAACCCAAAGACGAAGTTGTTGGCATTCAACCATATATCCAATGCCCTCGGAACGGTGAACCCCGTCAAGCAGCTGACCGACTGGGCCCACGCGGTTGGGGCCTGCGTCCTGGTCGACGGAGCCCAGGGCATGGCCCATCGCCGGGTAGACGTGCAGGCTCTTGGGGTGGACTTTTACACGGCATCCGCGCATAAAATGTATGCCCCTACCGGAATCGGCCTGCTTTATGGCAAAACAGAATGGCTGGAGAAGCTGCCTCCCTACCAAGGCGGCGGCGAAATGATAGCGACCGTGACCATGGCGCATAGCACCTACGCGCCCCTGCCCTTCAAGTTTGAGGCCGGAACCCCCAGTATTGAAGCAGTCGTGGGCTGGGGTGCTGCAATGGACTGGGTCACGGCCCTTGGAATGGATGCCTTGATGGCGCACGAATCCGAGCTAATGGCCTATGGCACCGAGCAGCTCACTGCCATCGATGGCTTGGTGCTGTTTGGAACGACTGCCGACAAGGCGGCTGTACTGAGTTTTGGCTTTGCCAAAGTTCACCCCTATGATTAGGGAACCCTGCTCGACCAGCAAGGCGAAGCGGTTCGCTCAGGGC
>JABMNC010000126.1 GCA_013205365.1 Cryomorphaceae bacterium | reverse complement strand
CGCAAGTCCCTGCTTTCGGCGTCCTTGGTGGGCCAAACGAGAACCTGCGAGCGCTCTGCGCTGTCGGCCAAGGGATTCAGGGCCATTAAGTCTTCTAGGGGCATTAGGGCAAAGGCAAAATCGACCTGGGGGTGCAGGGCAAAGGTTCCGCGCACCGGGGCAATTTGGCGCTGAAAATCTTCGAGGCCGGCCTGGGGCCAAAGCAGTTCCACAAGATCGGGTCCCTGGCTAAAATCAAGGAGAAGCTGGTCGGCTACCCCACTGCCCGCATAGAGTCCGTCGAGCTCAAGCAGGCTATCACCGTCGCCACGCAGCAGGTTGGCGCACCAAGGGCTAAGGGTGGCAAAGGCGGAATCGACGCCCCAGAGTTCCACAAGTACCTCGCGCTTGTCGCTGCGAACCAAGGCTTTTTGGCTGACTACTTCACTGAGTCCGGCGACTTCGGGCATAGCGCGCAGGGAATCAAGGTCGATCAGGGCATGCTGTCCTTGGGCAGGCGATAGGGTGTAGGGCGCGTGAATTCCGTCGTAGGCGCTGCGGACCATGGTTTCAAGGCCGTTGAACCCGGCCAGCACCACCAGCATGGCGGCAGTTCCGACCGCCACTCCGAGGGCCGCGAGGCGCGCAACCCATTGGGTGAGTTTGCGTCCGCGCAGCAGGCGCCAGCCCAATTCTGGACCGCTCGCGCGCACTATTTAATCGGATTTTCGCCCCCTTCGCGCAGAAGTCGGTCGATATTGGCTTCGTACTCGATGGAATCGTCGGCGAAGTACTGCAGGTTGGGTATCACGCGCAGCTGGTGGCGCACACGCCCGGCAAGTTCGTTTTTGATGCGCGGAGCCTCTTCGTTGATGTAGGCCATGACGCTCTGAGTGCGGTCAATAGGGAAGATGCTGAGGTAGGCCCTCATGAGCCCCAGGTCGGGCGTTACCCGCACCTTGCTCACGCTGATGAGCGTTCCGGGGAATTCGGCCGCAGCTAAGGCGCGAAATACGTCGGCCAAATCGTGCTGAAGCAGTGCGTTGATGCGTTTTTGGCGAATTGATTCCATTAGGGCAAAAGTACCGCTAAATTTAGGGCTATGCTTCCCTCACCCCATTGGCTCGGAATCGAGCATCTCGGAATAGCCGTGCTCGACCTCGATGCTGCCGAATTGCGATACACGGCGCTGCTGGGCGAGGGCCCCTACAAGCGCGAAGAGGTCGCCTCCGAAGGGGTCATGGCCTCTTTTTTTGCGGTTGGAGGTAGCAAAATCGAGCTGCTTGCCGCCACCCGACCGGATTCGCCCATAGCCACCTTCATTGAGAAGCGCGGAGAGGGCCTGCACCACGTCGCCTACGCGGTGGCCGACCTCCAGGCCGAGTTGGACCGGCTCGACGCGGCCGGCATCGCGCTGATTCACCGGCACCCCAAACCGGGTGCTGACGGCAAAATCATTGCTTTTTTGCACCCCAAAGCCACAGGCGGTAGCCTGATTGAGCTCTGCCAATCTGTTGAAGAATCATGAGTTCTGACGTGAGCGGAGTCCTCGTTTTGGTGCTTGTGCTCACGGCGGCCCTCACGTTCGGACTATTCCACTTTCGCCGGCCCTTCACGTGGCTTTATACCTACGTTGCTGTTCTTTGGGTGGTTTCAATGTTTTTGTTTGCGGTTGGCTTATCGAGTCGCGGGTTGCTTCAGCTCATATACCCTTGGGGGGTTCCGTTGCTCTTTCTTATGCCAACCTGCGTCCAGCTCTTTACAAATTCGCTGCTCAAGGCCAAGAGTGAGGACTGGGTATTTTCTGTACTCTACTTGATGCCGATTTTTTCGACGGTCAGTGCGTTCGGGACTGTAGCCGATCCTGAGCAGTACGAGCGGAATGTGGCCCACCTTTTCGCCGGAGCGATTTTAGAGGTACAGCACGTACTCGGTTCCCTCACGAGCTCATTCACCTATTTGACTTCGTTTTCAATGGTGCATTCCATATTGCTGATACGTAGGGTTCGGGACGCCCGATTTACGGGGCAAAGTTGGCTTTACTGGAGCTTGCCGACACTGCACCTCATCCTTTCGGCGGGCGGATTATGTGCGATCATCATTCATGTCTTAGGCTTTGCTTCGGGCCAATTCATGTTCACCGTACTCACCGTGGTTTCGATCGTTGTCGGAACCTACATCGTGATCCTATCCCGCTACGAAAAGCGCAAGCTAACCACCTTCATTAGCGATGCACTATTCTTTGCTCCGTCAACGAATTCGGCAATTGAAACCTTTTTGCGGAACCTTGAGGGAGATGCTGTACGCGCACTCTTTCAAGACTTCACCAAACCCAAGTTGGCCAGCATGAGCCTCATTTCGAACTCAGAATGGGACGCGTTCTTTACCGAGCAGCGCTTCAGTTGGCCTGAATTCAAGAACCGCGTGCGGATCCGCTACGCGCTCCAAGAGCTTAACAGCGGGTACTTGGCCTCCAAAACCGTGGAGTCCCTCTCTCTTGAGCTCGGGTTCCAAAGCCGCAAGTCGTTTTACACGGCATTTGAGACCGTCACGGGTGAATCGTTCCGTGGTGAGGTGTATCGTTAAAAAAATGCACAATTTTTTTGGTTAAAATACTAGTTGTCAGTAGTCTGTATAGTTAAGTTATTTTTTTCAACACAGTCTAACTAAAAATGATTCTCTAAGATTGTCGCTTCAAATGAGCACCTATAATTTTAAAGAATGAACTTAATGTTTAAGAATTTAAGTTTAGGCGTATTACTCGTGATCGGGAATCACGCTTTAGTCTGCCAAGATTT
>JABMNC010000125.1 GCA_013205365.1 Cryomorphaceae bacterium | reverse complement strand
TTGCTCGCACCCGCGGTACGCAGCTTGACGCCTCGCAGTTTGCAAACGGACTCTACTTTGTGACTGCCATCTTTGAAGACGGCAGCAGCGCAGTAGGTCGAGTTACAATCTTGAACTAATTGACCTCCCTCGGGAGTTGAAGAAGCCGCCCCGCGAGGGGCGGCTTTTTTATTGGTGCTAACTAGTCCCGCTCCCCAGCCCAACTGGTGGACCATGCACCGGGCTGCGCTTCGGCGCGGAGTGCTAAGACGAGCATCATTTTGACTACCGCAGCTTCGAGGGTCATGCCCCCAGACTCCCAGACGCCTGCGTCTTGGATTACCTTGCCCGACGCGTAGTTCGATGGGGACTGCGAGGCCACACGGCACTGCGAAACGTGCGCCAAACGGACTCCCGAGGCGGCGGCCTCGTCGAGGACCGCGGCCAGCCAAGGCCAAGCGGGCGCGTTGCCGCTACCCAAGGTTTGCACAATAACCCCTTCGGCGGAGCTTCTAAGCAGCGTGGCACCCAGGGCAGACTCAGTCATTCCGGGCGTCAGCGTTGCGACAGCGACGTTGGGGTTCAGTGCGCTGCGCCGGCCTTCGCCTAGGTCGGGCTGCCAAAGACGCTCCCGATGCAGCACGAGTTCTACCCCACTGCGTCCGAGCTCCGGGTAGTTGGGGCTTAGAAAGGCGTCAAATTGTCGAGCGGAATTCTTGTACACGCGGTTGCCGCGAAAGAGTCGGTTTTCAAAAAATACCGTGACCTCGCGCAGGAGCGGAGCGCCGTCTTCGTCGCGGAGCATTGCAATCTCAAGAGCCGTGAGCAAGTTGTCGCGGCCGTCGCTGCGCAGCACGCCAAGCGGAACCTGGCTGCCTGTGAGCACTACCGGTTTGCCAAAGGACCCTCCGAGCATGAAGCTAAGGGCACTAGCACTGTAGGCCATGGTGTCGGTTCCGTGGAGCACGACGAATCCGTCGTATTCGTCTCGGGCGACCCACAAGGCGTCGGCCATCGCTCGCCAGTCACCAGGACCCAGATCCGAAGAGTCCTTGGGCTGCCCCAGACTGAGGCAATCTACCTCGGCCTGCAGCCGCGTGAGGTCCGGAACGTTGGCGCGGAGCGCCTCCGCATGAAAGGGAACCAAGCTGCCGTCGCGCTGGGTGACCATGCCAATGGTTCCGCCCGTGTAAAGAATGAGAAGTTTCACAGTCCGAAGATATGCTGCGCGTTGCGGCTCGTAACGTCGGCCACCTCGGCAAGCGGAATTCCCAGTTCGGCCGCCAAATGCTCGGCAACTCGGCGCAGGTAGGCGCTCTCGTTGCGCTTGCCCCTAAAGGGAATCGGCGCCAGATACGGCGAATCCGTTTCAAGCACCACCCTGTCTAGACCTGTGGAGCGCAGTACCTCGACCACGCCCGCCTTGGGGAAGGTCGCAACGCCCCCGATTCCGAGGTAGAGGCCCATGCCGATGAGTTCCTCGGCGATTTCACGCGAGCCCGAGAAGCAGTGCAGCACCCCGCGCAGGCCACGGCCCTTCCAGGCCCGAAGCAGGTCCATGGTGGGGTCCCAGGCTTCGCGCACGTGCATGCTGAAGGGCTTGTCAAAGCGCAGGCACCACTCGAGCTGGCGTTCAAGCGCTGCCACCTGGCGGTCTAAGGTCGTTTTATCCCAATAAAGGTCCAGTCCGAGCTCGCCTACGGCCACAAAGGCCTCGGGGCTTGCCATCCAGAGCGACTCGTAGCGGTCCAGGACCTCGTTCCAATCCTCGCCCACGTGGCAGGGGTGAAGCCCCAGCATCAGGCGCAGGGCATCAGGAAACTCGGCCTGAAGCGTCTGCATGCGCGGCCAGCTCTCGTCGTCTACGTTGGGAATCAGCGCCATTGCTACGCCCGCCTCGAGCATGCGTGCAAAAACCTGGGCGCGGTCTGCCTCCAGTTGGGGGTTGTCGAGGTGGCTGTGGGTGTCGATAAAGCGCATAGGTGCGAACTAATTCTGTTCTAGCCGGGGTGAGGTATGGTCGCAGGCCGGCAAGGAGGCTAGAGCCCTAGCCCAGCCTTCGCGTCGCCGCCCATCAAAAGCTCCACCGGATTCTCGAGGGCTTCTTTGATGGCAACTAGGGTTCCGACCGACTCGCGGCCATCGATGATGCGGTGGTCGTAGCTCAGGGCAACATACATTATCGGGCGGACCACAATCTCGCCCTGCACCACCATGGGCCGCTCGACGATGTTGTGCATTCCGAGGATGGCACTCTGCGGGGGGTTAATGATGGGCGTCGAGAGCATGGAGCCAAATACGCCTCCGTTGGTGATGGTGAAGCAGCCGCCGGTCATCTCGTCAAGGCTGATTTTGCCGTCGCGCACCTTGGTGGCCAAGTCTTTAATTCCCTGCTCTACCTGCGCAAAACTCAATTGGTCGGCATTCCTAAGTACCGGAACCATCAGTCCCTTCGGTCCGCTAACCGCCACCGAAATGTCGGTCGTATCGAGCGTAACCATGTCGTCGCCATCTATCATGCTCGCCACCGACGGGTACATCTTAAGTGCGCGCACCGTTGCCAGGGTAAAAAAGCTCATGAACCCAAGACCTACGCCGTGCTTGGCGGCAAAGGCGTCCTTGTGGAGTTTGCGTAGATCCATTATGGCCTTCATGTCGACCTCGTTGAACGTCGTCAGCATGGCCGTTTCGTTTTTGACGCTTACCAAGCGGGTGGCGAGCTTGCGGCGCAGCGCACTCATGCGGGTGCGGGTCTCGCCGCGACCAGACGCGGGCGCAGAGCCCATTGAAGCCTTGGCGTTCACGGCATCGTCTTTAGTAATGCGGCCGTCTTTGCCGCTTCCGGCAACCTGGCTTGAGGCTATTCTCTTCTCGGCAAGAATTTTTTTGGCGGCCGGCGACGCGGTTCCGCTTGCGTAGGTCTGCGATGCTGGTGCTGCAGTCGGGGCCTGAAGCGGGGCGGCCGTAGGGCTTGACGCCACCGTACTGGCCCCAGCCTCCGGAGCGGCGGCGGCCGTATCAATGCGGCAAACTACCTGTCCCACGGAGACGGTCGTTCCGGGTTCCACCAAAATTTCGATGCACCCAGAGGCCTCCGCGGGGAGTTCCAGCGTAGCCTTGTCGGAATCAACTTCGGCAATGGCCTGGTCTTTTTGGACGTAGTCCCCCGTGCTAACGAGCCAGGAGGCGATTTCTACTTCGCTAATGGATTCGCCCGGAGAGGGCACCTTCATATCGAGAATCATGGGTGGGTAGGTATTTAGCAATCAAAGGTTTCAGCAATCAGTCGGTGCTGTATGTGGTGGGCGGCTTGATGGGATCCGCTGGCAGTAGCTGCAGAGGCAGGAGGCGATACTCGGTGCATTTTGAGCTCGCAGTTGGCCAGCATAAAGGTCCAAGCGCCCATGTTGGCAGGCTCCTCTTGGGCCCAAACGAGCTTCGCGTCGGCCGGGTATTTTGCAAGTTCGGCTTTCATTAAATCAATCGGCAAGGGGTAAAGCTGTTCAAGGCGGAGTATGGCCGTGTCGCTGCAGCCTCGCTTAGTGCGTTCCTCCTCGAGCTCGTAGTAGAGTTTGCCCGAGCAAAATACCACCTTTACCACGCCCGAGGGCTTCGCCAGGCTGTCGCCAATAAGGGGCTGAAAGCCTCCCTGAGTTAGGTCCTCGACGGTAGAAACCGCCTTGGGATGGCGCAGCAGGCTCTTCGGACTCATCACCACCAAGGGTTTGCGGAAGGTCCAGTGCATGCTTCGGCGCAGCAGGTGAAAGTGGTTAGCCGGCGTGGTGGGGTTGCACACGGCCATGTTGTCTTGGGCGCAAAGCTGCAAAAAACGTTCAAGGCGGGCAGACGAGTGCTCGGCCCCCTGGCCTTCGTAGCCGTGCGGAAGGAGCATCACTAAGCCGTTTTGGGTCTTCCACTTGTCTTCGGCGGCGCTGATGAACTGGTCAATAATGATCTGGGCTCCGTTGGCAAAGTCGCCAAACTGAGCCTCCCAAATCACGAGCGTTTCTGGGCTGGCCATGGCATAGCCGTAGTCAAATCCGAGCACCGCATACTCCGACAAATGGGAATTGTAAATGGCGAAGCGGCCCTTTTTGCCGGGCACAGCATTCATGGGGATGTATTCCTCTTCGCTGTCCTCGAGCTTGAGCACTGCGTGGCGGTGGCTGAAGGTTCCGCGCTCGACGTCTTCGCCCGAGATGCGCACGCTGTAGCCATCCTGAAGAAGGGTAGCGTAGGCGAGGTTCTCGGCCATGCCCCAGTCCAAAGCGTTGCGGTCAAATACCATTGCACGGCGGTCAGCGAGCAGGCGAACCACTTTATTCAGAAACTTCTTGCCCTCTGGGAGGGTGGTAAGCGCCCTGGCGGCATCCTCAATGAGTCCTCGGTCCGCGCCGGTATTGATTGGCAGGTGCATGCTGGATCCCTTGGCGGGTGGGTAGGGCATCCACTCGTCTTCCATAAAGGGAACAATCACGTTTTTGGCGATCTGCTTGGCTTGGTCAAATTGGCCTTCGAGCATTTCTTTAAACTCGGACTCCATCTCTTTGACCATGCCGGTATGAGCCGAGCCCTCGGCAAGCAATTTGGCGTAGTAGATTTCGCGGGGGTTGGGGTGGGCTGCGATGGCCTTGTACAAAAGGGGCTGAGTGAAGCGCGGTTCGTCGCCCTCGTTGTGGCCGTACTTGCGGTAGCAGAGCAGGTCGATGAATACGTCGCGGCTGAAAAACTGCCGGTACTCCATGGCAAAGCGCATGGCATGCACAACCGCCTCCACGTCGTCTCCGTTGACGTGAAGCACTGGAGCGAGCACCACCTTTGCCACGTCGGTACAGTAAACAGAGGAGCGTGCGTCGAGGTAGTTCGTGGTGAATCCGACCTGGTTGTTAATGACCACGTGAATGGTTCCGCCCGTGGCATAGCCGTCAAGGCGCTCCATTTGAATTACTTCATAGAGAATTCCCTGGCCCGCAATCGCTGCGTCGCCGTGAATCTGAATCGGCAAAACCTTGGACCGATCCATGGCGTAGTCGGTGTTGCCCTTGGCACGAGCAATGCCCTCAACGACGGCGTCCACCGCTTCGAGGTGCGAAGGATTGGGCGAAATATTGAGTTTTAGGCTCTTGCCCTTGAAGAATTCTCGCGTTGCGGTGTAGCCGAGGTGGTACTTGACGTCTCCGTCAAATCCCTCTTCGTCGTCGAACTCTTTGCCCTCAAATTCGCTAAAAATCTGGCGAGCGGGCTTTCCAAAAATGTGAGTTAGCACGTTCAGACGACCCCGGTGGGCCATTCCCAGAACTACTTCTGCCACTCCGAGTTCCGCGGCGCGCTGCAGCATGAATTCCAGTCCAGGAATTAGGGATTCCGCCCCTTCAATGGAGAAGCGCTTTTGCCCGACAAACTTGGTATTTAAGAAGCTCTCAAAGGCTACAGCCTCGTTGAGCTTGCGCAGGATGTGCTTCTTCTCTGCGGGCTGAAGCAGCGGGTAGTTGTCGTTGGGATGAATGAACTTTTGAATCCACTTGACCACCTGGGGATCGCGGATGTACATATACTCCACTCCAATAGACCGGCAGTAGATAGCGTGAAGGTGGGCTATTATGTCTCGCAGCGGAGCGGGTCCGGGCAGGTCCACTTCGACCGCGGCCTGAAACACACTGTCTAGGTCGCTGCTGCTGAGTCCGAAATTCTCAAGATCAAGGGTCGGACGGTAGGTACGGCGCTCGCGTACCGGGTTGGTTTGGGTAAACAGATGGCCCCTTGTGCGGTAGCCGTTGACCAAATTGAGCACCATGAACTCTTTGCGCAAGGCCTCGGGCACTTCGGGTCCGACCGGTGCAACAAGGTCCTGGAGGTCGTCTCCATAGGGGCTTCGGGCAAAGTCGTAGCCTTGAAAGAAGGCTCGCCAAGACGGCTCGACCGAATCAGGATTTTGGACGTACTGCTGGTAGAGTTCGTCTAAGTAAGCCACGTGGGCGTTGCCAAGAAAAGAAAAGCGATCCATATTGGGCTAAATTCTTTTCAAAATTACGGCCAAATGGCCTAGCTATCTCGCGAAAAAAGCCATTCAGACAGCTCCCTTAGGTCGCCAATGGATGCTCCGAGCTGGCCAGCCTGGTCAAGGGCCTCTAGGGCAAGATCATAATGTGCCCTTCGGCGCTGCTCGCCGTAAGCGCCTACTCCCGTGGTTTCAAGGGCTTCAAGAAGGAATGCCACGCGCTCTGTTCCGTTCAAGGCTAGCGCTTGGTGAAGGTGATCGGGACTTCGTCGGGCCAATTCAATCCAAAGCAGGGTCTTTTTGCCCTGTATTAAGTCTCCGCCTGCCTGCTTGCCCGTTTTTTGCGGATCCCCAAAGGCGTCGAGCAAGTCGTCGTGAATCTGAAAGGAGGTACCCAGCTCGAGGCCAAACGAGTACAGTGCCTTGGCCAGCTCGGTCGAACCGCCGCCACTCAAAACACCCATCTCCAAGGCGCATCCCAGCAGAACGCTGGTTTTGTAGCGGATCATGCGCAGGTAGGCGCCCTCTTCGACCTGGTCTTCGTGCTCAAAATCCATATCCCATTGCTGCCCCTCGCAGACCTCAAGGGCCGTGCGCGTAAACACCCGGTAGAGGTCTGGCTGCGCGGACTTCGGTGCGGACTCCAGCGCTTTGTAGGCCAGCACAAAGAGTGCATCGCCACTTAAAATTGCAGTGTTCAATCCCCAGCGCTCGTGCACGGTAGCCTGCCCGCGCCGCAGGGGGGCTGCATCCATGATGTCGTCGTGGATGAGCGAAAAATTATGAAAGCGTTCCACTGCATGGGCCGCGGGCAGCGCGAGTTCGGCCTTGGCCCCAACGGATTCCGCCCCCATTAGGGCTAGGATTGGCCTGAGCCTCTTGCCGCCCATCGCTAGAATGTAGCGTTGCGGGGCATAGAGTCGGTCGGGCTGGCGATTCCATTCGGGTTCTCCCATGGACGCCTCGAGTGCCTGCAGAAAAAGGCGCTGTAATCGCTCTAAAGACTTCATTTATGGGGAATTGATGGCAAGTCCGCTTGCATAAATGGAATCAATGAATCAGGGATCGGAGGTATGCGCCGTAGCCGCTTTTAAGCAGCGGGGCCGCCAAGCGCTCCAGTTGGGCCGAGTCGATGAAGCCCTGGCGAAATGCCGCTTCTTCGATGCAGCCAACCTTGAGGCCCTGGCGACGCTCTATAATTTGCACGAACTGTGCGGCCTCCATTAGGCTTTCGAAGGTACCAGTGTCAAGCCATGCAGTGCCACGATCCATGATTTGCACGCTGAGTTCCCCACGGCGCAGGTACTCGCGGTTGACGTCGGTAATCTCGTACTCGCCTCGAACCGAGGGCTTGAGGTTGGCGGCAATTTCAACCACCTGATTGTCATAAAAATAAAGGCCCGGAACCGCGAAGTTGCTCTTGGGATGGGCGGGCTTTTCTTCGATCGAAAGCGCCTTGCCCTGGGAATCAAATTCCACCACGCCGTATCGCTCGGGATCGCTTACCGAATAAGCGAATACAATGCCCCCTTGGGGATTGGCGGATGCCTTTAAAATGGTCGGCATTTGGGTTCCGTAGAAAATATTATCGCCCAGGACCAGGGCCACTGGGCTGTCACCAATAAAGTTTCGGCCCAAAACAAAGGCCTGGGCAAGGCCATTGGGCTCGTGCTGCATGGAGTATTCAAAGCGGCAGCCAAGCTGGGATCCGTCGCCCAAGAGCTTTTGAAACAATGGGGCGTCGTGGGGGGTGGTGATAAGGAGGATTTCACTAATTCCTGCCTCTAAAAGCGTCGACAGGGGGTAGTAAATCATTGGCTTGTCGTAGACCGGCATTAACTGCTTGCTGATGCTGTGCGTCAGGGGGTGCAGTCGGGTTCCGGAGCCTCCGGCAAGTATGATTCCTTTCATGGCTATTGTTCTTTGGGCAGTTCGGCAAGGATTTTCTCCTGGTCTTTGGCCGACATGAACTTGTCAAGCGACATGAGCATGGACGGGAGGAGCAAAAGATTGGAGAACATGGCAAAGCCAAGGGTGATCGAGATGAGCAGTCCTAGGGCCTGGGTTCCGCCAAAATTGGAGGCTAAGAAGATCATGAATCCTGCAAAAAGCACCACCGAGGTATAAAACATACTAACCCCCGACTCTTGAATCGCCGACAGGGCCGCACGCCGAATGATGCCTCCATTGAGCTGCAGCTCCATTCGGTAGCGCGAGAGCAGGTGCAGGGTGTCGTCGACCGAAATACCAAACGAAATCGAGAAAATCAGTACGGTCGAGGGCTTAACGGGAATGCCAAACCAGCCCATGATGCCGGCAGTCAGAATTAGGGGCAAGAGGTTGGGAACTATGGCCACGACCATCATGCGCCAGGATTTAAACAGGCCGCCCATTAACAGAGAAATCACGATAACCGCAAGAATCAAACTCCTAACGAGGTTATCGATTAGGTACTCCGTCGATCTTAAAAAGATGAGGCCCGCTCCTGAGAAGGTCACGTCCATCTGCTCGCGGTCAAAAATCGCGTCGGCGTTGGCCTGCACGGCCTTGACTACCTTGACCATTTCTGGGCGCGGAAGGTCGCGCACTTGCACGGTCACACGCATGCGTCGGCCGTCTTTACTGAGCAAACCAGAGGTCAAGGCGGCATTGGCATCGGCCGCGTCTGTGGGCAGCAAAGCCGCTATCTGGCGCCGTTCTGCGGCAGAGGGAAGTTCATAGAACTCTGGGAGTCCGCCATAAAGGGCCTGGCGACCGAACTTCATGAAGTCCACTATACTTAGGCTTCGCGACATGTTCGGAAGAGTATCGAGCGATCGCTGAAACTCCTCGACCTGGCGAAGTACCGAAGACGAGTTCACCCCGCCGGGCTCGCGGGTATCCAGCACGATTTCGAGCGGAATAACTCCGCCCAATTCCTGCTCAAAAAACCGCATCTGCGTCACCAAGGGGTCGGTAGGGTTGATGTCGGTGGTGATGTTGCCCGTGGTCTCCATGCGCAGCATACCGACGATACCGAGTGCAGTCAAGCCCAAAGAGCCCCCGTAAACCCAGCGCCTGTGGTGCTGAACAACCTTCATGAGCCATTGAATTCCGTCAGAAAGCCATTTTTGGTCGAGGTGCTTGTAGTGCTGGGGGCTGGGCGCAGGGAGCCAGCTGTAGAGTACCGGCAAAATGGTCATTGAAAGCAAGAAGACCATTACAATGTTGATGGTGGCCGCGATTCCAAAGTGCACCAGGGCGTCGCTCGAAGTCAAAATAAAGGTAGAAAAACCGAGTGCTGTAGTGAGGTTGGTAAGGAGCGAAACAAAGGCAATTTTTTTAACCGTATTGATTACCGCAGCGTCGACGTCCTTGAGGCGAGCATACTCCTGGTGGTACTTGTTGATGAAAAAAATGCAGTTCGGCACCGCGATTACAATGAGCAGAGGAGGCAAAAGAGCCGAGAACAGGGTCAGTTTATAGCCAAGTACCCCGAGCACCCCAAAGGAGCCAACCACCCCTACCCCAACCACCGAAAGAGCGATGAAGGCGGCGCGGCTGCTGCGCATCATAAGGAGCATAATGAGTAGGGTAACTCCGGCGGTCAGGGCCAAGAAAAGGTTTATCTCTGACTTGATGCTGCGTGCGTTCACCATGCGCAGGTAGGGCACGCCCGAGAACTGAATGTCAATACCGGTGCGGCGCTCAAACTTCTTGGCCTCGGCGGTAATGCGGTCGAGCATAGGGAAAAAGAGCGCACTGTAGTTGCTTGTGTCGCTGATGCGCACCGCCATGAGCTGGGTGTTGCCGTCGTGGCTGTTCATAAGCCCGTGGTAAACCGGCAAATCCTTGAGGTTGTCGCGAAGTACTTCGGCTTCAGCGCGGTTGTCAATGCGGCCGTCGCAGATGGGCAGGGCCTCAAGGCGATCGGTAGAGTCCGGACCCAAACTCAAAGTCACTGCGTTGTGCCACGAGAGCACGTTCAGGACCTCTGGAGTGGCTTCAATGCTTTTAGCCATCTCGATCCAGGAGTTCAAAATATAGGGCGTGAACATTGCGCGGTCGTGCGCAGCCATAAATAGTACGCCGCCACTGCCTTGCTCAAAATGCTCGTTGAGTGACATAAACTCGGTGAACACGCTGTCGTTTTGGGGCAGCATTCGGGCAAAGTGGTAGGACACCTCTACGTTGCGGCCGAGGTAGCCCATCAGAACCACATACAGGGCCCAAAACGCGAGCACAGCCCGACGATTTCTGATCAGGAATTTACCGATTTTCTCCCACATACCCAACAAAGGTAAGGGATTAAAGACCCTCTAGGGGGAAGAGAATTGGACGACTGGGCACCGCATCGCCCTGCATCGGCGCCAGGGTCAAACGGAGCTCATAGCAACCCTCGGCGCAGTTTTGCGGCACCTGGATCAATTCCGTAATACTGGCTTTAGGGTAGCGTGCCTCAGACCAATTCGTGGACTGGGCAGGCAATCCCCAAAAGGCGCGGTGGGCGGCAAGAGCGCCCCCGTCTTCTTCGGGGTCCACACTGGGAAGGTCCACCAGCAAATGCCGTACTCCCTTGGCCGCCAGCCAGGCCAAGGCCTCGGGTTCAATGGCCGGAGGATTGGTTTGCCGCCAGTCGCGGCTGCTTATATCGCCAGCCTGCGTCGAGAGAACCAATGCCTGATAGTCCAGCAGGGCAGCGGAACTTTGCTTTAATGCCTCAAGGGTTAGCAGGGCCTCAGTGGGAATTCTCAGCACCCTTGCACGCATCACCGACGGAATCCCGAGGTTTATAGCATGCACCGTTTCGCGGGTTAAATGACCCACAGACTCCGTGTGGGTTCCGTGGGCGTGCGGGTTGAACTGCACGTTGAAAAAGTTGACGCTGCCGCCTAGCTCTACCGACCCTACCCAGTCGCCCAGGGAGACGGCCTCTCGGCGCGGACCCTCAATGTACCAGGCTCGAGGACGTCCGAATTCAAAGGCGAGGCTGAGGTCATGCATGGCTGCGAAGCTAGGGGAATCAGGATTCAAGACCAAATGCATCGCCCGCAACCGCGTCAACCCAGAGCCAGCCCTCGCCCTGAAGGCGCCAGCCCAGCTCATCGCTGACCATATAGCCCATGCCAATCCACTTGGACCAGGCCTCACTGAGGTTGCGCCCCCTCGCAGCAGAACGCGGCAGGCCTTCAATGCGCCTGAGCTGGGTCAAAACCTGCTCGTGAAAGTGCTCTTGGTCGCTGAGCAACTCGAGGTCAAACCAGCCCGATTCCTTGTTTGCCAATACGGCGCCTTGGTAAACGCTGTTGTTGCGGACGTTGGACCTTCGCAGCCGGTGGCCGTCATAGGAGTGCGCCCCGGGGCCAATGCCGACGTAGGGACTGCCTTGCCAGTAGGATGAATTGTGCTTCGCCCGGCATCCCGGGCGGGCGTAGTTGCTTACCTCGTAGCCTTCCCAGCCGAGGCGCTCGATTTCGGAGCGAAGCCACAAGAAATCCTCGGCGGCACGCTCGTCCCGCGGGGCCTCGCTCCTCCCCTTGGCCACGTCATGAGCCAAGGCAGTACGGGGCTCGACCGTCAAAGCATAGGCCGACAGGTGGGGCGTACCGAGCTCCATAGCCCGACCAACCTGTTCCTGCCACTCGCCGAGGCTGCTGCCCGGCAAGCCATAAATTAAATCCAGACTCATGCTGCTAAACCCCGCATCTTGGGCCCGGCGTACGGCCACCTCGGCATCAACACCTCGGTGCGCACGACCCATCCAATCCAAGCGATCGTCCCTAAAACTTTGAACCCCAACGCTCAATCGATTGAAGCCAGCCCGGCGCCAAAGAGCTAAGCACGAATTAGTCACGTCTTCTGGATTAACCTCCAACGTGCATTCAGCGCCAGCCTCAAGCCGCAACCTGCTGCGCAGGGCCTCATTGAGTCGGGTAAAGTCCGCATCGGGGAGCAGGCTTGGGGTGCCGCCGCCCCAGTACAGGGTGCTGGCCTGGGTATCGAAGGGCAGCCGCAGCTCCACCTCGCGGACCATGGCCTCCACCACCTCGGGAATCTGCTTCAGCAGCGTCGAAAAGTGAAAATCGCAGTACCGGCAGGCATGCCGGCAAAAGGGAACGTGCACATAAACCCCCAGCGGAGGCGCAGAAGCATCCGCCATCACGGCATCGGCAGGGCTAGTCGAAAGGTCGTCCCCTTACCCGGCGTGCTCTGAAAAACCTCGAGTTGCCCCTTGTGGCCCTGCACCGCAATTCGGCGGGCAAGACTCAGGCCGAGTCCCCATCCGCGCTTTTTGGTGGTGAATCCGGGGCGGAACACCGACCGTCGCAGCGCCGCGGTCATGCCCTTGCCGTTGTCTTCTACATCGATAACTACCTGGTCGCCAAGGCGCAGCGCCCGCACCTCAATGCGGCCTATTTGGTCGGGCAAGGCATCGACCGCGTTGCGAATTAGGTTCTCGAGCACCCAGCCCAAAAGAACCGGTTGGTAGCATACCGAAGGCAGAGAGGGCGCGATGCTATGGCTCAATTGGATTCCCTTGGGGAGCCGCTTTTGAAGGTAGGCGACACTGTGAACAATCAAGGGAGCGAGGTCTGCCACCTCACCGGCTTGGTCGGAACCAATTTTAGAGAAACGGTCTGCTACCGTCTGCAGGCGCTCGAGGTCCTTGCGAACCTCGGCAATCAGGGGGAGGAGGTTGGGCTGGGTTGAGGCCTCATCCTCGAGCACCGTTACCCAACCGTAGAGGGCCGAGAGCGGAGTTCCCAGCTGGTGGGCAGTTTCGCGGGCCATTCCGGTCCAAACTTGGTCTTCTTCGGCGCGGTGAGCACGGTGAAATCCGTAGTACGAAAGCAGAAGAAACAGCCCCATCACCCCCAAAAGAACCCTCGGGTAGGTGCGCAACTGGGCCAGCGTCGTCGACTCGTACTGGTAGATGTATTGGTACAAGCCCGGCTCCGGCTGAAGCTCAATGGGCGGGGCGTAGGAGGCCATCAAGGTCTTCCATTTCGCGGTATCGGCGGGACTGGACTCTCCCCAAATCACGTTGCGCGAAGAAATAACCCTGCCCGCGTCGTCGAGCAGGAGCAGGGGAATGGACTCATTCTCCTCCATTATTTTAGAGGCAAGGGTCAGGTCCACCTCCTGTGAGGCCTGCATCATGTGCTCGACGGCCATAGCCCAACGAGCCACTTCTCTAGCCTCACGAAGGCGCAAATTTGCCGCTAAAGACTCTGTATACCAAAGGGTTGCCGCAGCAATAACCAGGGCAAGCAGCAGCAGGCCAGCCTTCCATCTTTGGCGGAGCTGATAAACCGACAGAATTTCAATTGGATTGCGCATCAGAAGCGAAGGTAGCGCGACCTTTGTACTCTATTTATTATGCGATCCAACCTTGCCTTTCTGATTGTCTTGGCCCTGAGCTTTGCCATGGATTTTTATGTCTACCGCGGGCTCAAAACTCTCGAGCCTACCCTTTGGATTAGGCGCGCCTTCTTTTTGGTGCACGGCTTGGGCTACAGCTACCTGCTCTTTGCCTTCTTTAAATACAGCCCCAATGCCTCTGCCGAAGAGATACGGCGCGGAATTCAAACCTTCATGGTCTGGTTTGTGCTGCTCTATGTGCCCAAGCTTCCCATGATTGCCCTCTGGTCTGCCGAGGACCTTCTGCGCGGAGGCTACGCCCTTTTGGGCAGCAACGGATGGCCCGAACGCCGCAAGGCCCTGTCTTGGATTGCCGTCGGCTTGGGCACTATTCCCTTTCTCGGAATTTTGGACGGATGGCAGTTTGGACGATCGCGCTACCGCACCAAGCAGCATACTGCGTTTATTCCAGGGCTTCCTGAGGCCTTTCGCGGATTCCGAATTGTGCAGATTTCTGACATTCACAGCGGTAGCTTCACCGACCCTGACGAGGTGCAAAAAGGAATTGACGCGGTGCTTGAGGCCAATGGCGACGCGGTCGTGTTCACCGGCGACCTGGTCAACAACAAGGCAGACGAAATAGATCCTTGGTTGGCCCGATTTGCGAAGATTCAGGCTCCTTTTGGGGTATACAGCATTCTGGGCAACCACGACTACGGCGACTATATTCCCTGGCCGAGTCCCGAAGAAAAAGCGGCAAACTTGGAGCAGCTGGTAGGCCAGCACGCCAAACTTGGCTGGGACCTTCTTCGCAACGAACGCAGGCTGCTTCGCAAGGACGGTGCCGAGCTCGAGCTCCTCGGAATCGAAAACTGGGGCCTTCCGCCTTTTCCGCAGTACGGTCGTCTGGCCGATACCCTCGCGCTCTGCCCCGACCCTTCGACGCCCAAAATTCTGATGAGCCATGACCCGTCGCACTTTGATGCCGAGGTGCTTCCGAATTCCGCCAATATTGCGCTCACACTGAGTGGGCACACCCACGGAATGCAGTTTGGAATCGAGATTCCGGGATGGTTCAAGTGGAGCCCCGTTAAATGGAAGTATCCGCGCTGGAACGGCGCCTACCCAGTAGGCCGCAAGACCCTTTATGTAAACCGAGGATTTGGTTA
>JABMNC010000124.1 GCA_013205365.1 Cryomorphaceae bacterium | reverse complement strand
GCATGAGGGTCACAAAAGTAGTACGTTAAGGGGGCTGCGGCGGGTAAATTTGTAGTCACCCTATTTTAGTCCAGTATTTCATGAAGTTGATCGGTAAAGGCAGCAAGTCCTATAGCATTTTAGCCGCAAAATGCCCCCAGTGCCACGAGGGCGAGATGTTTCAAAACCCCAATCCCTACCGCCTGGCTAGCATGTTTGAGATGCATACCAATTGCAGCGTGTGCGGACTCGATTACGAGCCAGAACCCAATTTCTACTACGGAGCCATGTATGTTTCCTATGCCTACACGGTCGCGCTCTTTGTGGCGGTGTACGTAATTTTTGCGGTTTTCATGGGCTGGGCTATGTGGCCTACCGTGGGAGCGCTGGCGCTTATTTTAGTGGCGCTCGGGCCATTTTTGTTTCGCGTCGCACGCGTGACCTACCTCAACATTTTTGTGCGTTTTGACCCCAACGCAGTCAAAAAGTCTTAAAATTTAGCGGAATTCCAGAGCTCGGTGGCCAGAAGCGGAGCGTGAAGGGTTCCTCGCGACCCTAAGCCGTTGAGCAGCCCCAGTCCCTTGAGTTCGGGGTGCCATCCCCAGCGCGGACGACGGTCTTTGGTGGTCGGTCGAATCCCGGTCCAGGCATCTAAAACCTGAATTTCGCCCTCAAACCAGGACTTAGCAGACTTCAATAGCTCCTGAGTATGGCCTTCGTCGGCCTTGGGAGGGTCGAGGTCGCCATGCTCTATGCCCCAGGAATAGGTAGAGCCAAGATGCTGTATTCCCTCGCCTTCTGGAACCAAAAAGTGCTTGCGGTGAAGCATCAGGCTCGAGTCTGCTGTGCTTTGAATGCGGAGGCCCTGACCCCAGGTGCGCGCAAATCCCAGATCGCCCCAAAAGTGCTCTGCCCAGCGAGCTTGGTAGCCTTCGCAGAGTACAACTGAATCGAATTCCTGGCTTTCATTGATTAGCCATGCTCCCGAATCCAGTTGGCGAAGTTGAACCACGGGATCTTTACTGAACTCGAAGTGTTGGGAGGCCCAGTCCAAGTAGGCTGCAATTCGAAGCCTAAAGCTGCCTCGGACCATGCCAAGTTTGAGTCCTCTGACGTACTCCGGCGCATCAACGAGCTCGCCCAGAAATTCCCCAAGAGCAGGATGGTCCTGCAGGGCACCCCAGTCGTTAACCTCTGCGGCAGTTTGGAGGACTTCATAAATGGGTTCGGTGCTGCAAAACTCCGCCGGGTACATTCTGTGGGCGGCTTCTAAGGCCTCTTTTGCACGCCAGACGGCTCTGCGCCTCTTTAGAACAATGGGATTGACCAAGCCAGTGGCAACCCGAGAGGAGCAGCGCAGGATGCCCGCGTCAAAGACGACCACAGTACAGCCTTCAGGGGCTAGTCGAGCCGCTGCACTGCCGGCAATTCCGAATCCCACTATGGCAACGCGCTTCATACTGCAGGCAAGGTAGGGTCAAAAAAAAGCCGCCCCCAAAGGGCGGCTGAATAGCATCGTTTTAAATACTAAAACTGCCAGTAGTCGTGCTCGCGGTTCCGAATCTCCTCACGGATTCTCTTGGACTCCAGAAGCTGCTCCATTGGGTTGTTGGCCTTGTAGTCTTTGATTTCGCGGTCGTAGACATTGTCTTCTTTCATGACAATGGCATTGAAGTAGCGCATCTGAAAAATCTGATCAAAGGTCAAACGCCTTGTGTTGTTGTTGGGATTGTAGGCAACATTGGTTGAAAATGCCTGGCGTGCATCAGGGAACCAAACCCAAAACAAGTTAATGATGTCTCCCTCTGAAGGGTCCTTGATCACGGGCGAGATGCCGATGATTCGGTTTTTAAGCTCTCCACGCTGCTTGTCAAAGTACCAATCGCTCTTAATATCCCAAGCAAGAATGTTGTTGGATTTGATTTCAATCGAGTCAATCGCTAAAATGGTGCCGTCGTCGTTGTCGCGAATAGTATCAATGCGGAACAGTCTGTTGCTCACCTCATTCATGGTCAAGGGGCGCAAAAACAAATCGTCGTCATAGACTTCGGTAATGCTTCCTTCGCTTAAAATGGCATCCTTCATCACGTCAAACAGGGACTTGCGGTCGGGCAAAGCCTGAATGGGGAAGTATAAAGGGTGGTTGAGCTTCTCCAAGGTGTGAATGCGCTCCCAGTTGCGGCGAGACCAAAGCATATCGTCTTGGCGCAGGTGTGCATAAGGAATTACGCGGGCTTGGCCCGTGTGCATCTCTGACTTTGGAATTAATCCGTCGTCTTGCGGAGAAAGAACTTGTGCTTTGAGGGTCATGCCCACAAAAAACAAGGCTGCTAAAGAAACTAGGTTTTTCATACTATTGAACGTCAAGAACGATGTTAGAAATATTCTCAATGCGGGTGCCCTGTGGGGTTTCTGCCTTGATTCTTCGAATGGAAACAGACGACCCTGGGCGCAAGCGCTCAATCTGGTCGCGAAGTTCGTTGGGCACCTTATTGCCCTTCACTTGAATGGCGGGCTTACCCTCTAATTTAATGTCAAATGCCTTAACCGTTAGGGGCAAGTCAAAGGGAAAATCCTGGTACTCGGCCTCAACAACCCCCTTGGCAAGAAGGCTGGTAGAAATTAGGCCTTCCTTCTTTTTGAACACGGTCCCAACGGCCTGAGGTAGGCCTTTAATACGGTAAAGCTTCTCGCCCGCCTTGCGCGATTTGCCGTCCTTTTCCTTAACGGTAACTGAGATAACTACCTCTTTACCGGTCACGTTGGTCACGTTGGCAATGTAGTTGCCTGCCTTGCCCGTGATTCCTGAACCCGAAACAACGAGGTTCTCTGGGGCTACTCCTGGTACCGATATTTCGATCGGATTGTCAACGTTGCGGTAGAGCACGTTCATCTTGGTTGCAGAAATTACCACACTAGGAGGTGCGACCGTGTAGGTCAGCTCAAAGGGGTAATCCGTATCGCTCCCTGGAATGCGCATGCTGCCTTTCAAGGTCTTGCTTCCGCTTCCGGATCCTTGAATTCGAATCTTGCCCACTCCGTTTTCAACGCTCTGCGGGGTAACTCCAATAAATTGCGGATTCCGCCCTTTGTCGTAAGCCGCCAAAAACACGTCGGCCTCGAGGTAGTCGCCCTGAGTAACGTAGGTAGACTTTGGAGTAACGACAGCCATAACGTTGTCAAACTTCAGGGTGTTGGCGTCAATCTGACCATAAAGGTGCTCTGCGGTTTTCGCTTCCATGCGTCGCACGCGCGACTGAAGGTCCGTCAAAAAGGGAATAACTCCTGCCAGGGGTAGCTCCGCGAAGGTTGCGCGTTCCCAAGACATTTTAGTACCCTCAACGACCTCGTCTTCAAGGTTGAAGGTCTCCGCAACGATGCGCTTCATGGTTTCGTCGCCGTCAGATTGGGTCTCCAGAAAATTGCGGAAGGCTATGATGCGCTCTTTAATTTCCTTGGCCTTTCCTTGGCCGCCCACGCTTTTGTCGTTCAAGAGGTAGTTTTCTCCCACATCGCGGTTGTCGGATCCCTTGTAGCGTCCCTCTTTGTCGAATCCGCCGGTTTGGGCAATCATCACTTCTTTGGTCAGCTTGAGAAGCCCAAAAAGGCTTTCGGATTCCTCCTTGACCTTCAGGGCCCGATCATTGATGGGAATGGCGCGCGGGTTTTCAGCAACCTGTGCCTCAATAGCGCTGTAAATGGTTGCGGTTCCGCTCTCTACAGTGCTCACGGTAGCATTCATTCCCTTGTCGAGCTTGTCGAGCACGCGCAGAATGTCTTTGGAAACATTCAAGGCCAGCATCGCGGTCAACACGAGGTACATCATGTTGATCATCTTCTGACGCGGAGAAATTTTACCTGAAGCCATGGGGGTCTATATCGAAATTATTATGAGGAAGAAGGGCTGTCTGTACTTGCTGGGTCCGAAGGTTCTCGATTAAGATCGAACGTTCATCGCCGCCAGCATGTTGCCGTAGACGGAATTCAGCTGCGATAAATTTTGGCTAAGCTTGGCCACTTCGCCAGCAAGGGCATCGGTGTTTTGGGCTGAAGCACTGAGCTTCTCCATCACGGTATTTTGAATCTCCAATTGGCTAGTGGAATTCTCAAGCTGCACTGCATACAAGGCGTTAAGCGCCTCCATGTTCTTGGCTGCGGCCCCAAGTTGCTGGCTGTAGCTTGCAGTAGCTCCTGCGGCATCGGTGGTGCTGTTTAAGGACGCTGCCGTATCGCTTAGCCTGCGCATTCCCGCAGACAAACTGTCGAGGAGTTCTGGGCCAATTTTGGCTTCCTCGAGCATGCGGTCAAGCTCCTGAGTGGGCGTTCCTGATCCTTTGCGGGCTTTCTTGCCGTAGTCGAGCTCGTTCTCGAGTTCGGGGTAGGCTAGGGCCCAGTCGTAATCTTTAGGCTGGGCCTCAAAAGCGGAAATGGCAAAGATGACGGCCTCGGTGGTAAGACCAATAATGAGCATCAAATCCGCCCCTTTAAGGTGCAAAATCTTGAACAATGCTCCCATAATTACTACTGCAGCGCCCAATCCGTAGAGCTTAGTCATGAAGTCTTTAAAGCGCTTACCGTTAACGTCGATTATAGCCATTTTGAATGAAGTTTAGGGGTTGAGAGGGGTAAAGTAACTAGAAAAATATTTAGAAGTCTCGACGATCACGGCCTAAGAAGCTTTGAACCGTGCGGAATCCAATGTAGGATTTAGCCGTATCCTGGTACTCGTAGTCGCGCATGCCGTTTTGCATGAAGATTGCGACGTCCTTCCAGGATCCTCCGCGAATAACCTTTCGCTTGAGGGTTACGGCGTCTGACTCGGCTGCGCTGTACTTAAAGTCAGGGCTCAAGTCAGAAACGTAGTAGTAGGAGGCTTCGTCAAAGGCGGTGCTGGTCCATTCTGCGACGTTGCCGGCCATGTCATACAGGCCGTATCCGTTGGGCTCATAGCTGTGAACCCTAACAGGGTGCATTCCGCCGTCTGCCACAAGATTACCACGCCCAGGCTTGAAGTTCGCCAAAAAGCAACCCTTGCTGTTGGTGGTGTAGGGTCCACCCCATGGGTAGGTAGTTAGTTCGCGTCCGCCACGAGCTGCGTATTCCCATTCTGCCTCGGTTGGCAGGCGGAACTCGTTCTCGATGAAGTCGTTGCTCTCGCGCAGGTAGCTGTTGCGGTAGTGGGTGCGCCAGTTGGCAAAGGCCGTAGACTGCTTCCAGCTCACGCCAACCACCGGATACTCGTCGTAGGCGGGATGCCAGAAGTAGTTGTCGTGGAGGTTTTCGTTGAAGGAGTAGGTAAAATCAGAGATCCAAGCCAGGGTATCAGGGTAGACGTTGACAATTTCTGAGACAAAGAAGCTTGAACGATCCGAAGCTTTTTTGCCGTTTTTGATATAGTCGCGGTAGGAGAAGGTGCGATTGTCGCCGTCCGCGTCGCGGTAGTCCTTCTGCCAACG
>JABMNC010000123.1 GCA_013205365.1 Cryomorphaceae bacterium | reverse complement strand
CCAAGAAGAGATGCGGCATCGCTTCGCGGACTGGCCAGAGGCCATAGAGAATCTTGGCGAAATACTTGCCAAGGTGGAAAACTATGGGCTTGCCCGAGATGTCCTCCTGCCCAATTTTGAGATACCGAACGAATTTTTGAATCCCGAAGACGCCCAAGACGGTGGCAAACGGGGAGAAAATGCCTACCTGCGGCACCTGACCTACCTGGGAGCCGCCAAGCGATACGGTGAGCCCCTCGACCAAGAAATTGTGGAGCGTCTTGATTTTGAACTTGAAACCATTGAGCGCACCGGCTACCCAGGCTACTTCTTGATTGTTCAGGATTTTTGCCGCGCTGCACGCGAAATGCAGGTCAGCGTCGGGCCCGGTCGAGGTTCTGCCGCAGGCTCTGCCGTTGCCTATGCCACGGGAATCACCAACGTGGACCCCATCAAGTACGACCTACTTTTTGAGCGATTTTTGAATCCAGACCGGGTGAGTTTGCCTGATATCGACATTGATTTTGACGATC
This sequence comes from Cryomorphaceae bacterium, assembly GCA_013205365.1. Taxonomy (GTDB): domain Bacteria; phylum Bacteroidota; class Bacteroidia; order Flavobacteriales; family Schleiferiaceae; genus TMED14. Next base: position 6,241 of record JABMNC010000123.1, on the reverse strand, counting down.
GTGGGCGCGATCGTGTCATACAGTACGTCATTGATAAGTACGGATCAAACCAAGTTGCTCAGATCATCACCTACGGATCCATGGCGGCAAAGTCCGCCATTAAAGATGCAGGCCGTGCCCTGGATCTTCCCTACGACGACGCCGACAAACTGACGAAGTCGGTGCCCGACAACGCTACTTTGCAAGTTCTTCTGGACTCCGACGATGCGACCATTCGCGATAAGTTTCGCAACGAAGACTACGACAAGGCGGTTGCCCTGCGCAAAATGGCCAAGGGCAATGACCTCAAGGCCGCAACCCTAAAGCAGGCTAAGGTGCTCGAGGGATCGCTGAGGAATTTGGGCATTCATGCCTGCGGGGTCATTATAACGCCAGGCGACATACGCGAGCTCATACCGGTGACCACGGCCAAAGAAAGCTCGATGTGGACCACCCAATTTGACAACGCAGCGGTTGAATCGGCGGGATTGCTCAAGATGGATTTCTTGGGACTCAAAACGCTCACCCTGATCAAGGATAGTGTGGAGCTTGTGCGCAAGCGCCACGGAATCGAAATTGACATTGAGGCCATTCCGCTCGACGACGTGGCAACCTACGAGCTCTTTCAGCGGGGCGACACGGTGGGTATTTTTCAGTACGAATCCCTTGGGATGCAAAAGCACCTCAAGGACCTCAAGCCCACGGTATTTGGAGATTTGATTGCCATGAATGCCCTCTATCGTCCGGGCCCAATGGAGTACATTCCCAGCTTTATTCGCAGAAAGCACGGTACCGAAGCCATCTCCTACGACGTTCCTGGCATGGAGGAGTTTCTTAAGGAAACCTACGGAATCACGGTCTATCAGGAGCAGGTTATGCAGCTTTCGCAAAAACTGGCCGGATTCACCAAGGGCGAGGCCGACATGCTGCGCAAGGCCATGGGTAAAAAAATCAAGGCAGTTCTCGACCAGATGAAGCCCAAGTTTACCGCGGGCGGCGCAGAGCGCGGGCACCCCGAAGCAGTTTTGGAGAAAATATGGAAGGATTGGGAGGCCTTTGCCCTCTATGCCTTCAACAAGTCGCACTCCACCTGCTACGCCTGGATCGCCTACCAAACTGCCTACTTAAAAGCGAACTACCCTGCAGAATACATGGCCGCCGTGCTGTCCAACAACATGAACGACATCAAACAGGTAACCTTCTTCATGGAGGAGTGCAAGCGCATGAAGCTGCCTGTTTTGGGCCCTGACGTCAATGAATCCGAGGGCACGTTCACGGTCAATAGCGAGGGTGCCCTTCGATTCGGACTCCTTGGCATGAAGGGGGTCGGGGGGTCTGCAGTGGACTTTTTACTTGCAAACCGATCCTCTAAAGGTTCCTTCACGAGCGTTTTTGACGTAGCCCGCCGCCTTGATTTGAGGCTGGTCAACAAAGGCACTTGGGAATCCCTTTCTCTGGGCGGAGCCTTTGATCGTTTTGACGGAATTCACCGCGCGATGTTTTTTGCAGAGGAGTCCGACGGCCGTCCTTTTGTGGAACGCCTCAGGCGATACGGGCAGGCCTACCAGGACCAACTCAATTCCGCCCAAGTAAGCCTCTTTGGTGAAGACAGTGGGGTAGATACTCCCGAGCCGACCCTGCCGCAGGTTGCGCCTTGGAATAACCTTGAGCTGCTCAAGCGTGAGAAGGAGGTAATTGGCATCTACGTGAGTGCGCATCCCCTGGATGCTCATCGTTTTGAGCTTCAAACCTTCAGAAAGCACAGCGTAGAGGAGCTGTCGTCACTAGATGCCTTTGTAGACGGCAAAGGCGCTCGAGAATTTGCGGTGGCCGGAATCATCACCAATGCCCAGGTGCGGACTACCCGAACCGGCCGAGAGATGGGGAGTTTTGTGCTTGAAGACGTCGACGGCTCTACCGAATTCGTCGTTTTTGGCCAGCAGTTTCTCGAACTTCGCAGCTTTTTTGTCAACGACCTCATGGTTTTGGTCCGCGGTCGGGTGCAGCGCCCGGCATGGGCTCGCGACGAGGGTCAAGCCAAACTAGTGGCCGACATTCACAAAATTCAGCTTCTGAGCGAGCTTTTTGACCGTGAAGCACGGGGACTTACCCTCTATGCTGCCGTGCAAGACATCAATCCCAGCACCTGGGGAGAGCTTTCGCACATTTTGGGTTCCAGCCCCGGCAAGCAGCGTCTGCAGTTTCACATTGGAGATGCGGCCAGCCAGACCCAGCTTCGCATGCCCAGCCGCGGGCGCGGCGTGCAAATTACGCCGGAGCTCTTGGCGGACCTCGATCAACTAAAGCACTTTCACGCAGCAGTGCGCCTGGATTAGACCATGAAGACCCTAGGTACTATACTGATTTTTTGCCTTGCTGTGGCCTCTGCTACCGCCCAGAATGCGGTCGATGCTCAAGGCCGCCGCAGCGGTGCATGGTCTGCCAAGTACCCAGGCGGCCAGCCGCGGTATGAGGGTACTTTTGATGCTGGCGTTCCGGTGGGGCGTTTTGTCTACTACCACGAGAACGGGTTTCGAAGCGCCCAGATGGACTACCGGGACCGCACTGGCCTCTGTATGTCGGAGCAGTTTGACGACAAGGGCAAGCTCATGGCTAGGGGAAAGTACCAGTCCGACCGACTGCGCGACAGCGTTTGGACCATTTTTGCTTTTGACGGTACTCGCCTGGAGCTTGCGACCTATGCGACCGGCGAGCTACAAGGTGCCTACACCATGTTTTACCCCGACGGGCAAGTAATGGAGCGCGGGGAACACGCCAAAGGCCTAAAAACCGGAGTTTGGACGCGTTTTAGCGACGTCGGCGCCAAGGAGCGGGTCGCCACCTACGCCGAGGGCATGCTGCAGGGGCCATGGACTGAGTTTGATTCCAACGGCCGCACGTCGGTGGTGGGAGGCTACCAAAACGACATGCGCGAGGGCAAGTGGAATTATTTGGAGCGCGGAGTTTTGCTGCGTTCTGAGGTTTACCGGCGCGGAATTCTTCAAGATCCTTCTAAGTAGTGGCTCGTGTGGTAGTTGGTTTGTCGGGCGGGGTGGATTCCTCGGTGGCTGCCCTTTTGATGCAGCAGGCTGGCCACGAGGTCATTGGTATTTTTATGCGCAATTGGAACGACGCTTCTCCCACGCTAGAGCAGGAGTGTCCCTGGATTGAGGATTCCAACGATGCCTTGCTGGTGGCCGAGAAGTTGGGTATTCCCTTCCAGGTGCTGGATTTGTCGCAGGAGTACAAGGTGCGCATTGTGGATTATATGTTTGCGGAGTACCAGGCTGGCCGCACTCCCAATCCCGATGTGCTTTGCAATAGAGAGATCAAGTTTGATCTTTTTTTGGCGGCCGCTCGCAGGCTCGGTGCGGACTTTATCGCTACCGGGCACTATGCGCGCGTGGAGCAGGACGACAAGGCTCGGTATCGATTGCGCGCGGGCCTCGATGCAGGCAAGGATCAATCCTATTTTTTATGCCAGCTGAGTCAGGATCAGCTGTCCAAGGCACTATTCCCGATCGGCGGACTCCAAAAGTCTGAGGTGCGACGCCTTGCTGCCGAAGCAGGACTGGTCACCGCTGCCAAGCGCGATTCCCAGGGACTTTGCTTTATTGGGCATGTGCGCCTTCCTGACTTTTTGCAGCAGCAGCTCAAACCCCGGGAGGGACAAATCATTGAAATTCCGCTAGATTCGCCAAAGCTGACACCGGTTCCGCGGGGCAAACCCTGGGACTTTGAGCCCCAAGACGGTACGGTCGTTGGCCTGCACCAAGGCGCTCATTACTTCACCGTTGGCCAGCGCAAGGGACTTTTGGTGGGAGGCAAGCCTCTTCCGCTCTTTGTTTTGGCGACCGACGTAGTGCGCAATGTGGTATACGTTGGCCAGGGTGAGGACCATCCCGGTTTGTACCGAAACGCGATCTGGATTGCCGCAGAAGACCTGCACTGGGTTCAGCCCTGGCGCGAGCTTGTCCAGGGAGAAAGGGCAACCTACTCCCTGCGAATTCGCTACCGTCAGGCCCTGGTCGAGGCAGAGCTTTGGAGGTCAGAGGGCGGACTCTGGATCGAATTCCGCAAACCTATGAAGGCCGTGGCTCCAGGGCAGTTTGCCGCCTGGTACGACGGAGGAGATTTAGTGGGATCAGGGGTTATCTTTAATTGATGCAAAAAACACTACTCCTGTCGGTCATGGTCTGCTGGACCAGTGCTTCGTGGGCTCAAGACTCCGCAAAGAAATACTGGGTATACCTCAATGAATCTGCTGTTGATTTTAGTCAACCCATGCTCGGCCCCGACGCATTGGCCCGGCGCAGCGCCCAGGGTATCGCTTTGCAAACCAGTGACTTTGCCCTTCAGCAATCTGCTGTGACCGCAGTGAACAGGGTTGCCGACGTAGTTGGCCGAAGTCGATGGCTTAGGGCAGTAGTCGTCAGGGCTAATGATACCCAGATTGCACAGCTCAAGTCTCTTCCGGAGGTTGCTTCGCTTCAGCCTGTTGGCATTATGAGGCGCTCGCTGAACGAGCTGCAGGTTCCGCTTAGCCAGGTCAGTATGGGCGACATTAAAGGCCTCGCACCCGATGCAGCATCGCCCAAACCTTCGTCTGAAGAAGAGGGAATTCAGACCTACCAATACGGAGCCTCCTTGGCTCAAGTCACTCAAATTCAACTGGATGTGCTACACGACGCCGGTTTTGATGGCGCAGGGGTGAAGATTGCCCTAATGGACGGCGGCTATGCAGGCGCGGAATCCTATTCGGCCTTTGTTGGGGCCTGGCAGCAGGGTCGCGTTTTGGGCACCTGGGATTACGTCGACGGAGACAGCAACGTCTTTCACCTCGGGAGCCATGGCATGAGTGTTTGGAGTACCATTTGCTCCGACCTCGACGGCACCTTTGTGGGTACTGCCCCCAAGGCCTCATTTTACCTATTTAAGACCGAGAATCAAGCGACAGAAACGATTGCAGAAGAATACCATTGGGTCATGGCGGCCGAGCGCGCCGACTCCCTGGGCGTTGACGTGATCAATACCTCCTTAGGGTACACCACCTTTGACAACGGAATCGACGACCACGGCTACGCCGACATGGACGGGCGCAGCACGCCCATTTCACTAGCGGCAGTGGCGGCAGCCCGAACCGGAATGATCCTTTGCATCTCGGCCGGCAACGAGGGAAGCTCCAGCTGGAAGTACATTTCAGCTCCTGCAGACGCTGATTCGATTTTGGCCGTCGGTGCCGTTGACCAGTTTGGCATTCGGGCAGGGTTTAGCAGCCAGGGCCCATCCTTTGATGGCCGCATCAAGCCCGACGTCTCCGCCCGGGGCCTAGGCGCCGCCGTCATGAATTCGAACGGTCAAGTAGCTACGTCATCAGGAACTAGCTTCTCGTCGCCCATCATGGCTGGTGCCATGGCGAGCCTGGTTCAGGCGGCCAAGATGCTCCCCAACGGATATTCTGCTCAAGATTTGATTCAGAGGGTTCGCCTCTCTGCCAGTCAGGCCTTTGCGCCGGACTCCTTTTTGGGCTATGGCATTCCGAACTTTGCCACGGTCTACAACGGACTTGGGCTAAACAGCGCCCCAGTGATTCATCCTTGGGTTCTCAACCAATCCAACGACGGAGCTTGGATTCTGCGTCGAGTGGACCTGCGCAGCAGCGACCGCTTGGAGTATTTTGTGGCAGACGGCAGGCTTATTCAGTCTTTTGAGGTGGCGCAAGGCCAATCGGAGGTTCGCATTGAACCCCAGTCCTTTTGGGGCTATGTGCGCAGCAAGACCCAAGTCTTGCCCCTTTCAGCGAGGTAGTTGGACTACAAAATCATTGGCAATTTTAAGTACGGGAGTTAATCCGCATAAAGTCTTAATTGACTAAAATCTTGCGTCGTAGGTCGTGCCCATGCTCGGCTTCTCGCCCAAGAGGCGTGCCATGCAAACCTTTTTAACCATGTTGAACACGGCCATGTGAACGTCCTCTGCAACCTCCATGTCCATAGCGACTGAGTGGATGCTTAGGTCGGCCATTTCTCGGAGTAAACCGCCCTTGAAGCCGGTCATTCCCACCAGGGTAGCCCCAGTTGCTTGGGCGTATTCCCCTGCCTTTAGGACGTTGCGCGAGTTTCCGCTGCCGCTGATTCCAATGACTAGGTCTCCGGGCTGAAGGTAGTTTTTGAGCGGCTCAACAAAAATGTCGTCCCAGCCGATGTCGTTGGCTATGGCCATCATGCTGGGAAGGTTGTCGTTGAGGCAGATCATTTTAAAT
>JABMNC010000122.1 GCA_013205365.1 Cryomorphaceae bacterium | reverse complement strand
CAACCGGGTCGGGGTGCTGGCCCAAACCGTGACGGGGGTACTGAGCGTGCGCCCTTCCCAGCGCAAACGCTACCTAATGCACGCCAGCCGCCGACTGGCACTGCCCACGTTTGCCGGAAGCCTGCTCGGCGGGGTCGTTGGCAGCCTCGCCACACCGGCATTTATGGAGGCTAGCATCGCAGTGGTTATGACCGCCATGCTCTTCACCCTCTTCACCAAGCCCTCTCGCTGGCTGGCCTTGGGGGAACGCCGCGAAGGCGGCCTGATGAGCTGGCTAACCTTCTTTGCTATTGGCCTTTATGGCGGATTCGTTCAAATGGGCATCGGCATCATGATGCTCGCCGCCCTCGTGCTGGTGCAGCGCTGGACCCTGCGCGACGCCAACGTCATCAAACTCATCTTGGCCCTAGTCCTGGCCCTGCCCGCCACCCTTATCTACCTCTTTATGGGCGACGTCGTCTGGAGTGCTGCCCTCTGGCTGGCCGTTGGTTCAGCCCTCGGAGCATGGCTCGGAGCGCGCTACGTCGTGCGGATTCCGGCCGCCCAACCCGCCGTGCGCTGGGTCGTCATGGCCGCCGTGGTCTTTGGCGCAGGCCGCGCCCTCTACAACCTGTTTGCAGCCTAACTCAGGCCAAACAAGCTACAGCCTCCACGGCCGTACTTTTGCGCAATGAACGAAACGCTGCTGCTTCTGGGCCTAATGCTGCCCTTGCTGTTGGGTGCTTGGCTTGGGGGTCAAATGCTACCTAGCAATTGGCTTGCCGCAACCAACGCCTTCTCGGGCGCCTTTTTGTTTGCCGTTACCGTGTTTCTGTGGATGCCCACCCTTGCGGAGTCTAGCCATATCGGCTCCGTGCCTAGCAGCACCTGGGGCCTCTGGATTGTCATCGGATACTTTCTGCAGTTTGCCCTCGACGGCCTCTCCAAGGGATTGGAACACGGTCACGCCCATGGGCATGGAAATCCTTGGCCTGCATTCATCGGACTCTGGATTCACTCGTTTGCTGAAGCGGTTCCGCTTTTTGGCTTAAGAGAAGACTCTCAGGCAGCCCTGGTAATCTCCTTGGGCGTGCACAACCTACCCATAGCAGCACTGGTAGCCTCTTGGCTTCGGCAGCAGGGAATCAGTACTCGCCAAACATGGCTGGCAATGGGCGCCCTTGGCCTTGCCCCGATGCTCGGCGCGGCTTCCGGTTGGTTAATTCCAGAACATCCCCTAGTTGATGTAGTAGTCGGCAGCCTTGTTGTGGGAATCTTTTTGCACGTCTCCAGTACCATTTTGTTAGAGGTTCAAAAAGACCATCGCATTCCCTTGCGCACCTGGGGCATCGTGCTGGTGGGCATCGCCGCAGGCTACGTGCTGAGCGGCTACGCCGGGCACAGTCACTAGCAGCGAGCAACTAGTTACTATCTTTGGTACTCAATCAAAAAAGCATCCCATGTCGCTCTTAGTAGGTAAAAAAGCCCCAGAATTCACAGCCAAAGCCATCATTAACGGAGGCGAACTCGTCAATGACTTTGGAATTTCGCAGTACGAGGGTAGCAAGTATGTGCTTTTATTCTTTTACCCCAAAGACTTTAGCGGAGTTTGTCCTATTGAAATGCACGAGTTTCAGGCCAACCTTGCTGAGTTTGAGAAGCGCAACGTGCAGCTTGTCGCCTGCTCTACCGACACCGACTCTGCCCACCAGGCTTGGCTTAAGCTCAGCAAGGCTAACGGAGGCATTCAAGGCATTACCTACCCGATTATTGCCGACCTCAACAAAACCATCAGCCACAACTTTGACGTGCTCCACGGAGATTGGACCTACGACGAAGAGGGGCAGCTGCACGCCGAAGGAGATCGCATCGCCTTGCGCGGAACCTTCCTCATCGACCGCCAAGGCATTGTGCGCTACCAGTCGGTTAACTTCTTTACCGTAATGCGCCACGTCGACGACATTCTGCGCGAAATTGATGCATGGCAGTACTTTGAAGAGCGCGGAGAGGTTTGCCCTCTGAACTACGTGCGCAGCTAGTAGCTAGCCGCTAGTTGCTGGCTGCTGGTTTAGTCACCCATCGGTAGGCTTCCGGAAAGTGCTGGCGCCAGGCGTACTCGTCGTGATTGGCCTTTGAATCGAGCTTCCACTGGTAGTCGGTTCCGAGTTTGAAGCCTTGGGCGCGCAGCTGCTCAAGCATCCGGTCGATGCCGGGCTGAAGGGCCGCATCAAGACCAACTCCGCCGTTGTAGAAATAGGCGCGCTTGCCCTGAGGCCAAAAGTAGTTTTTGGCCTTCCACGGACCAAGACCATCCACGACCAGCCCACCCCCTGCTTCAATGTAAATGGCGGGCGAAAACGACAGGATTCCGTCCCAAAGATCTGGATAGCCATGCATTAAGCGAAAGCCGAGGATTCCGCCCATCGAAGAACCGGCAAAATAGCGTCGGCCGCTAAGATTGAATTCAGACTCGACCCAAGGCAGCAGCGTCTGCGTCAGGTACTCCGCGTAGGCGTCACCGACCGCTCCCGGGCCGTACTCTTTGCGTCGCTGGTTGTCGGGGTCAAACGAGCACTGCAGGCCGATGGCGATGGTGGGCGGAATTTCGCCCGCGGCCTCGAGCTGGGTCAATGCCTCGTCGACCGCCCAGTCCACACCAAAACTGGTCTTCGCAGGATCAAAGCAGTTTTGACCGTCGGAGAGCAGCAGCAAATCGTACTTCTGACCTGGGCTTATTGGCGCCGAAGTCCACACCCACATCGGGCGTTGGGGGAACACTCCCTTGGGGTCAGGCGGAGTAAGGCGCTCGGTAAGAAGTCCTGTCACCTGGCCGTCGTTTAGTCGTTGGGCTGCACTGAAGGCTAGGGCGTGAAAGGCAGTGTCCATTCCGCGGTAGCCTGCCACGTCGCCAAAAGGGCGGCCTGCAGCCAGTCGGGCTTCTTTGGCCCAGGAACCCAGCGTAAACTTGAAGGCCATTGCGCTGTCTTTGGTTCGAAACTCCGCACGCCATTCATGGCTTGCGCTGCGCTGCATCGCGACTCCGCGGCCACTCCAGCCACCAAGCTCCGGATTGTAGCCCGTGATCCATACCGTGTCAGAGGCATCGAGTGCCTCAGCCGTGGTGAGCATAACCCGGGTCGCCTTTGAGGCAGTCGAGGCAGTAGGTTTGACTCCGCACGAAGAAACCATGGCCGCCAAGAGCAGAACTAGGATTCGAGAGGCTGCTCCCAAAGTGCTCGGTATTTGCGGTGGTAGAGTTCGCGAATGATTCCGTCGGAGACCCCAATTTTGGGCACATAAACCCAAGTTGCATTGGTCCAGCGAAGCACCCGGCGGTAGATGCGAAGGGCCGGGACGATTACGTCTGCACGGTCCATGTTGAGGCCCAGTTGAAGCACGCGCTCGTCTGCCGTCATGGACTCGAGCTGCTTGCTAAACCGGTCGAGGTACTGCTTGCTCAGGGGCTCCTCCACCGGACGACCGCTAATTTTGTGGGCCTTGTTGATGTTGCCGCCCGCGCCCACCAGGGCAACAGGGCCGTCGAGCTGCGACACCTCGACGTCGAGCCAGGCTCGAAGGTCTGACCATACTTTTTCTTCTTCAGACTCCCCTAAATGCCGCACGGTTCCGAGCGGAAAAGACCGTGAGGACATGGCCTTCCCCTCGCAAAAAAAAGTGAGCTCCGTGGAACCGCCGCCCACATCCACAAAGCATAGGTTGGGTTCCTCGGGGTGGATGCGGTCAAAGAGCTTGGCTTGAAACACCAATTTGGCTTCTTCTTCGCCGTCAATGACTTCGATATCAATGCCAGAGGCCCGGCGCACTCGACGAATCCACCGAGACGAATTTTTGGCTTCGCGCATGGCTGAGGTCGCGCAGGCACGAAAGTCCGTAGCACCATTGACCCTCATGATGGCCGCAAAAGCCCGCATCGCATCGACGAGGCGGTAGCCGGTTTCTTTAGAAATTTCGCCCTGGGTAAAAACGTCGGCACCCAAGCGCACGGGCAAGCGGGTAATCGAAACCTTTTTATAGTAGGTGTAGGTCGGCGTGGGAATAACGTGGGTTATCAGCAACCTTATCGAATTGGAACCGATGTCAATCGCCCCTAGGGTGAGGAACTTCATGCTCACGCTCGACGCTTTTTAGCCTGCTTCTTGACGTACTCATAGAGCTCCATTTGGCTGCGAATGCGTGGTCCAGGTACACTTCGGTAGACGCTCCGACCCTGCTCGTCGTAAACCCGGGCCTTAACGTTATCGCGAAACTGGATTTCAAGGTGATCCATAATCTCCCGCTGTATGCCCGGATCAAGCACTGGAGTGGCGACCTCGACCCTTAGGTCTAGGTTGCGCGTCATCATGTCAAAAGACGCCAAATACATTAAGGGCTTGCCTCCGTTCGAAAAATAATATACCCTGCTGTGCTCCAAAAAGCGGTCAATAATACTAACCACTTCAATGTTTTCACTAAGGCCTTTGACTCCAGGACGCACGCAGCAGACTCCGCGCACCAAAAGGCGCACCTTAACGCCGGCTTTGCTGGCCTCATAGAGCTTCTCGCCAATATCAAAGGAGCTCAAGGAATTGAACTTCATAATTACCTCTGACTTGATACCCTTTTTGGCGTGGGCAATTTCGCGGTCAAGGCACTTAATGATGCCTGCGCGGCTGTAGTGCGGCGAAACCAACAATTCCTTGTACTTAACGACCTTAAATGGCTCATACAGAAACTCAAAAACCTTAGCCAAATCAGCACAAATTGTCGGATTGGATGTCAAAAGATGGTAGTCCGTGTAGAAGCGAGCGCTTCCTTCGTTAAAGTTACCCGTACCCACCACGGCGAAATGCTCCAGCCCTCCGTCGGGTTTTTCTCGCTCAATGTGCACAATTTTGCTGTGAACCTTGAGGCCCTCCACCCCCGTTTGCACTTCAATGCCAACCTTGCGCATTTTCTCGAGGTAATGCAGGTTGTTTTCTTCGTCAAATCGGGCCTGAAGCTCAATAACTACGCGCACTTTTTTGCCATTCTTCGCCGCGTTGATAAGGGCAGAAATAATGCGCGATTGGCTCGCTAACCGATACAGCGTGATGCTAATTCTAGTTACCGACATGTCAATGGCAGCCTCGCGCAAAAAGCGCACAAGAATTAAAAAATTATGGTAGGGCAAAAACAGAAGAACGTCCTTTTGCCGCACCACATGCATCAGAGAACGCTCCATGTCAAGGTCGGGGTGCTGCAGGGGTTCGAGCCGCGGATGCTCCAGCGAGGGATTGCCGACGTTGGGAAAGCGCATAAGGTCTTTCTTATTGTGGTAGCGCCCTCCTGCAATTACCGCGTCGTTGTTCTCAAGCCCAATTCGGCCAATTAGATAAGCCAAAAATTCTGCGGGCATGTCTCGGTCGTAGACCATACGCACCGGATCCCCTACTTTGCGGTCTTCGAGCCCGCGCCGCACTCGATCTAAAACAGTGCGGCTCACATCATGGTGGTCCAAGTCCAAGTCCGCGTCGCGAGAAATTTTAAAAGTATAGGCCTCAATACGTTGCGAAGGGAAAAGAAAGTATGCGTACTGGATGTTGTGCCGCAAAACGTCGTCTAGGAACATTAAAAAATTGCTGCCGTACTTGGGCAGTTCTATAAAACGGCCGTGTATTTCGGCCGGAACCTCGACCAGCGACAGCACCGGATCCCCGCCCTGTTTGGGCCAAAGCCTGATAGCCAGGTAGATAGTGGCGTCGTTGAGCTCAGGAAAGGGTAATTGGTCCTGCAGAATCATCGCAAAAACCGTTGGACTAACCTTCTCGATGTAGAACGTGCGAATGAAGTCTTTTTGCCCTTGCGTAAGTTCGGACTCGTCAACCAATTTGACGCCGTTGAGCTCCAGTTCAGCCATGAGCTTTGCATAGGTCAACTCTACCCGGTCGTTCAGCACATTAACCTCATTCTGAATGGCTTGAATCAAGTCATTAGGGGCCCATCCCCCCAGGGTTTCTTTAACTTTTTTGACGTCCTCCGAGTGCGACATGCGCTGAATGCTCGCGTAGCGAACCCTAAAAAATTCGTCGAGGTTGTTCGAGAAAATACCCAGAAACCGGAGGCGTTCGATAAGCGGGTTGCGCTCGTCTTCGGCCTCCTGCAGCACGCGGGCGTTGAACTGCAGCCAGCTCAGGTCTCGATTAACAAATCGAGAGCGTAAATCGCTCATTTTGCCCATGCTATAAAACTAGTTCTTTTGGTTTTTAGGAAAGTCAAAGTACCGAAGTTCCGCCTCGCTGCGCAAATCATTCCAAGACGAAATTTCAAACTGCAGAACCGCCACTCCGCCCGTTGGGAGGTTTTCGGTAAAGCCCGGCACGCAGTCGGTGATGAACTCACTCATGCCCGGATTATGCCCAAAGAGCATAATGCTGCCTGGTTCGCCCTGAATACCGCGCAGAAAGGCGGCAATATCAAGGTGCGAAGCAGAATACAGCGATTCGGCCACCCGCACCTCATCGAGGGGAATCCCTAGGGTTCGTGCAAAAATCATGGCCGTGTGAAGGGTCCGCGTTGCAGGTGAAGAATACAGCACCGGAGCAGTAGTCAGCAGGTCCTGAAGCCAACTCGCCATCAAATGTGCGTCCCGAATTCCGCGACCCTTCAGGGGGCGATCCATGTCGGGCAGTTCATGGTACTCCCAAGAACTTTTGGCATGGCGGACTACGTAGAGTGTTTTCATTGAATGAACCTAAAGATTCATTACAAAGATGAATTGCAGCTTAAGCAAGTGTTATTTCTCTTGGCTTTTTACCTGATTCCAAAGAAGATCCCAAGATTCGATGCTTTGTTTGGCGTTGCTCTCTCCGCTCGATGCGAGCATGGCCTCCATTGCTTGAAAGCGGCGGCGAAACTTGTCGTTCGCCTGAGCTAATGCTTGTTCAGGATCCCAACCCCGATGCCGGGCGTAGTTCACCAGAGCAAAAAACAAGTCGCCCAGCTCTTCGCGGCCCGATTCATCGTCGGGTGCCTCTTGAAGCTCTGCAAGTTCTTCGTTGACCTTAAGCCAAGCACCGTCGGCAGAGGGCCAGTCAAAGCCCACTCCACGAACCTTGTCTTGCATGCGGTAGGCCTTAACCAAGGCGGGCAAAGCCTTTGGAACACCCTCTAAAACGGATTTTTGATGGTCTGTTCTGGCTTTCTCTGAAAGCTTGATGGCCTCCCAGTTGGCCTTAACGGCTTCTGCGTCCTCGGCTTTTACGTCGCCATAGATGTGCGGATGGCGCCGAACCAGCTTGTCGCAGACTCCGTGCAGCACCTCAGCAAGGCTAAAATGCCCCCCTTCGCTCGCTATTTTGCTGTAGAATACCAGATGCAAAAAAAGATCGCCCAGTTCATTGGCCATGCCCGACCAATCTCGAGCATCGATGGCATCTGCGAGCTCATAGGCCTCCTCTAGGGTGAGAATGCGCAGTGTTTGCTCGGTTTGCACCCGGTCCCAAGGGCATTGGGCACGAAGCTCATCCATGATGCCAAGCAGGCGATCAAAAGCTTCGAGCGCATGACTTGCGTCGGGTTTACTCGCCATCTTCTGCCTTTGGGGCTGCAGGGGCCTTCTTTTTGGCAGGTTTTGGGGGGCTTTTGGGCTCTTTAGCCAGGGGAGCTTCGACAAAAAATCCAAAGCGAACCAGGGTATTGTACCACTGAAAAAACTTGCGCATGTCGCTTAAGTAGACCTTGCCCTCGTCGTAGTCGGGCACTAGCTTGGTAAACTCCGCAGTAATCACTGAACCGTCTGAATTGTGCGGCAGGGCCTCCGCGCCCTTAAGCAGGGTACCCACGGCGGCAAGAACCTCGCGCAAGGGACGCTCACCCTCATGAGTGTACAGTGCCATCTCGTCGAGCACATGCACTTGCTGGCGAGCCGATGCGCTAACACGGGCGCCTCCGCCCAAGGGTTCCGCTACAAGACCAGTACGGGTAGATGCGATTAATTGGTAGAGTCCGGGGCGGCCTGCAATGGCGAGCACTTGCTTGAGATCATTCATTGGATTTATCTTGAATTTGCTGTAAAATAATGGAATCGGCGTTGGATTGGGTAAGCTGCATTAGGGTATCGACGCGCCCTCGCCAGGGATGCTGGGGGTAGCGTTGGGTAAAGAGTTCATAGGCCTGTGCCGCACGAATTCTATCGTTCAAATTGATATCAAATGCCGTTGCCACCGCAAACAATGCGCGCGGACCCTGGGTCTCGGGCAGGCTATCAAACACCCTCATGTAGTGGCGTACCGCATAAAGTGCCCGGCTGGGAATCTGGGCTTCAAGGTCTCCCGCTGCGAGCTGGTACCTTGCCCACAATGAATCGTCTTGGGCTTCTTCTGCCGCCGCCTCAAGGCTTCGCACAATGGCGTTGGCACCCGTTGAATCCTCAGACCAGTTGGAGCGTGCGCTCATTTCTTGAACGGCCTTTTCTCCGTCTGCGCTGCTGGTGCAGCCGGCTACTGCCGCAGCCACCGAGATGGCTAAGAGGAACTTTTTCATGCTACGTTAAATTTCATGCGGTAGTTTGCGGTCACCTTGCCCGAGGCAATGTCCTTGAGGCGTCCGCTAAGGAGCCTCTTTTTAAGCGGACTCAGACGGTCGGTGAACAGAATACCCTCAATGTGGTCGTACTCGTGCTGGATTATTCTCGCGCAAACCCCGGTGAAGTTTTCTTGCTGCCAGTCACCCTGTAGGTCCTGATACTTGATAGTCAGTGCACTTTTGCGCAGCACGGACTCGTGCAGGTCGGGAATGCTCAAGCAGCCTTCTTCAAAGGCCCAATCCTCCCCGGACTCCTCCATAATTTCGGCATTAATAAATACCTTCTTGAACGATTTTAGTGCCTCGGCGTCGGCCTCGTTGGCCGGATCGTCGGCAAAGGGTGATCCGTCTACGACAAAGACCCTGGTACTAAAGCCGATTTGAGGGGCGGCCAAACCCACTCCCTTGGTGGCATACATCGTCTCAAACATAGAATCCACCAAGGTCCTTAATTCGGCGCTAGGGCATTCCACGGCTTTGGCCTTGCGCTTGAGCATCGCTGAACCATAAGCCAGAATCGAATAAACCATGGCGCAAAGATACCCCCTACCTTTGTTCTCTTGTAATGAAACCGCACTAAAAGCATGTGGATTGGCCTTGATCCCGGACTCCGCCGCACTGGTCTCGCTGAAAGCGACGCGCAGGGCATAATGGCGTTCCCCGTGGCTTCCCTGCCCACGGCAGACCTCGCCCTAGAACTCGGGCGTAGGTATGGTGACGGTTCTGGAATTCAGGGAATCGCACTGGGTAGTCCCCAGAGGCTAGACGGCGGCATTTCGCATGGCGCAGCAGCCCGCGATTCGGTGGCAAAAATTCTTGCGGCAACCTGGCCAAACGCGGTGGTGCATCTCGTCGACGAGCGCCTGACCTCTAAGCTTGCGGCTCAGGGCGCAGCCCTTTTAGGCCGGTCTAAGGTGGTCAAAAAAGACAAGGGCCAACTTGATGCTGCAGCTGCCAGCCTAATACTTGAAAACTTTTTAAGCCAAAAACGATGAATCCAAACTGGAATGAACTGCGCCAAACCATAGAACATCTGTGGACCCACCGCGACGAACTGCAAAGCCCTGAATCACACCATGCCGTAGCACAGGTAATTGAAGCCCTCGACCGCGGAGCATTGCGGGTCGCCGAGCCCCATGCAGAAGGCTGGATCGTCAACGAATGGATTAAGAAAGCAGTGGTTCTGTATTTTCCGCAGCGTACTATGGAAACCTACGAAGCCGGACCCCTTGAGTTTCACGACAAGATGCCCCTAAAGCGCAACTACGCGTCCTTGGGGGTTCGCGTGGTTCCCCATGCAATCGCGCGGCACGGCGCCTACCTCGCCCCTGGCGTAATCCTGATGCCCTCCTACGTCAACATCGGTGCGCACGTTGGGCCGCGAACCATGGTTGATACCTGGGCAACCGTTGGAAGCTGTGCTCAAATCGGTGCTGACGTGCACCTTTCGGGCGGAGTCGGCATTGGTGGCGTGCTGGAACCCCTTCAGGCCGCCCCCGTAATCGTAGAAGACGGTGCATTTATCGGTTCTCGGTGCATTGTGGTAGAAGGAGTTCGCATTGGCCGCCAGGCCGTTTTAGGAGCGAACGTAGTCTTGACCGCCTCAACCAAAATTATTGATGTGACCGGCCCAGAACCCATTACCTATCGCGGACTCGTGCCAGAGCGTTGCGTGGTGATTCCCGGGACCATGCCCAAAGAATTTGCCGCGGGCACCTATCAGGTTCCCTGCGCGCTTATTATTGGTCGCCGTAAGGAAAGCACCGACCAAAAAACCTCGCTGAACGACGCCTTGCGCGAATTCCAAGTTGCCGTTTAATCGCTTATGAGTCAAAATTTTGCCGGTTGGATCGACCATGATCTTTTTAAAAAGGTTGGCGAAGCGGCCGACGACCTCGGCCTACCCTGCTATGTGGTTGGGGGCTGGGTGCGCGACCAATTTTTAAAGCGAGGCAGCTCCAAAGACGTTGATTTTGTTGTGGTGGGTGATGCTCTTGCCCTTGCACAGAGTGCCGCAAAATTGCTTCGCGCAGGCAAAGTAGTCGTCTACCCCAATTTTGGCACGGCGCAGTTCACTTGGAACGGATGGCAAATTGAATTTGTTCAGGCGCGTACCGAGAGCTACCGGAGCGAGTCCCGCAAGCCGACGGTGGTTCCAGGCAGCCTCCGAGACGACCAGCTGCGGCGCGATTTTACCATCAATGCCATGGCTATTGGCGTCAACCGGGAGTCTTGGGGCGAACTGCTCGACCCCTTTGATGGGCTGGCCGACCTCGACGACCGAATCCTTCGTACCCCCCTTGAACCCATTGACACCTTTAGCGACGACCCCTTGCGGATTTTACGCGCAATACGCTTCGCAAGCCAGCTTGACTTTGAAATAGAGCCCGAGAGCCTTGAGGGCATGAAGGCCACCGCAGAACGGTTGCGAATCCTGTCGCCGGAACGTGTTCAAAACGAGCTGCTCAAAATTTTAGAAAGCCCCATTCCCTCGGTCGGGCTGGGCCTCATGTTTCGCTGCGGCGCCATGGAGGTTTTGATTCCCGAAGTGTCGGCCTTGGCCGGCGTAGATGAAGTCGAAGGACATTTGCACAAAGACAATTTCTGGCATACCCTAGAGGTGGTCGACAACTGCGCAAGGCAGTCTGAATACGTTTGGCTGCGCCTAGCCGCCCTGCTTCACGACATCGGGAAGCCTCCGACCAAGAAGTTCATGAAGGGCACCGGATGGACCTTTCACGGCCACGAGTTCCTGGGTGGAAAAATGGCAAAAAAGCTATTTAAGCGGCTATCGCTACCCCTAGACCAGCGCATGGACTACGTAGTTAAGCTAATTCAAATGAGTTCGCGGCCGATTGCGGTGGTAAGCGATTCCGCCACCGACAGCGCGCTGCGACGCTTACTCTTTGATGCCGGGCCCGACATCGAAGACTTAATGATACTCTGCTCGAGCGACATCACCACCAAGAATCCGCAGAAAAAATTCCGGTACCTCACCAACTACGTGAATGTGAAGGCCAAAATGGCAGAGTTGGAAGCCCGCGACCACTTGCGCAACTGGCAACCGCCGATTGACGGAACGCAGCTCATGGAATGGTTTGACCTGCCCCCGGGCGCCCTAATCGGCCAAATGAAGACGGCGGTTCGCGAAGCTATTTTGGATGGCTTAATTCCCAATACCTTTGACGACGCCAAGGCCTTTGCGACCGCTTGGGCTGCTGAACACGGAATTGCTAGTAAATCATGAATACCAAAGTTGTCCGCGCCATTTTAAACACTAAAGAAGACATCTTTAGGGATATCGCTATTTCTACCACGGCAAGCCTCGAGGAGGCCCATGCCGCAATAGCACTAGCCTTTGAGCTAAAGCCGGGGCAGATGGCCTCATTCTACCGCACCGATACAGAATGGAACCAGGGAGACGAGATTCCCCTAATGGCGATGGATCCGGCCGCTGGTCCCAGCATGGCAGACCTCCGCGTGGGTGATGTGCTCGGGGCCACCGGTCAGCGGCTTCTAATGGTCTACGACTTTCTCGAAATGTGGAGCTTCTTGGTAGAATTTGTGCGCGACGAGAAGGAGGAGGTTCCCGAGCCTTCCCTGGTGTTCAGCTACGGCAAGCGCCCGGCAACTGCGCCCGAACTGCACTACAACGACGGCGCAGAGGGCGGATTCAGCGACGAGGACGACCTCGACGACGACGACGAATTGGGCTTTGACGAAGAAGACCTAGCCGACGGCTATTCCTCTTCGGAGGACTGGTGAAATTCTACGGCCTCCACGGCGCGAATCGGCATTTGTTCTGAATCCTTAAACACCACGGTCTGCTCGGTGCAGGCCCAAATGGTCGTGTTGAGGGCGAAACGACCCTGGTCTGCCGTGAAAAAAATGGTGACTTTGCGCTCCTCCACGTTGCCCTGAAAGGTAGCCTTGTGCAAGAGACCCCAACGCTCTTGGCGCATGGCTTCACTGCTAATGGCATCCTGATCTGCAAAAGTGAGGTTCAGCAAGTCCGTCCGATTGATTAATCGGTAGGCAGAGGTCTGAGCGGGGCGTGATGGAAAGACCATTCTGAAATGTACGCCAATTTCACTTAGTACCTTAGCTGAATGAAGGCGGTTCCCAGCATTTGGATGATTCACGGACCGACGGCCTCGGGCAAAACCTCTTTGGCCATCATGCTCGCCAAGGCCCTAGGCTGTGAGATTCTGAGCAGCGACGCCCGCCAAGTATACCGCGAGCTGCGTATTGGCGTTGCGCGACCCAGCGATGAAGAGCTTGCTGAGGTAAGGCATCATGGAATAGCGAGCCACAGCATTCACGAGCCTCTGACCGCAGCGAGTTATGCCGCCTGGGCGGAGCCTATTCTGCGCGGAATCCTAGCCGAGTGCGGATCAGCAGTAGTCGTAGGAGGCTCGGGGCTCTATGCCAAGGCACTGCTCCAGGGACTAGACCCCATGCCCCCAGCCCTGCCCGAATTTCGGAGCGAACTCGAGGCTATTTGGCTCAAAAATCCTGAGGAATTGCGAGCAAGACTGCGCACCTTAGACCCGGACTACGCCGCTGTAGCCGACCTGCAAAACCCAAGGCGGGTGCTCCGGGCACTAGAAGTTATGGAGTCCAGTGGTCGGGCCTACTCTGCCCATCGCCGAGGAGAGGTCGGTCGCGTTTGGCCAGCGGTCCTGCGCGAGGTCGTTCTCGAGGCGGATTCCCAGTGGCTCGACCCAAGAATAATGGAGCGAAGCAGGCAAATGATGGCCGAAGGCCTCCGCCACGAAGCCCTTGGTCTAGAGGCCTTTGCCTCCTTGACGCCGCTTCAAACGGTGGGCTATCGGGAATTTTATGAGCCTAAGTCATACGCTTTGGACGACCAGGCAATGACCGCGCAGATTGCCCTTCGCACCCGGCAGTACTCCAAAAGGCAGCGCACTTGGCTCGCTAAAATTGAGGGGAGTCTGCGCATTCCCGCAGAAGGGGCCTGGAACTACCTTCGCAATCATGCTAGCGCGTAGGATTCTTCTCCCTTTATCGTGGATTTATGCCCTGGGGGCCTGGCTGCACGCGGCCGCCTACCGCTGGCGCATCCGAAGTACCTACCAACCTGAGATTGCGAGTGTTTCCATTGGCAATTTACACCTTGGCGGTACCGGAAAAACGCCGCTCAGTCTTTGGATTATGGAGCAGCTGCACCAGCGCATTGAGCCGGTCTACTACCTCAGTCGCGGCTACGGACGCAAAACACGGGAGCTTCGCGAAGTGACCCTCGAGGATGAACCCCTCGACGTGGGAGACGAAGCGCTCATGGTGCGCCAGCACTTTGGACACAGCAGCGGCATTCGTGTATTTGTTGCCAAGCAGCGCGCTGAGGCTCTTAAAACCATGGGTAAGGTCGGCGCGGTCATTCTTGACGACGCCTTTCAGCATCGCGGAGTCAATGCGGCACTGCAAATTTTGGTCTGTCCCTTTGGGCAGTGGTACACGCAGGATCACGTGGTTCCGGCGGGGCGACTTCGGGAGAATCCCTCGGCCGCTCTGCGCGCTCATGCCGTGGTGGTAACTCGTTGCCCAGGGCCGGTGGATCCGCTCACGCGGCTTGACATTCGCAAGACCCTGCAGCTGAATCCCGAACAAGATCTGTTTTGCAGCTGGGAGCGATACGGGGAACCCCAGCCGCAATGGGGCGCCGAACCCTGGGAATCGATAAAGCCCGACAAGGCCATCGCCCTTTGCGGAATAGGTCAGCCTCAGGTATTTCTTGCAGGCGTGCGGCGTCTGGTCCCCATGGCTGATGCCTTCGTGCTCGCCGACCATGAGCCATTCAGCAAATCGGTGGTGCAGTCTATTGCTCAAAAATGCCGCGAACGCGGAATTTCTACCATTGTAACTACCAAAAAAGACCGAGCCCGAATGGGTACCAAGCCCAAGGCATGGTCCGAATTCCGCGTTTATGTACTTCCGCACGAAATCGTGCTGGACCAGGACGGTCCGCGCCTGCTAAAGTGGCTTCAGCAGGAATGGAAGGCCCATGGGTTCCGTGTACCTTTGCAGCTATGACGCAGCAGGGCTACGAAGCAGTTATTGGTTTAGAGGTGCACGTGCAGTTGAGCACCCTCAGTAAAGCCTATGGCTCAGAAGCCTACGGCTATGGAGAGGCCGCCAATACCCAAATTAGTCCGGTTTCGCTGGGTTTGCCCGGCGCCCTACCTCAAGCGAACTGGGGCGTGGTTCGGGCTGCTACCCGCCTGGGATTGGCCCTGGGCTGCCGAATTCGCGAATACAATGAATACGCCCGCAAAAACTACTTCTACCCTGACCTGACCAAGGGCTACCAAATTACCCAGCACGAAACCCCCATTTGCAACGGTGGATCCGTGATTATTGATACGAGTACGGGCCCTAAAACACTTGGCTTGACCCGAATTCATATGGAAGAGGATACGGGCAAGTCCATTCACGATTTGGATCCGTTCAACACCCTTCTGGACTTCAACCGAGCGGGGGTTCCCTTACTCGAAGTGGTTACCGAGCCAGACCTTCGCAACGGAGAAGAGGCCTATGCCTTTCTCAACGAAATACGGCAGTTGGTGCGCTACCTCGATATTTCAGACGGCAACATGGAAGAGGGCTCGCTTCGATGCGACGTGAACATTTCGGTCAGGCCCATAGGGCGCGCGCAGTTTGGGACCAAGGTTGAGGTTAAAAACCTCAATTCCTTTAGGCATGTGCAGAAGGCCATTGACTTTGAGTTTAAGCGCCAGGTGGCTGCGGTCGAAGCCGGAGAAACCATTCTGCAAGAGACGCGCACCTTTGACTCCAGCAAGGGCATAACCACGGTTCTTCGAATTAAAGAAGACGCAAACGACTACCGTTATTTTACCGATCCCGATTTAGCCCCGGTTCGCCTGAGCCCCTCGTGGATTGAAGGCAACCGAGCCAGCCTACCAGAGCTTCCTAGGGCGCGCAAGGCACGCTACCGCAGCGAGCTGGGGCTTTCTGACTATGACTCAGAGCTTTTGACCGACGGTCTTGGGGTCGCGGCGTATTTTGATGCGCTTTTGGCCGCAGGAGCTGGGGCCAAAACAGCCGCCAACTGGATCAACGGTCCCATAGCGGGTTGGCTTAACGAACGTGCTCTAACCATCGATGCCTTACCCCTGCCGGCTTCGCGCCTTGCAGCGCTCATTGCACTGATTGAGTCGAGCACGGTGAGCCATAGCGCTGCCCAGCAAATTTTTCTGCGCATGGCTTCAGAGCCTGAGGCAAATCCGCTGCAGCTTGCTGAAGCACTCGGACTCATGCAGCAAAGCGATGTGCAGGCACTGCAGGGCATTGTTGATGAAGTTTTGGCCGATTGGCCCGATAAAGTTGCCGAATACCAGTCCGGAAAGAAGGGCCTGATTGGTTTGTTTATGGGTGAGGTAATGAAGCGCAGCCGCGGTTCCGCTGATCCCAAAATTGCGACGGAACTCCTTCGCCGTCAGTTAGATTAATAAAAACCACCCAATGACTAAATTCTGGATTGGCGCCACAGCGCTCGCTTTGACTGCCTGCACGGGCAGCGACATCATCCCCCTATCTCTTGAAGTTCCAAATTCCAAAGAAGCCCTCATTTTTAGGATAGATGCAAACCAACTTGTTCCTTGGGATACGATTCAAATTGCGGACGGGGTTCTTAAAACGGAACTTCCTTTGGATAGCTCCGGAAGCACCTTCTATGCTTTGAGTTTTGACCACGGCGCCAGCTTAAGGCTCGGCATCGAGCGCGGAGACAAAATCAAGGGAAGCGTTTCGCTTACCAACGGTATTACGGACTATGAACTCTCGGGTTCAGACCTCTCTGAGCGTCTTCTGGCGCATTATAAGCCACTTCGACAGACGGCCATGCTCATGGACAGTCTTGATAAGCAGGCAGCCACTTACCAAGGCCTAGAGAACGCGGCAGAAAAGAATGCAGCACTTTTCACGGTGTATGAGGCGCGAATCACCAAGCACCGGGACGACCTCAAAAGCATGATCGAAGAGGAGCCCGCATCACTGGCCAATATTTTTGCGCTCTATCAATCTGCGGGCAGCTTTTATTTGTTTGATCCGATGAGGGACTCCACCTTGTTTCGAACCACTTCTGATGCAATGAGCGAGGCCAACCCTGAGCACCCCATTCTTAAGGTCTTTATTCAAAGCTCAACTCGCTAAACACGTTTATTTAGGGCTTCGAGCTAACAGAAGCCTAGCCCGCTATTAAAGCTGCCTCCACCGGAGGCAGTTTTTTGTGCCTGCCAAGGCCAGATGCGTAAAAAAGGCTGCCTCCACTGGAGGCAGTTTCTTTTGGTGCCTACCAAGACCAGATGCCTGAAGAGGCTGCCTCCACCGGAGGCAGTTTTTTTTGTACCTACCCCAACCGCTTCGCATAAAAAAAGCCGCCCTTGCGGGGCGGCTCTAAAAACTTCGGATGAAATCCTATCGCTTAATCAAGATTTCGCTCTTAACACTACCTCCTTGACTGCGGGTTAGAATGTACTGACCCTTGGTCAAGCCATCCAACTGCATAGGAACAGCCTTAATGCCTGCGGTATTGTTTAGGTCTACCCGACGCACAAGACGGCCATCCATGGTGCGGAGCGTTAGCGTAACCGAACCCTCTAAAATGGGTACACGAACCATGTCAGAGGCAGGATTGGGGTAAATTCCTAAGGACTCCTTATCGGCAATCGCTGCGTCATTAGACGAGCCAAGGGGGCGATTAACACTGGTCGTAGTGGTTTGGAACCAACCGCGTCCGTGCGTAGCAATAAAGAAATCTCCTTCGGTCGGTGACGACACAGGGTTGTTGGGATCGTACAAGAAGTCGGTGCGGTACTGCTCAATCTCAAAGACCGGCACACGAGCCATGCCGTTGTTCTCTTCGCTGTAGGTCGGAGTGGCCGAGGTAATGTTGTCGGTCATAAATACTCCCCACTCCGAACCAACCATCAGGCGGTTGGGGTTGCCCTTGTCAAACGAAACCGAATAGCAAGGCATGGTCGGCAGATCGCCCTGCTTGCTCTGGAAGGTAGGAGCAGCGGCCAAAGCGTTGGTCGAGACATGAACGTAGGAGGTATTGCCATAGTTGCCCAAACTCACAGCAACCCGATTGGCATCGGAAGGATGCACATCAATTCCCGTAACTGAACGACCCGACCAGTTGCCAATTTGCGTAACCGTTAGTAGGTAGTTGGCCGAATCCGTAAAAGCTTGGCTCGCTTTGCGCGCCGCAAGAAGGTTTGAAATACGGTAAAGCCTTCCATTGGTGGTTGACACAAACAAATGATTGCCGTCGTTCGACATCTTCATGTATTGAGGCGTAACTCCGTTACCAAGATGCGCAATCTGCCACCATTCGGGAGTCTTACTAAAGTTATGTACCTGACGGGTCATGAAAATTCCACCAATTTTTGGGAAGCTTGCTGTGGTGTGCGAGGTCAAGCCCACAAAAAACATCGACTGAATGGGGTCTTGGATCTTGAATACCTGACCAGAATCCAAGCGAGTTGGGGTGACAGCACGCACAGGCAGAGCGCCAATGGAAGACTTCAAGCCGATGCTTGAACCTGCTGGCAAATAAACGTTGCAGGTCAAAATAACTTCTGCAATCGGCGGAGAGGTAAAGGTGATGTCAAAATAACCCGAGTCCGCATTGAACACCCCTGTAGCGTCGCCAGAAACGACTCCGTTGGCATTAGAAGAGGCAGTCAAAGGACCGGCCTTGATGCGAAGGGTATTGGGAATGAACTTAGCGGCAAGCTGCAGGTGAGAAATCTTGCCTCTAAACGTACGCTTGACCCCGTCGCCAAAACCCATGGAACGAATTCCTGGGAGGAGTTGAAAGCGCACCGTGTCATGTGACAAGGCGTCGTTCGTGGTCTCCCAAAGCTCAAAAGGCATCATCCAGCTCGCCAGCTGAAGCCCTTGCAGTGTGGCCAGATTCATGTAGGGGCTCTCGAAGCCAGACCAACCCTCACCCTCGTCGTTAGAGCGGCTAAAGTTGCCATTCTGGGTCTCCGAGAACATCACTTTGGGATCAAGCCAAGAAATGTCGCTGTGTCCACCGTCGCCGCCGGCAACCTTCTTCACCCCATGTGGACTAACACTGGTGTAGTCCAAATAGCTGGTTCCATTGTCTTGGCACCCGCCTAGCAAACGACGATCCTTGCCTACACCAAAACCAAAGTATTGGTAGGTATTGTACCCAAGATTGCGCTCAAACCAGCTTGCGCCATGGTTGTTTGACTTAAATACCCCGCCATCGTTGGACGTAAAAATGACATCCGGGTTATTGGGATCTACAATTAACTCATGGCTGTCCGCATGGAGGTAGAACGGATTCTGAGCAAAATCATTAAGCGTTGAAGCCTGTTCCCAACCGGTTGCGGCAGACCAAGTCCACACCGTGATACCGCCCAACCAAATTCTGTCTTTGTCTTTGGAACTAACCGTTAAAAACAAATCCCAAATACCCTGGCAGTACCTGCCTGCACCCACCCCGTTGCAGAGGGGGTCGAAGTTGTTGCTTCGCTGAGCAATTCGGGCCCAGGTAGCGCCTCCGTCGGTAGAGCGGTATACACCGGCCAATTGACTGCCGCTGGTCTGAACTACATAGACGTAGTTATCATCCTGGGGACTAACGGTGTAGCGAATGCGACCGCCTGAACGGCGAGGAAGGCTGGTGGCTGATAAAACAGGACTTGATACCTCCGTAAACGTGCTGCCGTCGGTTGACTTCATGGTACGGCCCGCTTGGTTTACCCAAAGCTTACCCGAAACCGAGGATGAAAAATCCGTAATTGAACCACTGAGCAACTGCGTCCAGGTAGTTCCGCCGTCGGTGGACTTCATCAGTCCGTTGTTGGTACCTGCAAAAACCGTGTTGGCATCCGTAGGGTGAGCCTCCATGCGAGCTACCGAAGTCCAAGCGGCGCTTGAGGAGTTGTTGGCAGGCAGCGTACTGGCCAGCTGAACAAAGTTTATACCGTCGGTTGATTTGTAGACCCCGCGACCGGCGAAATTAGGAGTAGAAGTTGATCCTCCACCGCCGTAACCCATCCAAATCTCACCGGTTCCGTAGTAAATATCGCCATTGCTGGTCTGGCAAATACTGCCCACCGATTGGTTCGAACTCGGGTCGCTCACAACCGACCAGCTCGCACCTCCGTTGGTAGAACGGTACAGTCCACCACCGACAGAGCCGGCGTAAACAATATTGGAATTGGTACGGTCAATCAAAAGGGCTCTTGTGCGACCGCCGTGGTTGTCGGGGCCCCTGGTCTCCCAGTTCAAGGTATTTGTTTTTGAAGAAATTTGCTGCATCTGCGCCCAGGCAGCTTGCACCGCATTGGGGTCAATTTCACCGGTCACCTGGTTAGCCTTGAGCATGTGCATGTAGTCGCTGTAGCCCGCATAGGCCGCGTTGATGCCTGATTCACGGGGCTGATACTGACGCTGCTGGCCACCTTGCAGGGTAGCAAAAGCCACTACTGCAGCAACAAAGGCCGCCGAAGCAGCAATTAAGGAGATTCTAAGAGTGCGTTTCATTTTCAAGAGATGGGTAAAGCAAGTGTTAAAAATAAGGTAAAAAAGTCTTAGTGCACATGCCTCTCGGCGTGGTACGATGAACGAACGAGCGGACT
>JABMNC010000121.1 GCA_013205365.1 Cryomorphaceae bacterium | reverse complement strand
GCTGGAACCTCAGCACCCAAGTAGCGGTGGTGGGGCCCCATGTCGCGGTGGGTCAGCTTGAACCAAGCACGAGCAAAGGCGTCGGCGAACTCGTCGGGGTTCTCGTAGAAGCGGCGCGATATTTTCTCGTAGGCCGGATCAAAGCGCAGTGCCAGGTCGGCGGTCGTCATGACGGGCTGGTGGCCTTTGCCTGCCACGTGGGCGTCGGGCACGGTTCCGGCACCGGCATCGCCCTTGGGCTTCCACTGCCAAGCGCCTGCGGGGCTTTTAGTCAGTTCCCACTCGTAGCCAAAAAGGTTCTCGAAGTAGTTGTTGCTCCACTTGGTGGGGGTGGTGGTCCAGGCGCCCTCGAGGCCGCTGGTCGTGGTGTCTTCGGAGTGGCCTTTGCCGTGGGCATTCTTCCAGCCAAAGCCCATTCCTTCCATGGCAGCACCTGCGGGCTCGCGACCCACGAGGCCTGGGTCTCCTGCACCGTGCATCTTGCCAAAGGTGTGTCCGCCGGCCACCAAGGCAACGGTTTCTTCGTCGTTCATGGCCATGCGGCCAAAGGTTTCGCGCACGTCGCGTGCCGAGGCAAGCGGATCGGGGTTGCCGTTAGGGCCTTCAGGATTGACATAAATCAAGCCCATCTGAACAGCGCCAAGCGGATTCTCGAGGTCACGGTCGCCTTCGTAGCGCTTGTCACCGAGCATTTCGGTTTCTGAACCCCAGTAAATATCTTCTTCAGGCTGCCAGAGGTCGGCGCGTCCGCCTCCAAATCCAAAGGTCTTGAAGCCCATGGTTTCGAGGGCAACGTTGCCAACCAAAATGTAGAGGTCTCCCCAAGAGAGCTTTTTGCCGTACTTCTGCTTGATGGGCCAAAGCAGCATTCGCGCTTTGTCGAGGTTTCCGTTATCGGGCCAGCTGTTCAGGGGTGCAAAACGATGCGTACCCGTTCCGGCTCCGCCCCGTCCGTCTGCGATGCGGTAGGTTCCGGCGGCGTGCCAGGAGAGCCTAATAAAGAACGGACCGTAGTGTCCGTAGTCGGCGGGCCACCATTCCTGAGAGTCGGTCATAAGTACCGCTAGGTCTTTCTTTACTGCGCTCAGGTCAAGGGTCATGAACTCCTTAGCGTAGTCGTAGTCGGCTCCCATCGGGCTCACCTTCTCGTTGTGCTGGCGAAGGATATTGAGTTTCACGCTCTCGGGCCACCAATCTTTGTTGGTTTTTCCGCTTCCGGCGGCTGCAACAACTCGGTCGCTGGTGTAGGGGCATTTTGCTGAACTTGATGAGGTATCCATGGTTGGGGGCTTTCTGGTTGCGATAAGTATTGGTAGCAAATTTAAGGCAATGCCTCATCGGATAATTACAGCATTGATAGGTTTTAACTATTGGGTAACAGCCGGCGCACTCAAGTCAGACATTGTTCTGCTTTAGGCTATTTTTAGGGAATGAATCCTGAGGTTAACGAACTTTTTAAGGACGCTCCCCGCTGGAACCCCGAACTCAATTTTTTGCGGGCACTGGTGCTGCAGGCTCCGCTCGTTGAAGAGGTCAAGTGGGGCCAGCCCTGCTACACCCATGAGGGCCGCAACATCGCCATTTTGGGCGGATTCAAAAACTATTTTGTGCTGTCGCTTATGAAGGGGGCGCTGATTCCTGACCCCCAGGGATTGTTGAGCAAGCCAGGGCCAAACAGCGTCGAAGGCCGTTGGATGAAGTTCACTTCTGTGGCCGGGGTAGAGGCCGCGGCACCCTATGTGCTGGATTTTTTACTCGAAGCGATCAAGGCTGAAGAATTGGGGCTGCGCGTCGAGAAGCCCGCCAACGAATTTGTGGTTCCTGCGGAGCTCGAGGCCGCCTACGAGGGTACGCCGGGGCTACGAGAAGCGTTTGAAGCGCTTACCGTTGGTCGCCAGCGGGCCTACCTGATGTTTTTCACGGCTGCCAAGCAGTCGGCGACGGTGTCGGCACGCATCGAAAAATTCACCCCCCGCATTCTGCGCAGAAAAGGCATGATCGACTGCGTCTGCGGACACAGTAAAAAAATGCCTGGCTGCGACGGAAGCCATAAGAACTACCCGGGTACGGTTACGTGCTAGAAAAGAGGCAATCAACTTTCTCATGAGTTGATCGCTCATGAATTGATCAATTATAAAGGGGGATTGCGCCGGGCGCGGAGCGCCGGAAGCGGAGCGCCGGAAGCGGAGCGCCGGCGGGTTTCCTTTGGGGGTGATTGCGCCGGGCGCAGAGCGCCGGCGCGTTCCCTCTGGGGGGAGACCTCAATTTCGTCAAGCGCCCGCGGTGCGCCTTTGGCGCGCCGTTGGGTTTTTATGGCCCCTTGGCTCACTAAAACGAGTTCGATCGCAGGGGCCATAAAAAACCCGCGCCCCGGAAGGGGCGCGGGCGATTGCCGTGATTGGGCGGAGAGAGGGGGATTCGAACCCCCGGTACGGTTACCCGTACACGCGCTTTCCAAGCGCGCTCCTTCAGCCACTCGGACACCTCTCCTGGTGTACAATTAAGCCGCAGGGGTTTAATTGTTGGGCTGCAAAGATAACTCGAGCGAGGCCGCACTATGCGCACGAGCAGCGAGTGATGTTTAGCCAGCAAACAAACTCCGAGCAAAAACCAAAAATGACGAAAATGAAGCCCGTTTCGAACGAAGGAATGGCAAATTGCGTTCTTTGCAGTATGACTTGGACCACTAAAGAATTTAAGGAGGCTTGGGACCGTGCGCTACCCATCGATCAGTACCTCGAGAACCTGCTCGGCACGGTTCCGCACGAAGAAGACCCCTATGCCAAATACTTGGTCATTAACCAGCAACGCGTGAAGCGTTTGACGCAACGCCTGCGCCTAGAACCAGAGACCGAGATGGCCGCCCTGAATGCCAAGTCCGGAACGAAGTGGCTCATTTTAAATGAACACTGGTGTGGGGATGGGGCGCAAATTGTTCCGGTACAGGCAGCGATTGCCCTTGCCAGCAAGGGGCGGATTGAGGCCCGCGTCCTCTTTCGGGACCAAAACCTCGAGCTAATGGACCAGTTTCTGACCCTTGGGGGGCGCAGCATACCCAAGACGATTCAGCTCGACAGCGAGTTCCGGGTTACCACAAGTTGGGGTTCGCGGCCAGCCGAGGCCCAAGAACTCGTGATGCGTATCAAGGCCGACCCAGATCGGGCTCACCTCTACAGCGAAGAACTCCATAAATGGTATGCATTGGATCGCCAGCGGGCAATTCAGTCAGAGCTTAGGATGCTATTGAGTTAAAAATTGTAACTCCCTATTTGAACAAGGTTTAGGCTAAACCAATGGGTGAAGTAAGCCCATGATTTTAAATCCGTTTGCCCACTTGATAACATTGAGTTAACACGCTTGTAACCTTTGGTTGATGCTCATGGTAGTGCTTTGCACTTACCTATTTTAAACCCTTAAAGGCAATGCGACGCACGCTCATCCTCTTACTTGCTTTCTTGTTCCACAGCGCAAT
>JABMNC010000120.1 GCA_013205365.1 Cryomorphaceae bacterium | reverse complement strand
CATTTATTTAGCCAGTCAAAAAATTCGTGCTGCCAGACCAGTGCGTTTTGAGGGCTGCTCACCCAATGGCCCTCCTCAGGGAAGTACAAAAAGCGAGACGGGATTCCGCGCAACTGAGCCGCTTGGTAGGCCTCCATACCCTGGTTCAAGGGCACGCGGAAGTCATTGCCTCCGTGAATCACGAGCAGCGGAGCCGTCCATTGGTCCACGTAGTTTTTGGGATTGAATTCTCTGTAGGACTTGGGCTGGGGCTTGGCCCAGTAGGGTCCGCCCAGGTCGTAGTTGGCAAAAAATAGCTCCTCGGTAGAGCCGTACCAGCTCTCCATGTTAAAAAGTCCGCAATGCGAAATCAATGCCTTGAACCGGCCCTCGTGAATGCCCGCGAGCTGGAACACGCTGTAGCCACCGTAGCTAGCGCCCACGGCTCCAAGGCGTTCGCGGTCGACAAAGGGCTCCGCCGCCACCGCATCAATGGCCGAGAGGTAGTCCTTCATGGCCTGCCCGCCCCAATCGCCCGAGATTTGCTCGTTCCATTCGCGGCCAAAGCCCGGAACGCCGCGTCGGTTTGGCGCAACCACCACATAGCCCTGGGCCGCCATCAGCTGAAAGTTCCATCGAAAGCTGTAGAATGCGCTCACGGTTCCCTGCGGACCGCCCTGGCAGTAAAGCAGTGCTGGGTATTTTTTAGCCGGGTCAAAATTGGGCGGATAAAACAGCCACGTCAGCATTTTTTTGCCGTCGCTGGTCGGAATCCAGCGCTTCTCCACCCGTCCGCGCGAAATTTTGGCGTAGTCGGCATCGTTCACCTTGGTCAGGGCAGTCGCTCCCTTGCTGCCCAGCGCATACAGCTCATTGGCCTGATTCTGGTCCATGCGCTCAGCCACCAGCATTTTGCCCGCAAAGTCAAAGGCGCCGTAGTCGTAGTCGCCCGTGGTCAGGTTGACGGCACTTGCCTTTGCCCCCTTTAAGTCGATGCGAACCAAATGGTTGGAGGCCTCCTGAATGGAATTCACCACAAGGCTTGTTGGGCTTAGCCATTTTAGATCGTTGACGTACTCGCCGGCTGCGTCAATGCGCTGGGGTTGGGCTCCAGCCACAGTCAAATCGAGCAAGTGTAGCTGCTTCACGTCAGACTCGTAGCCGTCGGTGGGCATAGCCCAAAAGGCCAAAGTGCGGCCGTCGGGCGAAATTCGCGGAGATCCGTCGTAGCCGTTTAAGCCCGGAAGTTCGCTAGTCTTCGCTGTGGCCAGATCGTAGCGGTAAAGCTTGGAATTGGTGCTCAAAGCAAAATCCTTGCCGGTCATAAGCTTGGCCGTGTAGACCAAAAAGCTTCCGTCGGGACTTAGGTCAAAAGCCTCCGCGCCGTCAAAAGGAGGCAGGGGCGCGTGGCCCCGAACACCCTTTAAAATGTCGGTAAATTCCGTTGCCGGGTTGGGCGCGTCCGGAAAAACCATCGCATAAGCCACGTGGTTGTATTTATAGTCGGTCCAGCTGTCCCAGTGGCGGTACATAAGGTCGTCAAAAACCGCATAATTGGCCTTGGGCTGCTCGGGGCGGCGCTCCAGCGGAGTCTGGTCGAGCTGCTCGCGGGTGATGAAGGCTACAAGCCACTGGCCGTTGGGCAATTCCCTGAGCTTTAGGTCGCCGACCCCGCCCGGAACGTCCAAATGCACCCTGAGGTCGCTGCCGTCCAGTGCTCGAGACTTGAGTTTACCCTGATGAACATAGGCGACACGGGTTCCGCCCTTAACAAAGGTGGCGCCCACTTCTGAACCCGGTTCGGCGGCCAAACTGCGCGTTTCGCCTGTTTTGCTATGAACCAAAAACAGGTCGCGGTTGCCTTTATTGGCGTCCATATCATAGCGGACTACGCCGTAGGCTACCCATCCGCTTTCGTGGGCGTCGTCGAGGCCAACACGCCCCAACTTCCAGAGCAATTCCGGAGTCATTACCTCTTGGGCTGTCGCCAGCGCCGAGGCCAGCGCTAGGCTAAAAAATAGTATGTGCTTCATGAGTTCAAGGTAGCACAACCTTCGCAGTTGAAGAACTTGGCCCTAGATTTGGCCTGAAATCATGGAAGAAACTGCACTCATTACCAACGAAGCCGTGGTCTTCGGACTCCTCATGGCCCTGCTTGGCCTCATTTTTTGGGCCGCAAGCGAAGCTCGATTTAAAAAATTCTTTAGCGTCATTCCGGCCCTGCTGCTTTGCTACTTCTTGCCCTCGCTGCTGACCAATACGGGGCTGGTTCCGCGCGAAACCGGAATTTACTTCGTTGCGTCGCGCTACCTGCTGCCCGCTTCACTGGTTTTGCTGACCCTGAGCATCGACCTAAAGGCCGTGTTTGGCCTAGGGCCCAAGGCACTAATCATGTTTTTTACCGCCACGGCGAGCATTATTTTAGGCGGACCCTTGGCTCTTTTGACGGTGTCTTGGATTTCACCCGAAACCGTCGGAGGCGTCGGGCCCGAAGCCGTTTGGCGCGGACTCTCCACCATTGCAGGATCCTGGATCGGTGGCGGGGCCAACCAAGCAGCACTTTATGAAGTATACAAGCCCAGTGAAGCCCTTTACTCCGCAATGATTACCGTAGACGTGGTAGTCGCCGAAATCTGGATGGCCATCATTCTGATGGGCGCGGCCAAGTCCGACCGCGTCGACGCCTGGCTCAAGGCCGACAACAGCTCGGTAAAGAAACTTCAGGCCAGTATGGAAGAGTTTTTAAAGCAAACCGCCAAGATTCCCACCCTGGCCGACGCCATGAAGATTCTTGGGCTAGCCTTTGGGGCGGTGGCCCTCAGCCATGCCGCCGGCGACTTTTTGGCACCATGGTTTGCCCAAAATGCGCCCTATACCGCAAACTTTAGCTTTACTAGCGACTTCTTTTGGATCGTCATCGTCGCCACAACTTTAGGGCTGCTGCTGTCGTTCACCCCCGCGCGTAACCTTGAGGGCGTCGGTGCAAGCCGATGGGGATCGGTATTCATATACATTTTAGTGGGGAGCATCGGCATGAAGATGGACCTCATGGAAGCCATAAGCCAACCCGGCCTCATCGCCGTGGGGGCGCTTTGGATGGCCTTTCACGTGCTCATTTTGGTTCTGGTAGCCCGCCTGATCCGGGCTCCGTTCTTCTTTTTGGCCGTGGGGTCCAAGGCCAACATAGGCGGAGCCGCATCGGCCCCCGTAGCAGCCGCGGCCTTTCACCCGTCCCTGGCTCCGGTGGGAGTGCTGCTCGCGGTTTTGGGCTATGCCCTTGGAACCTACGGAGGCTGGCTTACAGGGCTCCTCATGTACGCGGTTTCGGGCGACCCAAGCCCGCTCATGCTGCCTTAGTCTGAGCATTTTTTTGTAGGTTTACTGCCGTGAAACAAACTACCGCACTCTATCGCAAATGGCTGGCATTCGCCATTGTAGGTCTTCTTTTGACCGGATTCGGCCTCTCGCTCTTGGGTGAGGCCATTATTTCAAAAATGAAGAACGAATCCTTCTTCCTTTTGGGCAGTGCCGCGCTTGCCGCATTCAGCGCGGGCCTTAGCTTCTTTGGCCAAGCCATAATCTTTCGCTACCGCCTGCTCAAGGCCAGGGGCCGCGAAGATTTTGCCCGCAAAAGCGCTCCGCAGCACAACCGCAATCGCAACCGCAAGCGTCCCTCGGGAGGCGGCGGCAATCAGTCCCAAGGCGAGGGCGGCAACCGCAGCGGCGGATTCAAATCGCGATTCGAAGAGTAGGCCTAAGCTTGGAGCCCTGCGAAGTGCTCTAATTTTTAGCAATTCCGCCCCTAAAGCGCGAATTCTGACCTAGATTCACGCTCCCAAACTATGTGTGGAATAACCGGCGTTTACAGCCTCAGCATGACTGCGCAAGCGCGCGAAGCCGCGGTTTCGGCCATGAACGCGGCCCAAACCCACCGCGGGCCTGACGGCTCGCATTGGGCCTCTGTGGGGGCTGTGACATTAGGCCATAATCACCTGAAGATTATGGACTTGAGCGAAGACTCCAACCAGCCCTACCTCTTTGAGCAGCTGTCTATGGTCTTCAACGGAGAGGTCTATAACTACCTCGA
Source organism: Cryomorphaceae bacterium (assembly GCA_013205365.1). Classification (GTDB taxonomy): domain Bacteria; phylum Bacteroidota; class Bacteroidia; order Flavobacteriales; family Schleiferiaceae; genus TMED14. The sequence goes on along the minus strand of JABMNC010000120.1, from coordinate 8,397 downwards.
GCTTCGGCGCGAACTGCAGCAGCTGGGCTACTCTTTTGAAACCAGCAGCGACACCGAAGTCATCCTCAAGAGCTACCACTGCTGGGGCGAGGCCAGCGTAGAGCGTTTTGTGGGCATGTGGGCCTTAGCAATTTGGGACGACCGCAAAAACCAACTCTTTTGCTCCAGGGATCGCTTTGGAATCAAGCCCTTTGTCTACCAAAAACAGCCCGACGGAACGTTCTCTTTTGCGTCGGAGATCAAGGCGCTCAAAAAGAGTCCGGGCTTTGCCAAAAAACTCAATGTGGACCAAGCCAACTTGGGCCTGGGCCTGGGCTGGGTCGGCTGCGGAACCGACACCTACTACCACGGGATAGAGTCCCTCTCGCCCGCCCATAACCTTGTTTTGGACCGCGGCGGCCTGCGAATTGTTCCCTATTGGACTCTTGATCCACACTCCAAGCGCCAGCAAAGCCCCTTGGAGCTTCAGCGCGAGTTCGCTGCGCTGTTTAACCAGTCTCTTGAAATCCACCTTCGCAGCCAAGTTGAAGTGGGCGCCTGCCTGAGCGGCGGCATCGACAGCTCCGCCATCGTTTCAAGCATTTGTGGCCACCATCCCGACCGCATTCTCAAGGTTTTTCACATCTACTATTCAGACTACGTCGACGAGCGCCCCTTTGCGCAGTACGTGCTCAATAAATATCCCAATACCGAAGCCCACTACTACAGTCCCGACGCAAACGACTTAAGCGATTACTTCGCCGGAGCCAGTGCTGCCGCGGACTCGCCTGTAAACGGTTCCTCCTTTGTTTCGCACTACGCCTTGATGGATTTGGTCAAAAAAACCGGGCTTCGCGTGCTTATCGACGGCCAAGGCGCCGACGAATACTTGGGTGGATACCTTCACAGCTTTTACCCTCATTTTGTGGACCAGCTGCGCAGCGGCCAATGGAGCGCACTGCGTAAAACCTTTAACGGACACCGCGGCAAGCAGGGATTCAGCCTAACCGAGAGCCTCATGGTGGCCGCAAAGTCTGCCTTGGTTTTGGGCGGAACCCAAAAAATTCACCAGGTCAAGGGCCGTCAGGTGCTTGGTCATGTCTTGCCCGACCGATCGGATTCGATCTCGCTCAGCCTGGCCCCCTACAGCAGCAACTACCTCGATACCTTCCTCTACAATCTGATGGCAACCACGTCGCTGCCGACCATTTTGCACCACAACGACCGCAATTCCATGGCCTTTGGCATCGAGAGTCGAGTACCCTTTTTGGACCACCGGCTCGTAGAGTTTGCCTTTACCACCCCCAACGAATCCAAGATCTCGCTCCAGGGCGAAACCAAAAGCATTTTGCGGCAGTCCATGCAAGGCATCATTCCCGACGAAATCATGCAGCGCTACGATAAAAAGGGATTTGTCACCCCAGGTGAAATTGCCTGGCTCAAGGGGCCCCTCAAGGACCTGCTCCACACCTCTTTTGACCAGCTGGACTGGCTGGACTCCAAAAAAATGGCCAGGCTAATGCGCGACTACCACGGCGGCGACATGCGCCAAGCCAAGCTGGTTTGGAAGCTCTGCTCCCTGAACTACTGGCTTAAAAACGACTTTTAAACGGGTCAAATAAACTCGTTAAACTGGAATCCGTTTTTGAGTCGTTCCTTGCCCAACTGCTCCTGCTCGGCAAGGGCCCAAAGCATAAACTCCTTCAAAAAAAGCTGGTCCTTAGGCTCAAATTTGGGCTGGTACTGCTGCATTAAATCCTCTAGGGGCTTTATCTTATTCAGGGAAGAAGCATATTCTTTTTGGTCGCATTCGTCGTACAAAATGACTCCGCCTTGTGAATAAATGGCCTCTACAGTGCCAGCAAAGGGGCTGAGGTCCGCCTTTTTATTAAGCTTCCCAATTTTAGGGAATAGGTTGGGCCAAAACGTCTTGATGGCGGCACCAATGAGCTGCTCCGCCACGAATGCGGCCCCTTCTTGCTCTCCTTCAAATACAAGCTCGACCTTGCCGGTGATGGCCGGAATGATGCCCATAAAATCAGCCAAGCGCACGGTGGTCGTCTTCTCTTTGTTGATCAGAGCGCGGCGTTCGGCCGTGCTGACGAGGCTTTCGAGCATAGAAATACTCATCCTCGCGCTTACACCGCTTTTTTGGTCGATGTATTCGCTGTCTCGGGCCTCAAAAATAATTTGCTCGAGCAGGTTGTAGGCCAAATCGGGAACATAAACTCGGCTCGCTTGCGCCTCATTGATTCTAGCTTCTTGGGCAGAAATCTTGCGGGCCACGGCAATATTGGCCGGGTAGTGCGTTAAAATTTGCGACCCAATGCGGTCTTTTAAGGGAGTTACAATGCTGCCTCGGTTGGTGTAGTCCTCGGGGTTGGCCGTGAATACAAACTGAAGGTCAAGGGGCAGCCGAATTTTGAATCCGCGAATTTGAATGTCGCCTTCTTGCAAAATATTGAACAAGGCTACCTGGTTGCGGGCCTGCAAATCGGGGATTTCGTTTAAAACAAAGATGCAGCGGTTGGCCCTGGGAATCATGCCAAAGTGAATCACCCGATCGTCGGCATAAGACAGTTTGAGGTTTGCCGCCTTGATGGGGTCAATGTCGCCAATCAAGTCGGCAACCGTAACGTCGGGCGTGGCCAACTTCTCTGAATAACGCTGGGAGCGATGCAACCACGAAACGGGGGTTTGGTCTCCCTTCTCGGCGATGAGGTCAATGGCAAATCGCGAGATCGGGGCAAGGGGGTCGTCGTTGATTTCGGACCCGCTTACAAAGGGAATGTGCTCGTCAAGCAGGTTGATCATCAGGCGTGCCAGCCTTGTTTTGGCCTGCCCCCTAAGGCCCAATAGGTTGATGCTGTGCCGAGACAGAATGGCGCGCTCCAGCTCGGGCAGCACGGTATCTTCAAAACCGTGCACTTCACCAAACACGGTGGTTCCGGCCTCGAGGTGCTTGAGCAGGTTTTGTCGCAGTTCGTCTTTTATGGAGATGCTTTGGTAGCCTGAGGATTTGAGCTCACCTAAATTCGTAATCATACTATTTGAGTCTTTTCTTTCTGTTGGTTTCATAGTCTTTGAAAATCATTTCTCCAAGGCCCTTGAGCCCCGTGAAAAAGGCCTTGCCTTGGTTTGCCTCGGTAAACTTGTCGATAAACTGCTGCAGATAGGGGTCGCGAGCAATCATAAACGTGGTGATGGGAATGTGCAGTTTGCGGGCCTGTGCTGCTTGGGTATAGCATTTCTCGGTCACGTAGGGGTCCAAGCCGTTGCTGTTCATGTAGTAGGTCCCGTCGCGTTCCCTGATGCAGCTCGGCTTGCCGTCAGTAATCATGAATATCTGCTTGTTGGTGTTTCGCTTTCTGCGCAGAATGTCCATGGCTAGCTGCAGCCCAGCAACCGTATTGGTATGAAAAGGTCCAACCTTGAGGTAGGGAATTTCTTTAATAGAGATTCTCCAAGCATCGTTCCCAAAAACAATAATGTCAATGCTGTCCTTGGGGTATCGCGTGGTAATGAGCTCTGCCAGGGCCATGGCCACCTTTTTGGCCGGCGTAATTCGGTCTTCGCCATAGAGTATCATCGAGTGGCTAATGTCAATCATCAGCACCGTACTCATTTGGGAATTAAACTGGCTGTCTTCGACCACAAGGTCTTCTTCGCTGAGCTCAAACTCCCCAACTCCGTGGTTGATTTGCGCGTTTTTAATGCTTTCGGTCAGCGAAATTTTCTCTAAGCCGTCACCAAAGCGGTAGGGCCTGGTTTCTCCCGTCAGTTCGTCGCCCTCGCCCGAACTTTTGGTCTTGTGGTTGCCTGCTCCGCTTTTGTTGAGATTGCCAAAAATTTGGTCCAGGGCCGTCTGCCTTATCGCCCGTTCGGTTTTGGCCGTAATTCCCATGCCAGAAACTCCGTCGCCGTCAACCTCTGGGCGGATGTAGCCCTTCTCTCTGAGGTCGTTGATAAAGTCGTCTATGCTGTAGTTCTCGTCGGTGAGTTCGTACTCCTTGTCGAGCTCCCTGAGCCACTTTATGGCCTCGTCAAAGTCGCCCGACACGTGCACTATGAGCTCTTTGAAGATTCCAAAGAGCTTGTCAAAGGGCGAAATGCTCTTTGCCTCAAACTCCTTAAAGAAGAATCCTCGGTCGCTGGCGGGTCTAATCACTTTGAGTAAACTTTAGAAGCACTGATATTGTTCCCTGCCCGAGGCAATTTAATGCGGACTTTGGTCGGCCTATTCCGCAGCGGCCTGTGCGTCAGCTTGGTGGTTCCTTGCGTTAAACACTTATGGCTCATGCTTCCAATTATTACGATGTATTGCTAAGTAACAACCTTGGCCTACTATTGCTAGTGATTTACCAAGCTGATTTTTACTTTAATTTCTCTTGGGTGGTGTTTTACCGTTAATCCTAATACAATGTCTGTAGCTAAAACTGCGCGAATTGAATCTTTAGATGTGCTTCGTGGGCTAGTCATGGTCATCATGGCCTTGGATCACGTCAGGGACTATTTCTATTTCGAGACATGGTTTGGCGATCCGACCAATTTGGCGACCACAACCCCCGTTCTATTTTTTACCCGCTTCATCACCAACTTCTGCGCCCCTGTTTTTGTTTTTTTATCGGGAACGTCTGCATTTCTCTACGGCGCTAATAAATCAAAGAAGCAGGTTTTTAAATTTCTCTTTACCCGAGGATTGTGGCTCATTTTTTTGGAACTCGCCGTCAATTCCCTAATCTGGACCTTTGACTTGAGCTACAGCCTTCAAATCATTCAGGTAATTTTTGCCATCGGGGTCAGCATGATTTGCCTTTCTTTACTAATCTACCTGCCCAAAGCTGCAATCTTTGCTGTCGGCCTTCTCCTGGTGGCAGGCCATAATACCCTCGACGGTATCGTTCACAGCGGTCAAGGGCTCGACTCCATTGTTTGGTACTTTTTGCACCAGCAAGCGGTACTGTATATTGGTGCCAACTATACCCTTTTCTTGTACTATCCCCTCATTCCATGGGTGGGCTTAATAGCATTAGGCTACCTATTTGGTTGGTTTTACCAAGCGGACTTTGACCGTGAAATCCGCAAAAAGTGGCTGCTGATTATAGGGTTTGCTTGCCTCGCTCTATTCTTCATCCTTCGCGGCATCAACCTCTATGGCGACCTCGTGCCCTGGGCCGTTCAAGATTCTGCGACTAAAACCGTCTTGTCTTTTTTTAATGCCACCAAATACCCGCCGTCGCTTCTGTATTTATGCTTGTTCATCGGGCCGGCCATGCTGTTCTTGTATGCCATCGAAACAACCAAAAACAGGGTGAGCAATTTCTTGTTAGTTTTCGGTCGGGTCCCATTGTTCTATTATTTTGCTCATGTGCTTCTTATTCACGTTTTGGCCATTGTTAGCATCTTGATTTTCGGTGGCAATTGGCAAGACATGATTATCACCAACGAGGGATGGCGCAGCGAAGCAATGAAATCCTACGGGTTCTCCCTTCTCACCGTTTACCTAGTTTGGATCAGCGTCATTTTTATACTGTATCCGTTCTGCAAAAGCTACATGACCTACAAGCTCAAGCACAAAAACTACTGGTGGTTGAGTTATTTGTAGGATTAACTAAATAAAAAATTAACCGGAATTCCCTCATGAGGTCCACGATTGATCAATAAAAATGAAAAAGCTATGCTCTCTTTTTTGCTTGTTATCTCTGATTTTAAGCACCAGTACCTTCGCTCAAAGCGAGAAACTAACTCTTGAAGACATCTATGCTCGCAATACCTACCAAAGCAAGGGGGTTGGGCAAATTAGGTGGATGAAGGATAATAAGCGTTACTCAAAGCTTGAAAGCAACCAAGTAATAGGGGGAGTGGATATTGTCGTTTATGACGCAAAAAGTGGTTTAAGAACGTTACTAGTTCGTGCCGAGCAATTGATTCCGTCCGGCGCAGGCAGCCCCTTGGACGTTGCCAATTATAGTTGGAGCGAGGACAACCGCAAACTCTTGGTTTTTACCAATACCCGCAAAGTGTGGCGGCAAAATACTCGCGGTGATTACTGGGTACTTGATCTTAAAAGCGGCAAATTATCACAGCTCGGCCTAGGACTTGAAGAGGCCACACTCATGTTTGCTAAATTTTCTCCGGACGGATCCCGAGTCGCCTATGTGAGCATCAATAACATTTACTCCGAAGAGCTTGCAACCGGCACCATTACCCGATTGACATTAGACGGGGGAGATAACATCATAAACGGCACATTTGACTGGGTCTATGAAGAAGAGCTCGGGTGCCAAGACGGATTTCGCTGGAGTCCCGACGGCAAAGACATTGCCTATTGGCAATCCGATACAAGGGGCGTCGGCACCTTTTATATGATCAATAATGTTGACTCTAATTACTCAAAACCAATTCCCTTACCCTACCCCAAAGTAGGCACCGCAAATTCTGCCGTTAAGGTGGGGGTGGTATCTGCCGCGGGGGGTGAGACCAAATGGTTCCCGATTCCTGGAGATTCCCGAAATAACTACCTGGCGCGGATGGACTTTATTCCCGAATCCAATGAAGTAATGATTCAGCAATTGAACCGCTTGCAAAATACCAACACGGTTTGGGTGGGTAATACACAGACCATGGCGCTTAAAAACATCCTCACCGATAAAGACGAGGCCTTTCTTGATGTGCACGACAATATTTTATGGCTTGACCAGGCGCAATCATTTACCTGGACCAGCGAAAAAGATGGATGGATGCATCTTTATAAAGTATCCCGTGATGGAACAACAATGAAGCTCATAACCAATGGAGATTTTGATATTGTCGAGATAAACTGCATCGACCCAATAGGTGGTTTTGTCTACTACATCGCTTCGCCCAATAATTATACGCAGCGCTATCTATACCGCAGCAAATTGGATGGAAGCGGGCAATCTGAGAGGATTTCTCCCTCTGATTTAGCCGGCCAACACAGCTACCAAATATCCAACGACGCAAAGTATGCGATACATCGTTTTGAGAATGCTACAACTCCTCCAAGAATCTCGTTAATCAATTTAACTGCACACCGCGAAATCAAACTTCTCGAAGACAATTCCGCCCTAAAAACCAAAATGAATAAACTGGCTTTGCGCAGCAAAGAGTTTTTTAAGGTTGACATCGGTGATGTCGTTTTAGATGCCTGGATGATTAAGCCCATCAATTTTGATCCGCAAAAAAAATACCCCCTATTGGTTCATGTGTATGGAGAACCGGCCGGTTCTACCGTTCAAGACAACTGGAGTACCGGAGACAACCTTTGGCACCAATACCTCAGTAACCAGTTGGATTATGTGGTGGTAAGCATCGATAACCGTGGTACCAAAGTGCCCCGTGGTCGTGATTTTAGAAAGAGTGTTTACCGACAAATTGGCATAATGGCTGCAGATGATCAAGCCAAAGCAGCAAAAAGAATTATCGAGGAATTCCCGTTTTTAGACCCAAAGCGCATTGGTATTTGGGGTTGGAGCGGGGGCGGACAAATGACTTTGCACTGCATGTTCCGCCATTCGGACATTTATAAAACTGGAATCGCCGTAGCGTTTGTGTCGCATCAAACCTTATATGACAACATTTACCAGGAACGCTATATGGGCTTACCCGACGATAATTTCACGGGCTACCACGAAGGCTCTCCCTTGACTCATGCCGATAAATTGAAGGGTGACCTTATGATTATTCATGGAACTGGTGACGACAACGTGCACTATCAAAATTTTGAACTGCTTATAAACGCGCTGGTCAAAAACAACAAACTTTTTACCATGATGAGCTACCCTATGAGGGATCATGGAATAAATCAAGGGCAAAATACCACCCTGCACATGCGCCGAAGCATGGAAAAATTCTGGAGGGACCATTTATAGCCTCCAGCATCTTTTTGGAGATAAACACCATACCGGACTTTCTTCGCGACCTTTACTTTAACAAAAACATTTATAGGATGGACAACTTCTTGAACTTAATTCAACTTACCCTCGGGCTTTCGGTTGCCTACGTTTGGACCTTTCGGTACTTCAACGTAGTCAAAGAATTTACGCTTTTTGGCCTTAGCGACTTGACGCGCAACCTCGTGGGAGTCTCTAAAATTGCCTTGGCTACCTTAATAGTTGCCGGAATCTGGTACCCGTCACTGGTGCAAATTCCAGCGGTACTCATGGGCCTCTTTATGGTTGCGGCTCAGTACTTTCACTTCAGCGTTAAGAATCCCTTGGCAAAGCACATCCCCTCCCTACTTCTTTTGGCATTGAGCGCAATCCTCGCATGGAGCGCTAACTAGGGGGTGGGTTCCTCCTTGACGAACCTCAGCGTTCTCGTTTCGAGTCTGTCCTTCTACGCCTACGCCGCGTCCTACTTTCTGTCTCCGCACATGAAAAGCGAATTCAAGCGTTT
>JABMNC010000021.1 GCA_013205365.1 Cryomorphaceae bacterium | reverse complement strand
CTCGCCCGACGGACTCCTGGAGCTGGCGCACTACCGAAGCGACAACAGCCCTCTGCCCAGCAACCGAATCAACGGCATCGCCCTCGACACCGACTTGGGCTACGCCTACATTGCCACGGACCAAGGACTTTTTGCGCTCCGGAGCGCCTCCACTGCTCCGGCCGATCGCCTGAACGATGCACTGCTGTTCCCCAACCCCTACCGGCCCGAGTTTCGCGGACCATGGACCATAAACGGCCTGGCAGACAATTGCTATGTCAAGGTGACGACCACCGACGGGCGCCGGGTAGCGGAGGGCCTTGCTTCGGGAGGCCAATTTGTTTGGGATACCCTCGACCCCGAAGGCAGTCCGGTTGCGAGCGGACTCTACCAGTTTTGGATCAACGACCCGCTGGCCGCCCAAGTGCGCGTGCTGCAGGGACTGCTGGTTCGGCCCTAAATGGAACTTCAGGCACAGCCCGCACTGGTCTTGGGACGCACCCGTCAAGGCGACCGCGCACTGGTACTTCGGCTCTGGCTGCGCGAGACTGGGCCTTGGTCGGCCTACATTCCCAACGCGCGCTCTTCGTCGGGCGGATTCTGGCCAGCCATGGCCCAGCCCCTTACGGCGCTGGAGGTCGTTCCGGCCCGTGGCCGCGGAAGCCTTGGGCGACTCAAAGAAGCTCGACTCAACCCCGTTTGGCGCCGTCTCCACGACGAGCCCCACGCCCAAATGCTGATAATGTATGCGGCAGAAGTTCTGGGCCGCGTGCTGCACGAAGGCAGCTCGAGCCCTGCCTTTTTTGATGATGTCCTAGCCCAACTCACCGAATGGGACCAGCCGCAAACGCCCCTGAGCCGCGCTGCCCTGGACTGGACCCTGCTCCTTTGCCGCCATCTTGGCTTTGAACTGGAGGCGCCAGAGTATAGGGGCTGGTTGTTTTTTCCGGCCGAAGGTGCTTGGGCACCCCTGGGCAGCCATGCTTCTCGAGCCTTGACCCCTGAGGTTTCGGAGTCACTGGCGGCCGCCCTTCATGGCGAACCTCTGGGTAGGGAGCGACGAAACGAGGCCCTGGATGCCCTGCTTGCCTATCTTGAAGCCCAGCACAGCGGCTGGGGCCAGCTCAAGTCGGTAGAAGTGCTGCGCAGCCTATAGCCTACTTCGGGGAGGATGCTCCCCAGCGCACGGATGCGGCTATTTCATCGAGCTCCATCAAGAGCCGGTATTTTTTGGCGCTGGGCGCAAAAAGCAGGGCGTCGGCCGTCACCACCCTGCCAGCAGCATCGTCAAAAATTCGGTGGCTCACAAAGGGTCCGCCCCCAAAGCCTCCCACGGTTTTGAACAAGCCGGCAGTGCGCAGGGCGCGTTGGCCGTTGGCAGCCGTGTAAAAAGCTTGCGTCGGCGGAACCAAAAGCTCAGTGGCAAGGTGGCTCTTGGCCGCCGTGCCTTCAAAATAACTTTTCAGCAAGGCGTCGCGGTCTACGATAACGTCTGCCTCGGGCGTGGGAGAGTCGTCGGCCGCTTTTTGCGACACAATGAGGTACTGCGTGCTTTTTTTGGTTTCCATACGGAGCACGACGAGCCCCGGCTTGCTCAGGGTCACCAAAAATCCCTCGGGCAGAAGCATTTCTGCAACACCGATTTTGCGAAGTTCCTTGGGCAATGGCGACTGCGATCGTTCCTTGAGCTTTTGACGCAAAACTTGCGCATCGTGCGCGGCAAATCGGTTCCCAAGCTCCGGAAGCACCTTGGCCAGCAGACTGGGCAAGGCCTCGAGTGAGGGCGCAATAACCTGAACGACTAGTTGCGGACGGGCGTAGGCGTCGCGCACCTCCAGCACCGCGGTCGAGTCGGTGATGACCTCAATACTCAAAAGGCTTTTGCCGCGGCGCAAAAGGCTATTAATCTTCTGAGGTACCGCATGAATGATTCCAAAGCGCGGCTCGGCCTGGGGTAATCCAGCGACGGGGGCTCCGAGAATTTCAGCCACAGCCATGCCAGCAGCTTCATTCCAAAGGCCTTCGGGGCAGATTATGGTTAGGTCGTTGTGGGTTCCGTTGCTCGGCGGCAGGCTTCTGCGTTGGGACTTTTTGCCTTCCTTGCCCTCAGCGCCTTCCCTGCCCTCGGAATTCTCTGCCCCACAGCCTGCGACCAAGGCAAGCATTCCAAGCACAGCGGCCGTGGCGACCAAGGCAGTAAAACAGACAGGTTTTGGGCTCAAAGTCCAGGCGCTCATTTCTTCACGATGAGCCTATGGCCAATCTGAATCGTAGTGCTGCGGAGGCGGTTCCAGCGCTGAATGTCGCTGACCTTGCTTCCGTATTTTTTGGCAATGCTGCTCAAGGTTTCGCCCGATCGAACCTTATGGTAGCGCAGGGTCGTTTCGGCGGCGGCGGGTGCACTTGCAGTGGGCGTGGCACTCCCTCCGGAGGCGCTGGCGATTGCGCGATTAGGCTGCGACCCAGCATAGGCCGAGTCGGCGCACTCCATAAAGCTCGCTACCGCGGCCCGAGGCAGTACCAAGGGGTACATTTTTCCGTCGCGCGGAGCCGGAATAATTCCCAGCTTGTACATCGGGTTAAGCACCTTTAGAAGGGCAGGATCCACGCTAAAATGCTTCGAGGCCTGGAGTAAATCAAGGGTTGCAGTCGCCTGCACGGTATCTACATCAAAAAAGGAAGCCGGGGGCATATCAGCAAAAATTCCGTGAAGTCCGCCGTAGGTCAAGGCATAGTTAGCCGCAATAAAGTTGGGAACGTAGCTGCGGGTCTCCTTGGGCAAGTAGGGGCGAACTTCCCAGTAGTTCGTCTTGCCCCCTGAGGCGCGAATTGCTTTGGCCACGTTGCCAGGCCCTGCATTGTAGGCAGCGAGCGCGAGCTCCCAGTTGTCAAACATGTCAAACAGCTTGAGCAGGTAGCGGCATGCGGCGTCGGTAGACTTTACCGGGTCAGAACGTTCGTCGACGTAGTTGCCAATCTCAAGGCCCTGAATCTTGCCGGTGGCATACATGAACTGCCACAGACCCTTGGCTCCGGCGGGGCTTGTGGCCAGTGGGTTTAGGGCGGACTCTATCATCGGCAGCGCACGCAGTTCCATGGGCAGGTTGTACTGATCGAGGGCAGCCTCAAAAATGGGAAAGTAGTAGCGGCCTCGGCCCATTACGCGCGAAACCAAGTCTTTTTTGCGCACGACATACATGGCGATGGCGTTTTTGACGTCGTTATTGTAGCGAAGATCCATGGGAGAGCGACGGTCAAGGGCGGCCAGGCGTTGTTTGATTACCTCGTCGCTTAATTCCAGCGAAGCGCCGGCCAGGCTGTCTACCGGCACCTTGAACTGGCTGGTCCAGTTGCGCTCGCTGCCGCTGAGCAACCACTTTGCATACATAGTGTCCACCCTGGTTGCAAGTCCATGGAGGAGGCTGTCTGTGGCTGCAGCGCGCGGCGTGTAGCCCATCATGGAGGGCGCAAAAGAGAAGGCGGTAAGGAGCGCTATAAAACGTATCATGAACTGAGGTATTCTGCGGCAGTAAAGAGGGTAGGCTCGTCAAAGGCCTTGGCGGTGAGGTGCAATCCCATGGGCATTCCGTTGGAGTGGAGGCCCATAGGCAAACTCAAGGCCGGAAGTCCGGCAATGGGTGCCTGCACCGTGAAGATGTCCTCAAGATACATAAGGGTTGGGTCACTTGCCTCGCGGCCCAATTCAAATGCGGTGTGGGGGCTTGTTGGGCTGATGAGCAGGTCCACCTTGGCGAGGTCCGCATTGGTGGCATTTTGCACGGCGCGACGAGCTTTTTGAGCCTTGCCGTAGTAGGCGTCAAAGTATCCGCTGCGCAAGACGAAGGTCCCCAAAAGAATGCGGCGCTTCACCTCTTTTCCAAAGCCTTCTGAGCGGCTGCGCTTGTACAGTTCATCGAGGGTCTTGACGCCCTCGGCGCGGTAGCCGTAGCGCACGCCATCAAATCGAGCAAGGTTGGCGCTGGCCTCGGCAGTGGTTAGAATGTAGTAAATCGGAACCAGCAAGTCGAGGTAGTCAAAGCGCAGGGCTTCGACCCGGTGGCCCTTGGCGCGGAGTTGGTCCATGCGGGCCATGAAGGCGTCGCGAAGTTCCGAGTCAAGAGCGGGGTTGTCAAGAACCTCTTGGTAGTAGCCAAAGCTCAAGCTTTGGGGGTCGCAGCTTTTGACCGACATGCTCGGCACGAGACGGTCGCTGCAGGTTCCGTCGTACTGGTCAGCGCCCGAGATTACTTCGGTGATGCGCGCTAAGTCGCTCGCACTTCGGGCAAGTGGCCCAATTTGATCAAATGAGGAGGCGTAGGCGATCAAACCATAGCGCGAAACCCGTCCGTAGGTTGGTTTTGCTCCAAAAATCCCACAGAATGAGGCGGGCTGGCGAATGGAGCCGCCGGTGTCGCTGCCCAGGGAGGCATGAACCCAGCCGGCGGCAACGGCCGCTGCGGACCCGCCCGAGGATCCGCCCGGAGTGCGCTTGAGGTCCAAAGGATTGCGAACAGGGCCATAGACCGAGGTTTCGTTGGAGGAGCCCATGGCAAATTCGTCGCAGCTCGAGCGTCCAACGATGCAGGCCCCGGCGTCTACGATGCGCTGAACCGCGGTGGCGGTGTAGGGGCTTATGAAGCCCGTGAGAATTTTGGAGCCGGCGCCCGCAGCGTGGTCGCGGTAGACCATGTTGTCTTTAATCACCATGGTCACCCCGTCAAGGGCACGGCAGTCGCCTTGGGCACGACGAGCATCTACGGCGACAGCCTGCTGCATGGCGGAACCTTCAAAAAATTCCGCTACCGCATTAATACTAGGGTTTTCGGCCCTTGCCTTGCGCAAGGACTCCTGTACCAGCTGCACACAGGTTGTTTGACCGGAGTCTAAGGCCCGATGCAGGTCTTCGACCCGATGGAAGGTCATGACAGCTTCTTGCTGTCGTCCTTCGGGGTTTCGTCGTCTTCTTCGCGCATGGCCTTCTTGAATTCCTTAACGCCGCCGCCCAATCCGCGCATAAGCTCGGGAATTTTGCGTCCGCCAAAAAGAAGCAAAACGATAGCCACGATTAAGACGATCTGCCATGGGCCAATGATGCCCAGAAATACGCTATGTGCCATAATTTCTATAAATGAAGGTTAAAGGTACAACGCGGCATGGGCCTACTTTAGTTTTTCGGCGAGTGCTCGCATCGTTTTTTTTGGAGAGGCAGCCTCATAAAGTACTTTGTAGACGGCCGAGGCTATGGGCATTTTAACTTCTCGCTGGCGCTTGACCTCTCTTATTAGCTTGGCGGCATAATAGCCTTCGGCGATCATTTTCATTTCGGACTTCGCCGCCGAAAGGCTGTAGCCCTTGCCAATCAAAGAGCCCAGTTGACGGTTGCGGCTAAAGGGAGAATACATGGTAACAAACAGGTCGCCCGAGTACTGCGTTTGAATTATTTGCCGCTTAATGGGGTGTAAGGCCCTTATCACTCTAGCCATTTCGCGCAATGAACAGCTTACTAAAACTGCCTGAAAGTTGTCGCCATAACCCAGGCCGTTGGCGAGGCCTGAGGCAATGGCATAGATGTTCTTGAGCACTGCGGCGTATTCGGTTCCGTAGATGTCGCTGGAGCAGGATACTTTCACAAAGGGTCCCCGAAGTTTTTGGGCGACAGTCTCGGCGAGCTTTTGGTTTTCGCTAGCGACGGTCAGGTAAGACAGGCGTTCGAGGGCAATTTCTTCGGCGTGGCATGGCCCCACTAGTGCACCGAACTGGCTGTAGTCTAGGCCCATGTTGTCGTGCAGGTACTCACCAATAATTTTATGGGATTCCGGCTCGATTCCCTTAACGGCGGATATAACAAACTTCGTAGACAGCAGGGCTCGCAGGGGCTCAATAGCCTCTGCCAAAAAGGCTGAAGGGATCGCCAGTATTAGGATTTCGGCCTGAGAGGCCACGCTCAACAGGTCGTGGTCTACGTAGATGCGGTCCGTTAGAAGGTCGGCGTCAGAGAGGTAGTTGGGGTTGTGGTGGTGCTTCCTAATGTGAAGCGCAACCTCTTCGCTGCGCACCCACCAGCCTACGTAGTCCTCGTTTTGCGTGAGCATTTTCACGATGGCAGTGGCCCAGGAACCCCCGCCAATCACCGCTATATTAGGACTTTTGCCCATTACTGTTCTCGAGATTCCGGGTTAAAATTGGGCGATAAATTCTCTGCAAGCAGCTGAATGAACCGGTAGGCAACCCCGGTGACGGCAGCCATTCCCTCGATGTCGAGCTTGTCGAAGTCGTCGCCTGGAGCATGGTAGTCTTCATGAAGTCCGGTAAAGAAAAAGACCGACGGGATTTCTTTTTCAATGAAGGGAGCGTGGTCGGAGCGGCCAAAAATTTCGTTTCTCAGGTCCCAGTAAAATCCATCGGCGGGGATGGTCTCGAGCATTTGGGCAAATTCATAGCCCGTGTGGACACCGTAGACCCTAAGGGAGTCGGAACGGTTCAGTCGGCCTACCATATCGAGGTTGAGCATGGTGGTGACCTTGCCAAAGGGGGCGGGCATGGTTTCTACAAAGTGCTTGGAGCCGATGAGGCCACTTTCTTCGCCCGTAAAGGCGATAAAGGCTAGGTTGGCATCACCGAGCGCGGGGACTTGTACCATCATCTTGGCCAGGGTTAGGAGCACGCTGGTTCCGCTTGCGTTGTCGTCGGCTCCATTGTGCACCTGCCCGGCAAATTCAGGCTTTCGCGAGCCCCATTCGCCCAGGCCCACATGGTCGTAGTGCGCGCCGATTACGATGGTGCGCTGCATGCCGCGGTCAATCCATCCACCCACGTTGGGGGCGGTGATATGCTGCACGATGAGTTCGGCTGAGAGGGTGGTTTTTTTGCCTTTTTTGGCGTGCTTGCCTAGGCGCTTTACCCATTTTGGGTTGTGAACCTCGACTACGGGAATCCCTATTGGGCGGATTCTACGCAGCAGGTCGAGCTTGGCTTCGCCTGCTTTGGGCGCGAGCAGAATCACGGCAAGGGCGCCTCGTTTTTTGGCCTCGGCCAGCCTGGCCTGAAGGCTTGCGGCCTTGCCAGCATTGTCGGCTAGGTTCTTGGGAACGTCGCGCATCATTACCACTACGGACTGAGGCTTGACCTTTTGCCAGTCGTCTTGTCCGCTCAATGAAAGGCCATAATTAGCCCAAACCATGGCGCCCGACGCCCTGCCATTGCCCGACATCATGCTGGGCCAAAAGTCCTCGCGCAGCGCAGCGCTGTCTTTGCCCAGCACCAGGAAGTTGGTCTTTGCCAAAACTCTAGCGGCATCAGGGATCTTGACATCCTGCGTGAAGCGGTCGTCAAACATGGGGCTCAGCCCAATTTGGCTCATCTCGGCCTGAATGTAGCGAGCCGCCTCTGCGCCTCCCTCTGAGCCGGGCAAGCGGCCACCCAAAGCGTCGCTCGACAGGAACCGTTCGTGCAGGTAAAGTTGCTCGGCTGTTTCTTGGTCAATATGGCGAGCAAGCTGGGCAGAGGCAAGAAGGGGTCCTAGCCCCAGCGCAAAAAGTAAAAAACGCATAAGAGTAAAATTTAGGCGGGCCACCAATTTGGGCGGCGGCTCGCAAAGTACCAAAAGACAACGCCTATGCTGACATAGGCGTCGGCGAGATTAAAAATAGGCCTAAAAAACTGAAAGTAATCCCCTCCCCAGACGGGCAGCCAATTGGGCAGGTATCCCGTCCATAGCGGGAAGTACAGCATATCAACCACATTGCCCAATAGGGGGCTAGAGTATCCCTTGCCCCATTGCGCCACGCCCTCGTAGGCCATCCAGAATTCGTATTCCGGAGACCAAACAAGTCCGCGGTCAAAGAGCAATCCATAGACTAGGCTGTCAATAACGTTGCCGAAGGCACCGGCAAAAATTAGGGCTATGGTGGTCAGCACAAAAGGATGCGCCCCGCCCTTGGCCAGCCGAACCGCATACCACAGGAGGCCACTAATGGCAAGAATTCTAAAGAGGCTTAAAAATATCTTGCCGGTGGACCCTCCCCAGCTAAGGCCAAATGCCATTCCTGGGTTTTCGGTAAAGTGAAGATGAAACCAGGGCAGTATCTCAATCGAGTCGCCGAGCGCAAACTGGGTTTTGATGGCAATTTTAAGCGCTTGATCGGCCAGAATCAGCGCCAAAGCGAGAATAAATGGTTTGCGCAGGCTCTTCAACGGCGCATGAGCTTGCCCTCCATGCTCGTGGTCGCGTGGGGCACCAGCTTCAATCGCTCCTTGTCGATGAGTTTGCCCGTTACCCGGCAAAGGCCGTAGGTTTTGTTGCTGATTCGCACAAGAGCCGCCTTCAGGTCGCGCAGAAATTTCTCCTGGCGCGCAGCAAGCATGGCGTTGGCTTCTTTACTCATGGTCTCTGACCCTTCCTCAAAACTTTTAAACATCGGGGCGGTGTCTTCGGTACCGTTATCCATGTTGTTGGTAAACTGTTCCTTGAGAATGCGCAGGTCCTCCTCGGACTTTTCAATCTTGGCGAGAATAAGGGCGCGAAACTCCTCGAGTTCGGTATCGGTGTAGCGTACAGTAGGTTCCATAAGTGGCCCGAATTTAAACAATATGTGGCCCCCTACAAGCCACCTAGGCTTTTTTTAACGCAAGGGTGATAAGAAGGCCCTCGAGATCGCATTCCGCTCTAAAGGCCTCGGCGGTTGCCGGGCCCTCCGGCCAGGCCTCCACGAGGGTTTCAGCCGCCACGTAGTCGCGGTGTGCGGCAATAGCCGCTAGGGCTTCAGGAGCGCCGCTCAGCCAAAGCTCAATGCGGTCGGATACCTCGAGTCCGCTGTCTTTGCGCAGGTTTTGGATGCGGTTGACTGCCTCGCGGGCAATTCCTTCGGCAATCAGTTCGCTGCTGAGTTCAAGGTCAACGGCCAGAAGCGTACCCTGCTCTGCGGCCACGGCCATTCCCGGAATGTCGTCGGTGACCACCAGCACGTCGCCGGGCTCAACTCGGAATGCGCCGTCGGCCAAGTCCAGCGTCAGGTGACCCTGTCGCTCAAGCTCTCGCAGCTGGGCGTCGCTCAAGGCCGACAAGGCAGCAGAAACCGTCTTCATGCGCGAACCCACCTTGGGCCCCAGGGCCTTAAAGTCGGGCTTGGCTCGCTGCACGAACAAACCCGAATCAGACCCTACGCGGTCCAGTTTCTTCACGTTGACCTCGTGGAGCAGGAGTTCCTCAATGGCATCAAGGTCAGCGTGCTGCGTCGCATTGAGCACCGGAACCACCAGACGACGCAGGGGTTGGCGCACGCGAATTTTCTCTTTTTTACGCAGGCTCAGCACCAAGCTGGCCATGCGTTGGGCGAGGGCCATACGGCGCTCCAGATCGCGGTCAATCAGGCCTTCATTCGCCTCGGGGAAGCGGCTCCAGTGCACCGAACCAGCAGAACCGTTGAGGTCGCGGTAAAGCTGTTCTGCAAAAAAGGGCGCCAGGGGAGCAATGAGTCGCGCCACGGTATCGAGGCATTCGTGCAGGGTTTGAAAGGCTGCCAGCTTATCGTCGCCCATGGCTCCCTTCCAGAACCGGCGGCGGCTGAGGCGCACGTACCAATTGCTTAGCTCGTCCACCACAAAGTCCGAAGTTGCCCGGAACGCTCGCGTGGGCTCGTAGGCATCCATGGCTTCGTTGGTTTCGGCTACCAGGCTGTGAAGGCGGCTCAAAATCCATCGGTCGAGCTCGGCGCGGTTCGCCTGCGGAACCTGCGCGGCATTGGAGTCAAATCCGTCTACGTTGGCATAGAGCGCAAAAAATCCGTAGCTGTGGTACAGGGTCCCAAAGAACTTGCGCTGCACCTCCGTCACGCCGTCGGGGTCAAACTTGAGGTTGTCCCAGGGTTGGGCGTTGGTAAGCATGTACCAGCGAAGCGCATCGCTGCCGTACTTCTCCATGGCTTCAAAGGGATCTACGCTGTTGCCCAGACGCTTTGACATTTTTTGGCCGTTCTTGTCGAGAACCAGGCCGTTGGAGACCACATTTTTGTAGGCTACCGAGTCAAAGACTAAACCCGCGATGGCGTGAAGGGTGAAAAACCAGCCCCGAGTTTGGTCGACGCCCTCTGCGATAAAATCAGCGGGGAAGGCGGTTCCGCCATCAATAGCGTCCTTGTTTTCAAAGGGATAGTGCACCTGGGCATAGGGCATTGCGCCAGAGTCAAACCAAACATCGATGAGGTCGCTCTCGCGATGCATGGCCTGGCCCTCGGGCCCCGTCAGCACCCAATCGTCCACAAAAGGACGGTGCAGGTCGACTCCCGCATAGTTGGCCTCCGACATGTCGCCCGGAACAAAACTTGCCAAGGGATTTGCCTTCATGTGCCCTGCCGCCACGCTGCGTTCGAGTTCAGAGCGCAGTTGCTCAAGCGAACTTATGCAGACCTCGTGCTGGCCGTCTTCGCTTCGCCAAATCGGGAGCGGAATTCCCCAGTATCTGCTACGGCTGAGGTTCCAGTCGTTGAGGTTCTCGAGCCAGTTGCCAAAACGACCGGTTCCCGTGCTGGCAGGCTTCCAGTTAATGCTGTTGTTGAGCTCCTGAAGGCGCTGCTTTACGGCCGTGCTCCGAATGAACCAACTGTCTAAGGGATAATAGAGTATGGGCTTGTCGGTGCGCCAGCAGTGCGGGTAGCTGTGCACGTACTTTTGAACCTTAAAGGCCTTGTTGTCGGTCTTGAGCTGTATCGCAATTTCTTCGTCAACGCTTAGTTTGGGCTCTTCTCCCTCTGCGTAGTAGCTGTTTTTCACGTACTTACCTGCTAGCGGACCGGCCTCTGCGGTAAAACGTCCTTGGAGGTCTACCAAGGGCATGGGAATGCCCTCGGCGTCGAGCACCAATAAGGGCGGAACGCCCGCGGCTGCGGCCACGCGGGCGTCGTCGGCACCAAAGGTTGGCGCCGTGTGCACAATTCCGGTTCCGTCTTCGGTGGTGACAAAGTCCCCGGCAATTACCCTAAATGCTTGGTCGGCATCGAGGTAGGGCAGGGCATAGGGCAGGAGCTGCTCATAGCGCAGACCAACCAATGCTGAGCCTTTTACTGCCGCTACGCGGGTCCAGGCGGATCCTTCTTCGTCGGGATTTAGGTACTTGGCGACCAGTGCGGTGGCAAGAATAACCCGAACGTCGACTCCGGTGTAGGGGTTGGTGGTGGCAATCAGGCTGTACTCAATATTGGGGCCTACCGTCAGTGCGGTGTTCGAAGGGAGGGTCCAGGGCGTGGTGGTCCAGGCAAGCAGGTGCACCGGCAGGTCGCCAAACAGGGCACGGCTCTGGTCGCTAGGCTCAACGGCAAACTGCGCGGTAACCGAAGTGTCGGTGACGTCGCGGTAGCATCCGGGCTGGTTTAGCTCGTGCGAGCTCAGACCGGTTCCTGCTTTTGGGGAGTAGGGCTGCACGGTGTAGCCCTTGTAGAGCAAGTTTTTGCGGTGCATTTCGCCCAAGAGCCACCAGACCGACTCGATGTACTTCGTTTGGTAGGTCACATAGGGCGACTCCTGGTCAACCCAGTAGCCCATTTGCTCGGTGAGGCGGTTCCACACGTCGGTGTAGCGCATAACAGCCTCTCGGCATGCCGCGTTGTAGTCGGCCACGCTGAGGGTTTTGCCTATGTCTTCTTTGGTGATTCCCAGCTCTTTCTCGACGCCTAGTTCGACGGGGAGCCCGTGGGTATCCCAGCCAGCGCGGCGGTCTACGCGAAAGCCTTTTTGGGTTTTGTAGCGGCAAAAAAGGTCCTTAATGGCGCGGCCCATGAGGTGGTGAATGCCCGGCATTCCGTTGGCAGAGGGCGGCCCTTCGTAGAACACAAAGGCCGGATCCTCGGGGCGTATGGATTGTTCAAAGACCCGCTCCGCCTTCCAGTACTCCAGTGTTTTGCGCTGTATTTCAGGCAGGTTGAGCGCTCCGTGTTCTGGGAATGCTGCACTCATAAGGCGGCAATGCACTTGAGTTCGATGGCGATGGGCGTAGGCAGGGCCGTGACCTGCACCGTGGTGCGGCAGGGCTTGGGGTCTAGGCCGTCAAAGTACTCGGCATAAATGCGGTTAAATTCCGCAAAATCGCGCTTCATGTCGGTGAGGTAGACGGTGATGTCCACGAGCTGATCCCAGCGCGCGCCGGATTCCTCAAGGGCGGACTTTACGTTGGCCATTACGCTGTGCACCTGGGCTTCGAAGCTGAATTCCAAGTAGTTTCCGTTTGCATCGAGGCGCAATCCAGGCACCGAACTCGCGGCCGCGGCACTCTTTGGCAAGCGCGGACCCATTCCCGAAATAAAAAGCAGGTTGCCCACTTGGCGGCTAACGGGGTAGCTGCCTACAGCTTGGGGCGTATTGGATTCAGAAGGCATAGGCGCAAAGGTACATGCTAGGCGCAGCTGAGCATTGGCGGCATGAGCGGCTTGGCCTCGTTAGAAATTCCTTATGGTTCATAAAGCGGGTCCCCATTGGTGGTTCGAAAGGTCGAGGTTGCCGCCGCTGAGAATTATGCCAATTCGCTGCCCCTTAAATACCTCGGCCTGCTTGACCACCGCGGCTAGTGGGGGAGCGCAGTTAGTTTCAACGATGATTTTAAGGCGGTCGGCAATCATTCGCTGGGCGGCCAGAATCTCGGGGTCGTCTAGGGTGTGGATGGCGGTAACAGTAGCCAAAATAATGGGGAAGTTGATGTCGCCCAGCTCGGTGCGCATTCCGTCGCATACGGTTTGCGGGTCTGCATTGTGCTCGATTTTCCCCGAGGCGAGTCCGCGCGCGGCGTCGTCGGCACCGCTGGGCTCCCCGGCAAAGACGCGAACCGAGGTTCCGCGCCGCTCGTTCCATCGGGCGACGGCAAAGCCGGTTCCGGCCAAAAGCCCGCCACCGCCCACGGGCACGCCCACCCAGTCCAGCTCGATGCCGCGGGCTGCGCAGTCCTCCAAAAGTTCCCAAGCGGCAGACCCTTGGCCCAGGATCACGGGGGCCTGGTTCGAGGGGTGGATTTCGACGGCTCCCGTGCGCCCTACTTCGCGGTTCACGGCCTCGATGCGGGCCGCGAGATTGGGCTCGCATTCAATGATGAGCCCACCGGCCTTGCGCACCGCATCCTTTTTAAACTGCGGGGCGTTGCTCGGCATCACCACCGTGCATGAAATTCCCAGTTCACGGCTTGCCCAAGCTAGGGCTTGCCCGTGGTTGCCCGAGGAGTGAGTGCAAACTCCGCCGCGGGGAAGTCCGCCAGAGGCAAGCTCGCCCAGCGCGTTGGCCACGCCCCGCATCTTGAATGCGCCCGACTTTTGAAAGTTTTCGCATTTAAAGTGCAGCTCGGCCCCAGACCAGGCGTCGAGGCTTGCGGACTGCATCAGGGGAGTGCGGTGTAGAGAGCGGGCCAGCTCGGCATAGCGCTGCGCCAGCACCGAGGGGTCCAAATAGGGCGTGAAGTAGGGGTCAAAGGCCGAGTGCATGGCGGCAAAGTTCGCCATTGCACAGGGACGGCGCTGCTTTATGACCAGAATTTTGGCCAGAAATGAAAAACGCCGCCTTTAACAGCGACGTTTCACAACCCTTGATGAATCCGCCTCAAATGAGGTAATTCAATGCAAACATAGCAAAAAAATGAGTTATGGTACAATGAACAATAATAAATTTTCAGGAGGATTTCAACCTTGGCTGGCTAAGGGCCTACCTTTAGCTCAATGTCGGGCGTAAAAAAGCTCTTTGGGGACGCGGCTTTATACGGCCTCAGCAGCATCCTAGCACGGTTGCTGAACTTTTTGATTACTCCCCTGCTCACCGTTGCGCTGACCAAGGGGGAGTACGGCGTCAATAGCCTCCTCTATGTTTCAGTGGCCTTTGCCATGGTCCTTTTGACCTACGGTATGGAGACGGCCTTCTTTAGGCAAAGCCAGCGAGAAGGGGCAGACGCAGAACGCGTGTATTCCACCGCCATGACGCTTTTGCTGGCCACCACCGGACTTTTTCTGGCGCTCTTGGTTATGGGATACCGCGGCAGCGCCGTCTGGCTTGGCCTGGCGGAACACCCGGAGTACCTGCTTTGGACCGGCCTCATCGTGGCCATGGACGTGCTCGCGGCCGTTCCCTTTGCCCGACTTCGTGCCCAGCAGCGCGCCAAGCGCTTTGTGGCGATTAAAACGGCACAGATTGTCCTCAATTTGGTCTTGAACTACGCATTTTTTGTGTTCTTCCCGGCCGTCGTAGAGGGCTGGCCCAAGCTGCAGGTAGGCTATGTCTTGCTGGCCAACTTGGCCGCCAGCGCCCTCATGATGCTTCTGCTCAGCCCAGAGTGGCTTGCCATAAAGCCCGCCCGCTTTG
The DNA here is from genome assembly GCA_013205365.1 of Cryomorphaceae bacterium. Lineage (GTDB taxonomy): Bacteria > Bacteroidota > Bacteroidia > Flavobacteriales > Schleiferiaceae > TMED14. The sequence continues at coordinate 4,120 of JABMNC010000021.1, read as the reverse complement.
ACCGCAGCACCGCCCGCGGCCTAATCGCTTATGGATTTCCCCTGCTGCTCGCAGGCCTGCCGGGCGTGGCCAACGAAATGGTCGACCGCTTTTTCTTAGAGGCACTCCTGCCTAGAGGTTCCGCAATAGAGGGAGTTGGCGCCTACTCGGCCGTTTATAAACTCAGCATCTTCTTGATACTCTTCAACCAAGCCTTTCGCTTTGCCGCAGAACCCTACTTCTTTAAAAATGCCCAGGGAGACCTGCGCCAGCTTGCCTTGGCCACGAGGCTGTTCGCGGCCCTCTTAGCCTTTGGCGTAGTCGCGGTACTGGCCGGCCTTCCTTGGCTCAAGTACTTCATTGCGGACAAATACTGGAACGACCTGCTCCTGCTCCCGGTGCTGCTCTTTGCCAACTACCTGCTCTCGCTCTCCACCCAAGTGTCCTTGTGGTACAAACTCAGCGACCGCACCATGATGGGCCTGTGGATCACGCTCTTTGGTTTTGCGCTCACGGTGGCGGGCAACCTGCTCTGGATTCCCATCCTTGGGGTCATGGGCGCCGCCTACGCTACCCTTTTGAGCTACGGCGGAATGCTGCTGCTGTCGCTTTTGCTCGGGCAGTGGTTCAACCCCGTGCCCTACGATTGGGCACGCCTCAGCCTCTATACCCTCTCGGCCTTGGTTTTGGGCGGACTCGCCTTTCACCAGCCCGGTTGGATTGCTGCCGCGGCAACCCTAGTGATGCTGGCGGTTCTGCTCCGCAGCGAGCGCGCTATAATTCGACGACGTATCCCCTAAATTGAGTTCCATGATTGCGGTCATCAACGATTCCCCCTACCCCCTCCCGGAGTATGCCACCTCCGAGTCTGCGGGCCTCGACCTGCGCGCCCACCTCGCTGATCCACTGCTGCTGAATCCAGGAGAACGCGCCCTGATTCCCACGGGGCTTCGCATGGCCCTGCCTCCGGGTTGGGAAGCTCAGGTGCGGCCCCGTTCTGGATTGGCCCTCAAGCAGGGCATTACGGTGCTCAATAGTCCGGGCACCATTGACGCAGACTACCGCGGCCCGGTGGGCGTTATTCTAATCAATCACGGCGCGGACTCTTTTAGCGTGGAGCCTGGCGAGCGCATTGCGCAGCTGGTTTTTGCGCGTTTTGAGCAGGCAGTCTGGCACCCTGTTAAGGAATTGGACCAGACCGAGCGGGCCGAAGGCGGATTTGGGCACAGCGGGCGCAGCTAAGGCCTTATTTTTACCGGACCAAACCAAACCGCTCAACCCAACGATGAACATTATTATTCCCATGGCCGGCCGCGGATCCCGTCTGCGCCCCCATACCCTGACCACGGCAAAGCCCCTTCTCCCAGTAGCGGGCAAGCCCATTGTTCAGCGCCTGGTCGAAGACATTGCCGCCATAGTTGGAGACGACCTCAGCCGCATCGCCTATGTGGTGGGCGAGTTTGGCCAAGACGTAGAAGACATGCTATTGGCTGTCGCCGAGGGGCAGGGCGCAAAGGGAAGCATACACTACCAAGACAAGCCCTTGGGTACCGCCCACGCCGTACTCTGTGCCGCCGAGCACCTCGAAGGCCCGGTGGTAGTGGCCTTTGCCGACACCCTGTTTCGGGCCGACTTTAAGCTGGACCAATCCGCCGACGGCGTGATTTGGGTCAACCGCGTCGAAGATCCGCGCGCCTTTGGCGTCGTGCAGCTCAGTGAAGACGGCGGCATCACCGATTTTATCGAGAAGCCGCAGGAGTTCGTCAGCGATTTGGCCATAATCGGAATTTATTATTTTAAAGACGGAGCCCGCCTGCGCAAGGAACTGCAGTACCTCATCGACAACGGCATCAAGGGCGGAGGCGAATACCAGCTAACCAGCGCTCTTCAGAGCTTGACCGACGACGGACTCCGCTTTGTTCCCGGCAGGGTTGACGCCTGGATGGACTGCGGCAACAAAGACGTCACGGTCGAAACCAACGGACGCATTCTCGAGTTCGTGCAGCACCAGGAGCAGCTGGTCTCCCCCGATGCATTGGTGGAGAATTCCCAAATTATTCCGCCATGCTTCATCGGTCCGGGGGCTAGAATTATCAACAGCACGGTCGGTCCGCACGTCAGTATTGGAGCGCGATCTACCCTGACCGATTCGGTCTTGACGGACTGCATTGTGGGCGAAGACTCCAGCCTAACGCGCATTACGCTTCGAAACTCCATGATTGGCCGCCACGCGGTGCTCGACGGGCAGTTTGTTTCGCTCAGTTTGGGCGACTATTCCCGACTCGAAGGCTGATGAATGCGCGGGCCCTCCTAGTTTGCGCAGCAGCCTTTTTAGGAGGAAGCGCCTGGTCGCAGTCGCTGATTCCAACCTTCGTTCCGGAGGCCAAGGTTGAGGCAATGCTGCAGAAGGCCGAGCAGTCCAGTGCCGCACAAAAAGTCCGTCTTTTGGACCGTGCTCGCCGCAGGCTGCTGCTGAGTGCCCAGAAAAATCCGGCTAACGTCCCCACCCTTCAGATGCTGGTCTGGCTGAGCTATGCCAAGCAGGATTCCAAGCTTTTTGCCCAGTCCCTCCATCGCCTTCAGGCCTTAGGCCAGGGCCAGGCCTCAGACTATTGGGCGGCAGCCGAATGGTTGTTTGGCCTAGAGGACTACGCAGGCGCTATGGAATTCATTCGCTTTTCGGAGGCTATTGAGGGCCAGACCCTGCGCAGTGCCAGCTCCAAGCAGGCAATTTATTTAAGGCTATACCAAGGGGATTCCGCGCTGAATAGCGCAGCGGAGTACTGCGTTCAACAGCCCAATGACGCCCGGGCCGCACTGCTTTATGCCCAGACCTTGGGAGAAGTCGGCGCCAGCGATGAGGCCTACCTGGCCTTTGTGAGCTTGAAGAAGCTCTTCCCTGAAAACACGGAGGTGCGTTGGCAGTACCTGCTTTGGGCGAAGGCCAACGACCGCCTTGCTGAGTCCCTCGCCGAGGCCGAAGGCATTTGGTCCGACCCCGACATTACGGAGCGGGCCAAGGTGGCCTATGCCTCCCAACTGCTTACACTGAATCCTCGCGACCAACCAAGCGCAGCCCTTGCGGTGCGCTGGGCAGAAGGCCTACTGCGCCAAGATTCAGCCAACCCCGCATACTGGGCCTTGCGCGGAGACGTAGCCCGGTGGCTCGACGACCTGCCGACCGCAGAGGAATCTTGGCGCCACTGCCTGTCTCTTCCCGGGGGTGCGCAATGGCCTGTCTTTCAACAGATTCTTCAGCTCGACCTCGATAAGGGCGATAGCGAGGCACTGCTTTTTGACGCCAAGGCAGCCCAAGAGGCTCACCCAGAGCATCCCTTCGGGCCCTTGTTTTTGGGCGTGGCCCAGAGCCGCAAGGGTGAGCATGCCCTGGCCCAGGCCATCTTAATGGAGGGCATTAATCGGTTCGGATCCGACCAAGAAGTGCGCGAGCAGTACCTGCTCTACTTGGGCGAAGTATGCTACCGCCTCGGACTTTTGAACGAATTCCGCGGGTATTTTGACGAGGCAATCTCGATCAGTAGGAGCAATCCAACGGTCTTAAACAACTACGCCTATTTTTTGGCCCTTTTGAAGATTGATCTTAAAAAAGCCGAGGCCCTCGCCCTGCGGGCGGTGGCAATTGCAGACCAGGAAGCCAGTTTTTGGGATACCCTCGCCACGGTCTACGCCTCCCAAGGCAAGCATGCCAAAGCGCAGTCGGCCATGGATCGCGCTCATTCTTTGGGGGCGGACCCCACCAAGTCCCTTCAAAGAACCAACGAAGCCTACGAGCCGTGAAGAACCTTGCCCTGGCTCTAATCCTGCTCGGTGCTGCGGCCTGCCGAAGCCCGAAGCCCATGCCCCTTCCGGCAGCAGTTGCCCCCGAGGTGGTTAAAATGCCTATGTACGACAAACCCCACGCCGCACTGCAATCCCTGCTGCTTGCGCCCCTTGGAGACGACCGCTCGGTCGGAACCCTAAAAGTCGAGTTTGGAGGCAAATCCCTCTCGGCAAAGCTTGACCTTCGCATTCGCAGCGAACCAGAACCCATTCTCTGGATGGACGTAGCCGATCCCCTAATCGGCCTTAAAATTGGCCGAGCGCGAATCTACCAAGACAGCGTTCAGGGCTACATACGCCT
>JABMNC010000119.1 GCA_013205365.1 Cryomorphaceae bacterium | reverse complement strand
GTCGCTGCGAACCTCGTCCATGGGGAAGGCCGTGCGGGCCCAGTCGCAGCTGGCGCCGAGCTCCTTGAGTTGCTCGAGGATGATTCCGCCATGCTTGTGCGTCCATTCCCAGGAGTGCACGCGAAAGGCCTCGCGGCTTAGGTCGGACTTTTTAATTCCCTCAGAGCGAAGTTTTTGCACCACCTTGGCTTCGGTGGCAATGGAGGCGTGGTCTGTGCCTGGAACCCAGCAGGCGTTGAATCCGCGCATGCGAGCCCGGCGAATCAAGACGTCTTGAATGGTGTTGTTGAGCATGTGCCCCATGTGCAGCACACCGGTCACGTTGGGCGGCGGAATCACTATTGCATAGGCCGGACGATGGTCAGGAATCGAGGCAAATGCCTTGTTTTGGAGCCAAGTCTGGTACCAGCGTCGCTCGACCTGGCGGGTAGCGTAATGCGAAGGAATTTCCATTAGAAGCGCAAAGGTAACCTTGTGGCATTTTTTTTGCGTAGGTTTAGTTGCATCGGTTACATTTGCCCCTGCGACAGCTAAACAAATAATATTTTTAACAATGAAGTACATTTTCACTGCGGCAGCCATTGCACTCTCTACTACGTTTGCCTTGGGTCAGAATGCCAACGCTCCCCAAATCACATTCAACCAAGAGACTATTGACTACGGTGTAATCAAGAAGGCATCCAACGGAGAGCGTGAGTTCATCTTCAAGAATACCGGCAAAGAGCCTCTAATTATTACCAACTGCGTGGGTTCATGCGGCTGCACCGTGCCCATCTGGCCCAAGACCCCCATCGCTCCTGGCGAGAAGGCTTCTATTAAGGTTAAGTACGATACCCAGCGCATCGGGAACTTCCAAAAGACCGTAACCGTTACCAGCAACGCAGCGGCTCCAACTAAAGTATTGACCATCAAGGGCAATGTGGAAGACGTGGCAGCTCAACCGACTACTCCTGTCAATACTGCGGGAGCCTCCAAGGTCAGCAAGTAATTGGCTCCACTAAAGTTTTTAACCTGCAGCCTACCGCTGCGGGTTTTTTATTGACCTTTGCCTTCACTATGCCAAAGATTTCATCCCGTGGGCTGCACATGCCCGAGTCTCCGATTCGCAAGCTCGCCCCCTTTGCCGAGGCTGCAGCCAAGCGCGGAACCAAGATCTACTACCTGAACATTGGCCAGCCCGACATCGACAGTCCAAGCCAGGCGCTTGATGCGGTCAAAGACAGCAACCTGAAGGTGCTTGAGTACAGTCCGTCAGCGGGCTTTGCGAGCTACCGCGAGGGTCTTGCCAACTACTACCGGGGCATCGGACTTAACGTTGAAGCACAGGATGTACTGGTCACCACCGGAGGGTCTGAGGCCCTGTCTTTTGCCATGGGCTGCATTCTTGATCCCGGCGACGAGGTGCTTATTCCCGAGCCCTATTATGCCAACTACTTTGGCTTTGCGCAGGCTTTGGGCGCCAAGGTGGTATCGGTGCCGAGCAGCATTCAGTCGGGCTTTGCCCTGCCTCCCATTGCCGATCTTGAAGCGCGGATTACGCCGCGGACCAAGGCCGTATTGGTCTGCAATCCGGGGAATCCGACCGGCTATGTCTACCGACGCGAGGAGCTTGAAGCGCTCCGCGATATGGCCCTTAAGCACGATTTGTTTGTAGTGGCTGACGAGGTCTACCGCGAGTTTGTCTACGACGGAGCAGAGGCGATCTCGGTAATGTCCTTGGCCGGATTGGAGCAGCACGCCGTGCTCATTGACAGTGTTTCAAAGCGATACAGCATGTGCGGAGCCAGGATTGGTTGCATGGTTAGTAAAAATTCCGACCTAATGGGCACGGCACTAAAGTTTGCTCAAGCACGCCTGTCCCCGCCAACCTACGAGCAAATTGCAGCGGAGGCCGCCTTAGCGACTCCCGCTAGCTACTTCAAAGAGGTCAATGCCGAGTATACTGCCCGGCGCGATACCCTGGTCGGCCGACTCAATGCCATGAACGGTGTTTTTTGTCCTAAACCCCGGGGCGCTTTTTATGCGGTAGCCGAGCTTCCTGTGGACGACGCCGAAGCATTTTGCCGCTGGATGATTGAAGATTTTTCTCACCATGGCGAGACCGTAATGATGGCTCCTGCCGCAGGTTTCTATGCCGATCGGTCGCTCGGAAAACGCCAAGTCCGCCTGGCTTATGTGCTCAAGCAGTCCGCACTGGAACGGGCAATGGACGTACTCGAGCAGGGCCTTGCCACCTACCCAGGCCGAACTCTCTAGGGCCGTGGTAGCAGAACGGAACGCTTCACTCAAGCCCTACAACAGCTTCGGACTTGACGTACGTGCGGAACGCCTCTACCATGTGGAGTCTGAGATGCACCTGCTGGAGTAC
>JABMNC010000118.1 GCA_013205365.1 Cryomorphaceae bacterium | reverse complement strand
TTCGAAGACCAGGCACTCCGAGGGCTGAAGGTTCAGACGGCGCGCTCCCTCGAGAAACACTTCGGGATCGGGTTTGGAGGCAGACACTACGTTCCCGTCAACGAGGGCATCAAAAAGCGGAATCCAGCCCAAGCGTTCAAGAATGAGCGGAGCATTTTTAGATGCGGAACCTAGGGCAATCTTGAGCCCCGCGGCTCGGCTTGCAAGCAAAAAGTCATGCGCTCCGGGCAGGTAGCCGTCGGCAGGCATCGCGCTCATGAGTTCGAGGTAGCGTTCGTTTTTAAGGGTCATCCAGTGCTGCTTTTCGGCGTCGGAGCACTGTAGTCCGCCCCAGGCAAGGATGCGGTTAAGCGACTCCGCGCGAGAAACCCCCTTGAGTTGCTCGTTTTGGGCTTCGCCAAAGGGAATGCCCAGTTCAGCAGCAACGTACTGCCATGCCTCAAAATGGTAGCCTGCCGTGTCGACCAAAACTCCGTCCAGGTCAAAGAGCAAACCGCGAATCACCGGATTTCTAGCTCGAGTACCTTAAGGACGTCAATGTGGTACTCCACCAGCCGGTTGACGGGTTTTGCTTGGGTGCGTCCGTAGCGCACTCCTGACTCGGCGCAGGCTTTTTGAAGAAGATGCTCGAAGGCCTTGGCGACCGAGCCCACAAAGTTTACCTGTGCACCCTGGCGGGCTTCGGCAAAACAGAGCACATGAAACTCAATAAATGCCTTGAATCCCTCGAAGACTATTTCTTGGATGTAGGGATGCTCGGCATGGTCTCCCGCAAACCGCGCGTAGTTGGCCAGGTACACGTTGGCGTTGGGCTCGTTGTACACCGAGTGTAGGATTTCGCTCTTGGTAACGCCATAGGCCGCCACAAAGGCAGCGTGCAGGTCTTTTGGGAGGCGCTTGTACATAAAGTCGCGCACCAAACGCTTGCCGATGCAGCTGGCCGACCCTTCGTCGCCCAAGACATAGGCCAGGGCCGGAACCTCTTCGCGCACGGTGCTGCCGTTGAAGTAGCAGGAGTTGGATCCCGTACCTAAAATGCAGGCGATGTGTGGCTCGCCATAGTAGGTTGCATAAGCGGCTGCGAGCAGGTCGTGGTCAACAGCTATTTCTGCGTCGGGAAAGACGCGTTCGAGGCCCTCTGCAATGCGGGCATTCAGGGACTCGGAAGAGCAGCCCGCTCCATAAAAAAATACTTTTTTAACCATGGGCGCTTTGCTCATCACGGCGTCTTCGGCCCTAAGGGTGCGCTCTACCTCATTGGCGTCGTGAAAGTAGGGGTTAAGGCCCTTGACCGACCAACGTCCGACCTCGGTACCGGAGTCGGCAAGAAGAATCCAATCGGCCTTGGTAGATCCGCTTTCAACGATAAAAACCATGGTACTAGGATTGAGCAGCAAAGCGCTCGGCCATGTCGGCCATGCGCGCAGAATAACCGGCTTCGTTGTCGTACCAGCCCAAAATTTTCACGAGGTTGCCGTTGGCTGAGGTGATTCCTGCGTCAAAGATGCAGGAGTGCTTGTTGCCCACGATGTCGGCCGAAACAATGGGGTCTTCGGTGTACTGCAAAATGCCCTTGAGCGGACCCTCTGCGGCGGCCTTCATGGCGGCATTGATTTCAGCAGCCGTGGCGGGGCGCAATAGTTCGACGGTAACGTCCGTTGCCGAGCCCGTGAGCGTGGGTACGCGCATGGCGTAGCCGTCTAGCTTGCCTTTGAGCTCGGGGAGCACCAGTCCCACGGCCTTGGCGGCTCCAGTGGTGGTTGGAATCATGCTCACTGCCGCAGCGCGTGCGCGACGAAGGTCGCGGTGGGGAGCGTCTTGAAGGCTTTGGTCGCTGGTGTAGGCGTGCACCGTCAGCATGTAGCCCTTAACCACCCCAAAATGGTCGTTGAGCACCTTCATCATTGGGGCCAGGCAGTTGGTGGTGCAGGACGCATTGCTAAAGACATGATCGTCTGCGCCAAGAACGCCCTCGTTGACCCCAAGCACCACGGTCTTGACGTCGTCGCCTTTGGCCGGAGCACTAAGGCCCACTTTTTTGGCGCCTGCCTGCAGGTGAAGCTCGAGCTGTTCTTTGCTGGTGAATATTCCGGTGGATTCAACGACCAAGTCAACGCCAATTTCACCCCAGGGAAGTTCCGCAGGATTCTTAATCGCCGTTACACGAATTGATTTGCCGTTGACAATGAGGCTGTCTGGCCCGTGGCTTACGGTGCCCGGGAATCCGCCGTGGGCAGAGTCGTACTTGAGTAAGTGGGCGAGGGTCGCGGTGTCGGTCAGGTCGTTGATGGCAACTATTTCGACGTTGGCGCGCTCAATGAGGTTGCGAAAGGTCAGGCGGCCGATGCGTCCAAAACCGTTGATGGCTATTCTTTTCATAGTGTCTGCAAAAATCGGATATAAAAAGTTAAATCGAAAGGATTCGTGCAATGCGAATCAAATCTTCGTCGAGCGCTGCCTTGTTGAGGATTGCCATGGGCAGATGGGTATGGGTAAGCTGGCCATTCACAATGCCGACCATTACGTCGTGCTTCCCATTGAGCAGGGCCTCCACGGCAGAAACCCCAAGCCGACTGGCATTGACGCGGTCGAGCATGCTGGGCGATCCGCCACGCTGAATGTGCCCTAGAATGGTGACTTTGACGTCGAGGTTGGCGTTGTGCTTTTGGAGTGCGTCGGCCAGTTCAAAAGGCGTTCCAAGTCGGTTGCCTTCGGCCACCACCACGATGTTGCTGGTTTTTTTGCGTTCCGCTCCGAGGTCGATGGCCGCAAAGAGCTCGTCAATGGTAGTGGTACGCTCGGGTAGAATGATGCTGATCGCGCCGGTTGCAAGCCCTGAGCTCAGGGCGATAAAGCC
>JABMNC010000117.1 GCA_013205365.1 Cryomorphaceae bacterium | reverse complement strand
GCTTGGGATAGCCCAGGTCGCCCCGTCGAAACCCTCGGACCAGGGAGCAGAAGTAGCAAGGCATGAGGTCGTGAACTGTACCGGCCCTACCCAGGCACTGAAGGAGGTTGGGCCGCAGGAATCCCGCACCCATGCTTCATAGGTGGTATTAGGATTGAGGCCCGAGATCGAAGTACTTATTCCACTAAATCGTTTAATGGTTCCCCCACCCGCGCCGACGCCCGGGGCGCCATAAGAAAGCTGGTGGTTCTGCGACGAGCCAATAACCAAATTGGCGTTCGCGGCGCTTGCCTGTACGCCACTAAAACTTAGGCCTGAAGGCGGAATGCATCCGTTAGCCTGACCAACCCTGATGTCGTCAAGGGCTACGCGCGCCTGAACGGGGAATGTGGCGGAAGATTTCGCGTTAAACCGAATGAACACGGTCTGGTTGACAAACATCGTCAGGGGGTAAACCTGCTGCTGCCAAGGGCTCGTCCGCTGAGGAAAGACTGCATTATTTCGGGGAATCGAACCAAGGCGTACCCAGACATTACTCCCCACGGCACTGGCCTCAACCAGGAGCGAATCAATTTGGAGGCCAAACATATGGTACCAAAACTCGACAACGGGCACGGTGGCTCCCGCCAGGTTGATTTGCGGGCTGCGAATGATAGCACTGGAATTGCCAGTTCCACCAAAACCAAATCGATCGGCAAACAGGTACTTGCTGCGCCCCGAGTGGTCCGACGACGGTCCTGAGAGGTTGTTTGGTTGAAAGGGCGCCGCCGATACCCAAGCATAGCCCACGGTTGGGCTTGCGTCCCAACCGCACATGTAGCCGCCTGGAACAGTTGCCGAAGACCTCGGCGTGAAATGAATTTGATCAAAATTCTCCACCCATGGAATTGAGGCGGGCGCAGGGTTCCCGTTGGGCAAGGAGCAGGTGGTGGCATAGCCAAAATAAGAGCTCCAAGGGCTTTTGCTACCGTTGCTGCAGCTGTCGCGCACATAAAAGTCGTAGCCTGTAGAGCCAGAAAGTCCACTCACCGTAAAGGAACTTCCGGCAAACCATGGGCTAAGGGTGCCGCTCCCCGGTACAAATCCCAGTGGGCCGTATTCTATCTGGTGAAACGGTGAATTAGAAGGAGTTACAACGCCAATACTGCTCGCAGTGCGCGACACCCAACTAAGTCCAGGAGCACTAGCGCACTGCGCTGCGGCCCCGAAGCCCTGAAGCACCGCAAGCAGAAGTAGGATTTTTTTAATCATTGAATGAGGCAAAGTTCCGCATAAAATGCACCTAATGCCAAGCAGAACGTGCAAAGTCCGTCGCGATTGAACCAACGGCAGCAAATGTTCCTTAACCGCAAGGCGGTATCTTTATGCTGCGTGCGCAAGCTTTTTCTATTCACTTTTGCTCTGATGTGGCTCGGCCGATTGGCAGACCCTTTGGTGCACAGCCTGGCCCACGACCACCATGAACACTGCCATGAGCAGGGAGTTCACCTCCACGAGGCTGAGGATCCCTGTCAATGGTCTGATCCTGCGACCCTTCAGTCATACCTCCCAGAGTACGGCAGTGCCTTAAATCAAGCAGTTCATTCCAATACTCGGCACACATGCCATTGCTCTAGCGATGTCTACGGCTTTGAATGGGTACAAACCCCAGTTAGGGGACCCCCAGTAGCTTAATTACCAGCGCCTTGGGCGCAGTTCTTTTGGTTTTTAACGCTAACTGCATTTACTATGTATAAATTTATTTTTGGGCTTTGTGCGGCCCTGCCCCTCATGCTTTGGGGCCAGCGCGACACTTCCATGGTCATTGAATTGGGCGAAGCTTCGGTCGAAGTTCAACGCGACAATCCTGCCGCACTATCCACTCAAGTATGGGCCATTCCGGTGCGGACTCTTGCCGACCAGGGCCCATCGGCTATGCTTCAACTGAGCCGACAGGCGCCGGCTCTTCAGCTCGCTAGCGTCGGCGGGCATACCGTAAAACCGATTTTGCGCGGACTGGGTGGCTACCGCGTCGTCACTGCCTACCAAGGATGGCGCTACGACAACATGCAGGGCGGAGCCGAACACGGCCTTGACTTTCCCTTGCTCGGAGTGGACCATGTCGAGGTCATGCTTGGCCCAAACTCTCTTTCGCTGGGAACCGACGCAATGGCCGGTGTGCTCTACTTTTCGGACGTTCGCCCCCGCACTTCGGGCCGTGAACAGGCCTTGGTGCTCAGCGGCGGAACCAACGGCATGCCCCTAAGCGGGCAGTACAGCCTGCACCGCAGTGGTCCTGGCCTTTACTATGTCGGAGCCTACGGCGGATTCAACCCAGAATACCGCGACGGCAACGGCGATACCGTGCACGGAACCTATTCGCAAACCCTTGCAATTCGTGCCCTAGGAGCCTGGAAGCTTGGCCAAACCCAGCACCGCATCAAACTGACTGGGGTACAGCGTCGGTTCGGACTCCCGGAGCGGGAGCCCTTGCCCGGGGAGGAGCCCGAGGAGCATGGAGATCAGTTGGTACAAGCAGGCCATTTCGCCTGGGAGGCGGAGCGCAGTCTTGGACCGTGGAAGGTCCGCGCAGTGACGGGCCTTCAGTCCTCGTTGCGGGCAGAGTACGACAAGGCTCTTGATGGCGAAGAACGAGAACCACACATTGCATTCAACCTGCACACGGCCTCGCAGACGACGACCTTGGATCGATTGTTTGGCGCCGGACACTTGACTTTTGGCGCGCACCAGCAGCTTAGGGCTCTGCGCAACGATGACCATGCAGAAGAGGAGATCTACCCCAATGCCGAGCAGTTTCAGTCGGCTCTTTTTGCGCATTATTCATACGAAAAAGGTCGCCATACTCGGTCTGCCGGGGTTCGGGCTGAGGTTGGAGCCTTTGCGGGCTATGCCGCCCTCTTGCGCTACGCCTATGCATGGAGTAAAAACGTTTCAGCTCAAGCTCGAATTTCGCGTGGCACACGTGGCCCCCAACTTGAGGAACGATTTGCCTTTGGAACCCACATCGGCGCAGGACGCTTTGAAGTGGGTGACCCCAATTTGCGCACCGAACAGCTTTGGAACGCAGACCTCGGGATCAATTTTGAGGCCGAGCGTTTTGACGCCCAGCTCACTGCGTTCTACCAGGCCTATCAGGACTTCATATACCTTACCCCCAACGACAGCAGCGGATCCTGGCGCTTCTACCACGTTCAGGGCGATGCCCGAGTGTACGGAGCCGAAGCCCGAGCCCATTGGCACCCGAGCGAGCGCTTCCACGTGCACGCTCAGGCGGCCTCAAGCATTGGTGAAGACGCCATGGGCAATGCCCTGCCCTTCATGGCTCCAGGCCGATGGGGCGCACACTTTGCCTACGAGTTGCTGCCCAAGCAGCGCTTGCATGCCGAGATTCACTACGACCGCTATCTTGCCAAGAATAGGCTGTCGCCCACCGAACTGCTCTTTTTGGACGGAGCCACCCCGGCATACGGCCTTTGGTCGGCAAGCCTAACGGGTCGCATCCGCGAAGGGGCATCATGGAACGTAGAAGTTTTGAATGCCACCAACACCGCCTTTGCCCACCACCTTTCGCTGGCTCGCGCCTACGGATTGCTCGAAGCAGGCCGCCAGCTGAGGGTAAGCTTGAGGTTTGCGTGGTAAAAAAACATAGTGTATCTTTGCCGAGCTTATAAATCCAAACTACCGAGGGGACCTAAAAGTCCCCTCGCTTGTTTTTAATAAGGTCCGTACTGATGAATCAAAGTGAACTTCAAAAGCTTGTAGACTCCACCCTTGAGGGCATGGAGGGCTTTGCTGTTGAAGTCAGTTTAAGCGCGTCAAACGACATTAAGGTTCTTGCTGACTTGCTCGAAGGACACATAAGCATCGCTCAGATTAAAACCATTAGCCGTGCCATCGCCTCTGCTTTGGGCGAACAGAGCGAAGACTACGCCATTGAAGTTTCGTCTCCCGGAATGTTTAGCCCTTTTACCGTAGAGGCACAGTTTCGCAAAAATATTGGTCGCGAGGTTGTTATAAAGCTTAAGGATGGCCTAAAAGCCAATGGCAAAATGACGGCCTGCGACAGCCAAGTACTTACCTTGGAGAGGACCGAGCGAGTTGCCAAGCTCGTCGGAAAAGGCAAAGTGGACCAAATCGTTCAAACCCAAATCCCGCTAGAGGAATTATCTAGCATTACCCTTGACTTCAAATTTTAAGTTTCTCATCTTAAAACGACCATGGAAAATTTAGCCATCATCGAATCATTCGGCGAGTTCAAAGACGAAAAGAGCATTGACCGCGTAACCCTCATGACCTTCATCGAGGAGGCCTTTCGCGTTCAAATTCGCAAAAAGTACCTAACCGACGACAACTTTGACGTCATCGTTAACCCCGACAAGGGCGACCTTGAGATATGGCGCAACCGCACCATCGTGGCCGACGG
>JABMNC010000020.1 GCA_013205365.1 Cryomorphaceae bacterium | reverse complement strand
TCGATGAGCATGAGCTCGGCCTGCTGGTCCACGTAGCTTACCAATGAATTGAGGGCCTTAGTTTCAACTTTATTAGCATTGAATTCTCGGCGCTCGCTGCGAATCCAATCACCGACTTCGCGAACAGCTTGGGTAAACAATAGGCTACTCATACGGCCCTATTTTCTTGGGGTATAGCACAAATTCCTGTGGCAACGGTTCCACGCGGAGTCGTTTCAAGGAGCTCAACCCATGCAGTTCTGCCGGCCAGGCTTGCGTCGTAGTCGGCCTCGACCCTAATGTAGTTGTCGGTGTAGCCCAGCATGCGGCCTTCTCGGTCGGAATGTTCCCAAACGACGGGGCGGACGCTGCCCAGGTGGGCCTCATAAAATGCGCGCTGCTTGATGGTACTCAGCAGACGCAGTCGGTGGTTTCGGGCTTTGCGCTCCGCCATAGGAACAGAGCCTTCGAGCTGGATGGCCTCGGTTCCGGGCCGCTCGGAATACGTAAACACGTGGAGGTAGGCGATGGGAAGCTCCTCCAAAAACCGGTAGGTGTCGAGAAAGTGCTCTTCGGTTTCGCCGGGGAAGCCCACAATCACGTCAACCCCAATGGCTGCGTCGGGCATGCGGTCGATGATGCGGGCCACGCGCTCGGCGTAAAGTTCGCGGCGGTAGCGTCGCTTCATTAAGCCCAGCACCTCGTTGTTGCCGCTCTGCAACGGAATGTGAAAGTGCGGAACCCAGCGCTCGCTCTGCGCCGTGAAGTCAATGATTTCGTCGCGCAGCAGGTTGGGTTCGATGCTCGAAATGCGCAAGCGATCCAGCCCGTCCACTTGGTCGAGCGCCTGAACCAAATCTAAAAAGGTGTGGTCGTGCCGCTTGCTGCCATGCTCGCCCTTGCCGTAGTCGCCCACATTGACGCCGGTGAGCACCACCTCGAGCACGCCTTGGGCGGCCAGTTCGCGGGCCTGCGTTACCACTTGGTCAAGCGGTGCGGAACGGCTAACGCCGCGGGCCATCGGTATGGTACAGTAGGTGCAGACGTAGTCGCATCCGTCCTGAACCTTCAAAAAGGCCCGGGTGCGGTCGCCCATGCTGTAGGCCGCATGATACTGGTCGACGTCGTTGATTTCGCAGGCGTGCACCTCGGCCTCGGGTCGCTTGCTCAAGTCGCTCAAAAATTGACGCAGATAGGGTTTTTCTTTGGCGCCGAGCACAAGGTCAACGCCCTTCATGGCGGCCACCTCGCTTGGGCGAAGCTGGGCGTAGCATCCCGTGATCACAATAAAGCAGTTCGGATTAGCCTTGAGCGCTTTGCGCACCAGTCCTCGGGTTTCTTTGTCGGCCTCTTGGGTGACCGAGCAGGTGTTAATAACGGCCACCTCAGCCTCGGTTCCAAAGTCCGCTCGCTGGTAGCCCGCTGCCCAGAGGTCGCGAGCTAAAGTGCTGGTTTCGGCGAAATTCAGCTTGCAGCCCAGGGTGTGAAACGAAGCGCGGGGTTCTGTGGCAAGCATCCCGCTAAAATAGGCAATATTCGCGGCTATCTTTGGCATGAAATGCCCTATTTTACACGGACTTTAGACATCGCAAAGACCCTTTGCCTCCAAGGTATTGCTGCCCTGTTTGCCCTACTGGCCTTGGCGCAATGCAGCCCTCCCAACGAGGAGTCCAACCAAGGACTGCTGTTTCGCTACAACGAGGCCAGCGGAGTATCGTCGCTTGACCCTGCTTTTGCGCGCGATCAGGCCCACAACTGGGTCATTCGGCAGCTCTACACCACGCTGTTTGAAACGGATTCTTCGGGTCAATTGCGCGGACTCCTTGCGGAATCCTGGTCCTTTTCTTCAGGCGGAATCCGTGCCGGAATCCGCATCCGCACCGACTTCGCCGCCCATCAAGATCCCTGCTTCAAAGGCCTTGCTCACGTAATCGACGCCTACGATGTGGCCGCCAGCCTTCAGCGCCTCAAGCAACCGGCCACCGCATCGCCCGGAGCCTGGCTCCTCGAAGGAATTGATTCCCTTTGGGCCGCCAGCCCCGACTCTATCGCAATAAGCCTCTCCGCGCCCGACCCCGCCCTGTGGAGCAAGCTCAGCGTACCCTACACCTCCATAATACCCCAATCCGCCATAACCTACTACGGAGCCGGCCTTTCGGAGCATCCTGTAGGCTCCGGTCCCTTCTGCCTCAAGGCATGGCAGCGCGGGCAAAAACTGGTGCTTCGTCGCCAGCCCAAGTACCCCGAGCACGACGCTGAGGGCCAGCGATTGCCCTACCTCGAGGCAGTCAGTGTAAGCTTTGTACCCGACCGCCAGTCTGCATTTATGGCCTTCTTACAGGGCGAACTCGACTTTTTAACGGGCATTGACCCCAGCTACAAGGACCAGTGGCTTGAGCCCGACGGCCAGCTTAAAACCCAATGGCGCGGCAAGTTCACCCAGCGCACTGCACCCTTTCTCAACACGGAGTACCTGGTACTGCGCTACGGCCCCAGCAATCCTGACTACCTCGCCGACCTGCGGGTTCGTCGTGCCCTAAACTGGGCGGTCGACCGCGAGGGCATCATTCGCTACCTCAAAAATGGCCTCGGAATTCCCGCGCATGGCGGAATTTTGCCCGCTGGTATGCCCGGCTACCGACCCGCCTCCGACTGGACCAATCCCTGGAGCTACCGGCCCGATTCCGCAAGGATTTTGCTCACCCAGGCCGGCCTTCTCAGCACCGATGGTACAGCCAAGACAGGACTTAAACCGCTGATTATTAGCACTACGGCATCCTACCGCGACGTAGCCGAATTCCTGCAAAGCGCTTGGAGCCAACTCGGGCTACCCGTCGAGGTTCAGGTGCTTCCAGCGGCAACTTTTAGAGAAGACAAGGCCAATGGCCGACTCGGACTCTACCGCGCAAGCTGGATCGCGGACTACCCCGACGCAGGCAACTACCTCATGCTCTACGGCGAAGCGGGCGGACCCAACGTCACCGGCTACCCGGGCCTTGACGGCTACCAAGCATTTAAAACGGAACAGGATCCCGATGCTCGCGCAGCCAAAGCCGCGGAACTCGACGCACGGATGCACTCTGAGGCCCTATTGATTCCGCTCTTTTACGACGTCAGCCTTCGCGCTTGGCCCAAGACATGGGTCGGCCCGCCACCCCACCCCATGAACGATTTAGACCTCAGGCGGGTGCGCAAAACGAGCAGTCAATAGGTTCTAGCCAGGGATCCCCGGCTATTGACCTTTAACCAATGCAACCAGGACCGGATTATGGTCGCTCCACGTTTGCTTGACCACGCGGTGCTCGACTGCCTTCCAAGGTCCGCTGGTCCAAATCCAATCGATTCGGAGCGGAACAAGATGCAGACCCCGGTAGGTACTGCCCCAGCCCGCGCCCGCTTGCGCAAAACTGTCGCTGCCGAAGGCACTAAGTCTTCGGTGGCTTGACGAGGTAGGACCGTCGTTGAAATCACCCATTACCACCGTGGCAGTCGGACACTCTGCCCACCAAGCCGCCAGCGCATCTACCTGAATCGAGCGCGGTTTTGCCCGGTGAATCATGCGCCTAAGGAGCAGTTTTGCGCTCCACCACCACCCGGCCTTAGCCTGCTCGTTTTGGGTTTCGCGCAGGTCTACGTCGGTGCTGACTAAGTGTACGTTTACCACGCGAAGCGTATCGCCATTGGGTAGGGCTAGGTCGGCCCAAATAAAGCCGTATTCCTCATACTCGCCCGGAAACTCCACCCGATCCCACTGCACTATTGGGTACCTGCTGTAAATGGCCAAATCGAAGGCAGCCACGTGATGCAACAGCTTGGCCTTCAGAAGGCGGTCGGCCTCGGTCGCGCTGCGCACATCCTGCAGGGCTATTAAATCCACATCAAGCGCGAGGGCCTGCTCCGTCATAGCCTGCACCGTGGCGGAATCTTCGGTCCAGCTTCGGTTGCGCCAGTGGTGCACGTTCCAGGTTGCCATGCGGACCAGGTTTTCAGAGGGCAGAGCGGAGGGGGGTCTGCGCACCTGCATCCAAAGGCCCATGGGTTCCCAGGCCAGTGCAAGCAGAAGTGCTCCCAGTAGGGCAGAGGGATGCAAATGCGCGGAGGCAATCAGGCTCCAAACGACATGGTATATAATCAAGTAGGGTAGAAGCAGGCTCAGCGGCGCCAAAAGGGCGATATCGGTAGCCATACCCATCCAAGCCAGCCCCGTGACCGGCAGGGCGAGCAGCTGCGGGATCCACCACCAACGCAGGCCCCACTTACTTCTTTTGGCTGCTGCGGTCAAGGATTTTGCGTTCGTTGGCGGTTAGGGAATCTATTCCTTTTGCCGAAATTTTGTCCAGCAGCTGGTCCAGGCTGGGTTCGCTAGGGCGAACTACCTTGAGTTTAGCGGCTTTTCTGCCGCGCCTTGAGGTACCCAGGGTGAAGGACCAGTCTAGCCAATGGGGGTTTAGGGCAAAAAGCCAGCCCGTAGCTGCTCCGGCAAGGTGTGCGGCTCGTGCGGTAGTGTCGGTCGAAAACAAACCAACCACATCCATGCCCAGCAATACGGCCAGCACAATCCAAAGTTTGAGTTCAAGCACAAAAAAAAGACGGACCCTAAAGTCGGGCATGCGCACCGCGGCGGCGGTAAAGACTGCATAAACCCCCGCCGAAGCGCCGACTACCACAGCCGGCCGCCAAATCCCTGCAAGCCATGCGCCCAGGGCACCTGCTAAAATTCCCAGGGCAAAAAGGCGCAGAATTCGTCGAGAGGGCCAGAGCGTTTCAAGCAGTGAGGCAGTAAAGTAGAGCGTCAAAGCATTGAATACCAGATGCAAAAGACCGTAGTGGAGCGCTCCGTAGGTAAGCAGGGTCCAGGGTTGGTAGAGCGGCAAAAGTCCGCCCGTGTGAAGGCCAAAGAAGTTAAGCATCCCGCGTTCTGCAGGCCAGCCCGTGGCCCAGCCCACCAAATCAAAGGCGGTTTGTACCAAAAAAACCAGAACCAAGCCCATAATGAGCCGGTTAATCGGGCTTTGCTCAATCCAAATGCGTACTTGCTCTCTAGGACTCATGGGCATGCCAAAGCGCTAAAACTCCCTTCGTTTAGCCTGCCAACGGCGTATCAGGAGAAACCCAAAGATCATTCCGCCCACATGGGCAAAGTGGGCAATGCTTGATCCTGAATTGGCGACTCCGTTGAAGAGTTCAAAAAGTCCGTAGATCAGTACAAACCACTTGGCCTTGATGGGCAGCAAAAAGTAGAGGTAAATCTTCTGGTTGGGGAACATCATGCCATAGCCCAGAAGCAGGCCAAAGACGGCTCCCGAAGCTCCTACGGTGGGGGTCATGGCCAGGGATTGCATGCGGTACAGGGCATCCAGGCTGCCCTCGAGCGCGTGAAGGTTGGAGGCCTGCACGTAGTCCCAATAGTTCACCCCCAAGTGCAGCGCAGCAGCACCAAATCCGGTTACAAAATAGTAGATAAAAAATCGCTTCCCGCCCCAGAGGTTTTCAAGCGGAGTTCCAAACATCCAGAGGGCAAACATGTTGCCCAAAATATGCCCCAGGTTGCTGGTGTCGTGCAAAAAGAGGTGGGTGACCAGCTGGTAGGGCTCAAAAAATTCGCTTACCGGCAGGTAGAGTCCGAATTTCCCTAAGACGTCGAAGCCCATGCGGCCAAAGACAATGCTCGCAAAAAAGGAAAGTCCGTTGATGATAAGAAGGTTCTTAACAACCGGAGGGAGAAAGCTGAAGCCAGAGGGGCGGTAGTTCATAATTAAAATAATCGTGCAAGTTCGTCTGCGTTCAAAAGTCGAGCCGTTGGGCGCCCAAGATCGTCGGTCCATGGGTCGCTGCAGGCAAAAAGTCGGTCAACGAGGTCGGGAACGTCGGCAAACCGGGCTGGGTGGGAGTTAAGCCAATGGCTAATTGCGGTGCGGAGCTCCAAATCGTCCTCGGCTTCGACGGCAGTGAGGCCTTCGAGCCAGTCCATTGCGGACTCTGGCGAGCAAAATCCGGGGCCGGCAGTCCAGGTCAGACCCGAATCGCCGGGCTCCCAGGCAAATCCCCAGGTTCGGAGCTTGGATTCCCAGGCGTCCATAAATCCAGGTTTCGGAGTCCAGTCCAGAGGAAAGAGCCAGTTTTGACTGTGGCGTGTGGATCCGGCAATCCAGCGCTCCAGGTCGATGCGCCGCTGCGCCCGATCCAAGTGAACGATCACCAACTTGTCGGCCATGGGAACCAAGGCAAACCTTCCGGACACGCTGAGTGCCTTTCCCGAAGCTCGGGGTCGCTCGGCCGAGGAGTCGCTTGCCTCGTCGTTCCATCCTTGACTGGGAAGTTCGAGGTCCTGCTGCAGGCCGAAATCAGTTCGTGCAGGAGGGGCAAAAAAATCAAGGCTTAGGCCCGCTTCGCCGTCTCGAGGCCGGGTGCGCGAAAAATTCGCCAAAAAAGGATTGAAGTCGGGGTTGACCAGCACGCCGGGCGCATCTGGCTTGCTCCGGCTGCTCCAATCAATGTGCTCGCCCACTGGAACTTCAAAGTCGAGCGTAGGCGCTATTTGGTGGATTCCTAGGGCCCGGCGCACCGCGCTGCGAACCATGGCATACACGCCCCGCTCGTCGTCAAACTTGATTTCGGTCTTGGCGGGGTGCACATTGACGTCAATGCGTTCGGGGTTTAGCTCCAAAAACAGCACATAGGCTGGGTGCATGTCGCCGGGAATAAGACCCTCAAAGGCCTCGAGGACAGCACGGTGTATGTAGGCGCTGCGCACAGTGCGGCGGTTGACAAAGAGGTACTGGTCTCCTCGGGTCTTGCGCGCTGCCTCGGGACGAAGCACAAAGCCGTGCACGTGAACCAAGTCCGTGGCCTCGTCTACGGGGACCAGTTTATCGCTGCTTCGGCGCCCCAAGACGGCCGTGGTTCGCTGCCGTAGGTTGCCAGGATCCAGCACGCGCTCGTCGGAGCCGTTGTGCTTTAGGATCATGCGAATGTTGGGGTGCGCTAGGGCCAGGGAGTCAAAAACCTCAAGGGCATGCTTGAACTCTATGGCGTCCGACTTGAGAAACTGCCTGCGGGCCGGAACATTGAAAAATAAATGGTCGACGGCCACAGTGGTACCGACAGGGCCCGGGCTTGGGCCGCTGCCTTCGTGATTGCCTCCCGAGCAGCGCAGCTCAATTCCCACCTCGTGGTCGGCTGTTCTCGAGCGCAGGGTAACCTGGCCAACGGCAGCCATCGACGCGAGGGCTTCTCCGCGAAATCCCATGGTGGTTAGGGCAAACAGGTCGTTGGCGTCGCGCAGCTTTGAGGTCGCATGGCGGACCAGTGCCAGGGGAAGGTCCTCTGGGTCAATGCCCTGGCCGTTATCGCGCACCTGGATTCGGCTGCGTCCAGAATTAGTAAGGGTCACTTCGATCTCGCTGGCTCCGGCGTCAATGGAATTCTCCATGAGCTCCTTAACTACCGACGAGGGCCTTTGAACGACCTCACCGGCTGCCACTAAATTAGCTACCGAGTCCGGAAGGCTGCGAATTGGGGCTCTGCTCATCGCAAAAGCAGCGATGCCAGAACCAGCAATGCCAAAACGATGGCCGCGGAGCGTAAAAACTGGTTCTTACTCGAGGTCTTTAAACGACGGTTCGAAGTCCACGCGTCGTGCAGGCGTTGCTTGCGTGCCTCGCGATTCTGAGGGGCTTCTTGACCGAGCTGCGCGAGGCGCTCTTTGCGCTCGTCGTAGTACCGATGCTGCAGCTGAAACCCTCGTGGTTTGTTCTGGTTTTTAAACAGTGAAAAAAACGCCATACCACCCAAAGATACCGCGTTTTTTGGCCTACTTTGGGTGCATGAATGCCAAAAGGACTCTCGGAATAATTCTTTTGTTTACTGTGCTGAATCACAACAGGCTAGAGGCGCAAAACATCGACCGCCAGCTCGGTCAGCTCATCATGGTGGCGGGCTACAGCAACAAAGGAAGCGCAGAAATCGATCGGCTTGAATCCCTAGTCCGCAGCGGCCAAATAGGGGGAATCATCTGGATGCAGGGTGGGCCAGAGCGCCAGCGTGCGGCAATTGCTCGCCTGCAGTCGGCCGCAGGGCCCCTGCCTCTTATGATGGCCCAAGACGCAGAATGGGGTGCTGCCATGCGGCTGGACAGTTTGCCGCGCCTTCCCTGGCCGCTGACCTTGGGAGCGACATCCGACACCGCCTTGGCCCGCCGATACGGCCGCGCACTCGCCACAGAATCGCGCATGCTCGGCATCCACGTTAATTTTTCACCCGTAGTGGACGTCAACACCAATCCGCGCAACCCCATTATCGGGCAGCGAGCCCTCGGGAGCGATCCGAGAAGGGTTTCCCTCATGGCCAATGCGCAAATTCGCGGCATGGAGCAGGCAGGCGTATTGGCTTGCGTGACGCAGTTCCCGG